>CAYJPZ010000170.1:0-7997 GCA_964372185.1 uncultured candidatus Brocadiaceae bacterium
GCCGGATTGAGGGTTAAGGATATTGATTTTGATTCGAATCTGATTTTTGTACGCAGTGGCAAGGGCGATAAGGACAGGTCAACCATGCTTCCTGAATTCGTTAAACCGGAGCTGAAATTGCATCTTGATAAGGTTAAAGTAATGCATGATGAGGATAGGGAAAAAGGATATGGTGAGGTATATTTGCCGAACGCGTTAGGCAGGGAATATCCCAACGCGCCGAAAGATTGGGGATGGCAGTATGTTTTTCCTTCCGACAGACTTTCCGTTGATCCGGGAAGCGGGAAAATCAGGCGGCATCATTTAAGTGATAAGGCGATTCAGAATATGGTAAAGGGGGCAGTCAAAAAAGCAGGGATTGTCAAAAATGCGTCTGTTCATACCTTGCGGCACAGTTTTGCGACCCATCTTTTAATGAACGGGGTTAATATCCGGGAGGTTCAGGACTTACTTGGGCATAAGAATCTCGGGACTACGATGGTTTATACGCATGTAATGCGGGATATGTCGAATGCGCCGAAAAGCCCCCTGGATAATCTCTATGGGAAAAAATAGCTATAACAAACTTGTAAGGAACTCCAAAAGGGTTTTTTATTTTGCAGGAATAAACCTTGATTGTTATTTGTCTTTAACATTATAACGCAGCACAACTGCATCCAAATAGACCACCCCCATATTCCCTCTTTCGCAAGGCGGGGATATGGGGGGGGGGATAAAATATTTCTTTTTTAAAGAAGTTTTTACGGTGTAATAGTAGAAAACCAAAATTATGTCTAAATTTGCGAAATTGCCGGTGATAGCTACGGTGTACCCGCACAATGAGGTTGTTACTATTTATCATATTTTTCCTGGTAATAAATCTTGAGCCAAAAAGATACTCTTCTCATACATATAGATGCTTTATACAGATCGGCATTATATCTTGTTAAGAATGAAAATAATGCAGACGACCTGGTTCAGGAAACCTATTTAAAGGCATTCAAATCTCTCCGGAATGGCGAAATAATAAATAATGAAAGGGCCTGGTTGTTTAAAATATTAATGAACACTTTCATCAATCACTATAGGAAAAGTAAAACAGAACCATCTTTGGTTGATTTTGATAGCATTGAGTCCTTTCATGAATCAATAAAAGAAGAGGCCTTAACGTCCCCTATTGCTGAAAATGAAACAGAATTTGATGAATGGTTGGACTCTGATATAAAAAAAGCATTGGAAGAATTACCCGATGATTTTCGATTGGTGATATTACTTTCTATAGTAGAGGGCTTTTCCTACAAGGAGATTTCCAAAATGCTTAACTGCCCAATCGGGACGGTAATGTCCAGAATCTATAGGGGACGAAAGATTCTCAAGGAAAAATTAACAGGGTATGCAAAAAAACACGGTTACGAAAGAGAATAAGAAATGAATTGTACCGATGCAAGAAAATATTTTTATGCCTTTCTCGATAGCGAACTCGATGTGGAAAGGAATATCGAGGTTCTGGCGCATGTTAATATGTGCCATGCATGCGGCCTGAAAATAGAAAAGGAACGGCTGCTTCAAGCAAGAGTTAGGGAGACTGTTTGCAAGGTAAAAGCCCCTGTATACCTTGAGCAAATAATTTTGAGAAGCGCGGAAAGAAGACCAAACTTCTTCACTCAATGTATAAAGAATTTCTTGTTGAGAAGCAGATTCGCATTCGTTTCGGGCATAGCAACAGCAATAATTCTTATTGCTTGTTTTTTCGTAATACAAAATAAACTGAAGAAAAATAATATTTTTTACCTCGCAGAGTCGAAATATCACGACTATATAATGAAGCAGCTTGTTCCTGACATACGTTTACAGAATGCCAGCGAAATTATAGGCCACTTTCAAAAACAAATTGGTCTAAGCGTAACTTTGCCTGGCATTGAAGAAAATATACAGATACAGAATACAAAAGCGATTGTGGATTACTTCCAAAGACAAACTGGTTTAACGGTAACGCTTCCTTTTATGAAAGGAAATGCACAGTTAGTGGGTGCATCTTTGACTAATATTAACGGCAAAAATATACCCCTGGTTTTTTACCTGCTTGATGATACCCCAATTACGTTAGCTGTGATTTGTAATTCTAACATTGATTTTTCAAAGATGAAAGAAGTTATGGCGGATAAGATGGTGGTATACACAGGTATCGGGTTTTGCGGCTCCTGCCAAATTGTTGGATGGAAAGAGACTAACACTCAGTACGTTATGGTATCAATGTTACATAGTGGAAAAATGATAAAAGCGCTTACAAAGGCCTAAAAACCCTTCAATAAGAGGATTAAGGCGTGAAATATACAAAACCGTTAATTATCATTGCGATTGTTGGCTTATTCGTTGTTTTCTATAAGCTGGGTTTCAATAAGTATCTTTCCTTAGAAGCGCTGCAGGCAAACAAAGAAGCGCTTAATACCTTTTACCACGAGCATCAATTGGTCTTTACGGGCGCCTTTATGTTGGTTTATATCATTTCGGCAGCCATTTCTTTGCCTGGCGCAACCGTTCTGACGTTAACCGGGGGATTTATTTTCGGACCTCTTCTTGGTTCGGGGATTGTAATTGTATCCGCAACTATTGGCGCTTCTTTGGCTTTTTTAGTTGCCAGGTTCATTTTAAGAAATACCCTGGAGAAAAAATATGCACATAATCTGAAAAAATTTAACGATGGTATAACGAAAAATGCCTGGAGTTATCTGCTATTTTTAAGACTGGTTCCGCTTTTCCCTTTTTTCTTAATTAATATCGTTATGGGACTAACTCGCGTGCCATTACGGGTATTTACTTTGGTGAGTTTAGTCGGCATGTATCCTGGCACCTTTGTTTATGCCCTTGCAGGCGGTCAACTGGCGGTCATACATTCAGTAAAGGATATAGCTTCTCCCCGGCTGATAGGCGCCTTTACCCTCCTGGGGTGCTTTGCTTTAATACCGGGTATCTACAAAAGGTTCAAAGGGACAAAAAAATGAGATACGATTATCATATTATTGTCATTGGAGCAGGAAGCGGCGGCCTGGTCGTTGCTTCCGGTGCTGCCAGCCTGGGGGCGAAAGTAGCATTAATTGAGGCAGAGAAAATGGGCGGTGATTGTTTGAATGCCGGCTGTGTGCCCAGTAAGACGTTTTTAAAGAGCGCCCACATAGCCAAGTCAATTCAGGAAGCGCAAAAGTACGGTTTAACTGCGGATTTAAAGGAGGTAAATCTTGCCACAGTCATGGGCAGGGTTGAAAAGGTAATCGGGGAGATTGCGCCTCACGATTCCAGGGAGCGTTACGAAGGGCTTGGGGTAAAAGTTATCTTTGGCGCCGGTGTGCTTAAGGATAGGTATACGGTAAAAATCGGGGACGAAACAATAACGGGCAAATATATTGTCATTGCAACAGGTTCCGAACCGGCCATTCCGCCAATTCCCGGTCTGGATGAAGTGGATTATCAAACAAATCGAACCATTTTCCATCTAAAAGAACTGCCCAGGCATTTAATGGTATTAGGGAGCGGCCCCATTGGCTTAGAACTGGGGCAGGGATTTCGCCATTTAGGCCCTCGGGTGACTATCATGAACCGCAGTCCCGGTTTATTCAAAAAAGACGACCCTGAAGTAGGCCCGTTGATGGAGGAACAGCTTAGAAATGACAGTATAGAGCTTCTCTTGGGTGTTAAATACCGTGTAATTACCCAGGATAAAGATGGAATATCTGTCGAAATAGAACAGGAAGGCAAGCGTCGGGTAATTACCGGGGATCAGCTCTTAGTGTCTACCGGCCGGTTACCGGCATCGAAAAATTTGGGACTGGATAGAGTTGGAGTCAGAGTAGATGAAAAAGGATATATCATCACCGACAGGAAACTGAGGACATCCGTAAAAAATATCTATGCCTGCGGGGATGTAACCGGGCACTATCAATTTACCCACATGGCCGGATACCAGGCAGGAATTGTCATTCGCAACACAATATTCAAGATGGGCGCAAAGGTAGATTATTCGGCAGTTCCCTGGACCACCTATACGAAACCGGAAGTGTCCCATGTAGGGTATACCGAACCCATGGCAAGGAAGGCCGGTATATATAAGAGTTCGTTGAAAGTAGACTTGCGTGAGATAGACCGGGCCAAGGCCGAAGATGACCGTGTGGGTTTTTTAAAGCTGAACCTGGGCACAAAAAAACGTATAATCGGAGCAACACTGGTAGGCGAAAAGGCCGGGGAAATGATCCCTGCGGCAGCAATCGCTATTAACCGGAAACTGACCGCCGGCATTTTCATGAATATGATTCTGTCGTATCCTACCGAGTCGGAAATCTTCAAAGCCGCTTCCCTGGAGGCTGCGAAACAATCGTTGAAGCCCTGGATGAAGAAGGTGATTCAGACAGTGCTGTTACGGTAACAATTTTAATAATCCTGTGTTTTTGATTATGGCGAAAAAAAGAAATTTCAATAAGACACTTCTTTAATACGGTGGTGGCACATGCAGGTATCGGATACTACGGCTCCTGTCAAATTCCAGAAAGGAAAGGAAGATGAAGTTGATTATAACTATGCTCGTTTTGACAATGATTTATGGTACGGCAATTACCGTATCTGCTTCCGGAAACGACGATCCAAACTCTCTTCTTGATAGTGTTTTGGGCCGCTATGTTTCAAAGGATGGTTTGGTTCATTATATGGGGCTAAAGAAAGATAAGGACTTTATGAGATATATCGAATATCTCTCTACTACAAATCCAGATAAACTACCAACGGATAAGCATCGCATGGCCTTCTGGATAAATGCGTATAATGCATTTGTTTTAAAAGGGGTGTTGGAAGACTATCCCATGAAGAGCGTCCTTGACGCGGGCTGGCTGCCCCACAGCTTTTTTAAGCGAAAGGAGTTTGAGACAAAACAGGGAAAGATTACCCTGCAAAAAATTGAAAAAGAAAAGCTCAGAGAGGCATTTCGGGAGCCACGGATACACTTTGCTATTAACTGTGCATCAATGAGTTGCCCAAAGCTCGTAACGGAGGCATACAGGGCTGAAAAATTGGAGCAACAGTTGGAGACACAGGCAATTTCATTTATCAATGATAAAAGCAGGAATTATCTGGATAAGGAGAATGAGGTCTTATATCTCTCTTCTATCTTTAAATGGTATAAAGAAGATTTTGTTAGTAGCAGTGAAAAAACAGAAGAATATATTGTAAGATATTTAAACACGGACGATGCCGAATTCGTCAGAAACATAAAAGTAACGATAAAATATCTTGATTATGATTGGGGTTTGAACGAACAGAAATAAAGCGAGGTAAAATATGCGGATTGCTATTGGGGCAGATCATGCAGGTTTTGAATTGAAGGAACTTCTCGTCGCATACTTGCGTAATCTAAACCAGCAGGTTTTAGACCTGGGAACACATAACACCGACCATGTAGACTATCCCGATTCTGCTGAAGCTGTAGGGGAAGCTATACGAGATGGTCGGGCAGACAGGGGCATTCTGATCTGTTGCAGCGGCGTAGGCGCTTCTGTGGCAGCAACCAAGTTGCCTGGTATTCGTGCAGGACTTTGTCATGACACCTATTCAGCCCACCAGGGGGTGGAACATGATGATATGAATATACTGGTGCTGGGGGCGTGTGTCGTAGGGTCTGAGTTGGCCCGAGAACTTGTTAGGGCGTTCGTGGGAGCCACATTTAGCGGTGAAGAGCGCCATAGTCGCAGGTTGGAAAAGATACATGCCCTGGAGATTCGTTACAGTCAACAGCAAAGAAATCCGGAGGAAAAAAAGAAATGAATCCCCTGTTACTATTGAAAGAATATGGTCAAACTGTCTGGTTAGACTACATTCAGCGTAGTCTCATCACGTCCGGAGAGTTACGTCGTTTTGTGGAAGAAGACGGGTTGGGGGGAGTTACCTCCAATCCGGCAATCTTCGAGAAAGCAATCACGGGGGCTGTAAATAAATAACTTTTACCACTTCATTCTAACGATTTTATAGTTCCAATCACAGGGAAAAACAAATTCACCGCAGAGGACGCGGAGAAAAAAGGCTCGTCAGAAAGAACTAAAGATCAAACTACCAATGAACGCTAATAAAGAAACCCATTCGCGTGTATTAGCGTGTATTAGCGGGACAGACGCCCTGGCAGGGCGTCTGCACTTGTTGTTTCTCCGCGTTCTCCGCGTCCTCAGCGGTGAATTGTCTTTGCCGCATTGGCGTTTGCTTGCGTTCATTTTTTCTGAAAAAAAATAAACAAACTTGTAAATGTTATTATTTTACAGCTCCCGGGGAGTACTAATTATGCGGATATTCTGGAGACTGGAACTTATAACCACCCCTCATTTATCTCTTCAGGAATTATCGATATTTTTGACAAGAAACTGACATTTGAAAGAGGGTTTCTTGTGAGAGAGCCGGATGGACATACAATTCAACTGATTAGCGAATAAAAAGGGAAAAACTATGAATGCCGAAATAATGCGCCTTGAAGAAGATAAAAGAGGGGAAAAATCGTGGAAAAAATGGGGTCCCTATTTAACGGAACGCCAGTGGGGAACCGTCAGGGAAGATTATAGCCCCCAGGGTACCGCATGGGAATATGTTTCCCACGATGCCGCACGGAGTAAAGCATTTCGATGGGGAGAAGAGGGATTCGCCGGTTTTTGTGATGACAAACAAACGATATGCTTTTCCCTTGCCCTCTGGAACGGCCGTGACCCAATCCTGAAAGAACGCTTCTTTGGCCTAACGGGGAATGAAGGAAATCACGGTGAAGACGTGAAGGAATATTATTACTACCTCGATAATACCCCGGTGCATTCTTATATGAAAATGCTGTATAAGTACCCGCAAAAAGAATTCCCCTATACAGGGCTGGTGAATGAAAATCAACGTCGTGGAAAGCATGATCCGGAATTTGAACTTATTGATACCGGAATATTTGATGAAAATAGGTACTTTGACGTGTTTGTTGAGTACGCAAAAGTTTCGCCGGAAGATATTCTGATTCGTTTTACTATTCACAATCGGGGACCGGAAGATGCGACCGTATCCATTATACCGCAGCTATGGTTTCGAAACACCTGGTCATGGGGACTAACAGACTTTAAACCTGAATTGTTTGCTGTAAATAAAGAAATCATCCGGGTAGAACACAGAGATATTGGCAGCAGGTGGCTTTATTGTGATGGCGCACCGGATCTGTTGTTCTGTGAAAATGAGACAAATTACCGGCGGTTGTATGGATCGTCAGCTATGGAGGGTTTTTTCAAGGACGGCATTAATGATTATATCGTAAACGGGCATGAGAGGGCCATAAATCCTGCAAAAAAAGGTACCAAAGGAGCGACACATTACCAGCGCACCATTTCATCAGGTAAGGCAATAAGTATTCGTTTAAGATTCTCGGACCATGCCTTATCCAGCCCCTTTAAAAAATTTAACCAGATGTTTCAGCAAAGCATTGAGGAAACGGATGAATTCTACGCTGATCTGCAGTCCAATATCAAAGAGGAAGATGCCAGGAATGTGCAGCGCCAGGCATTTGCCGGCATGCTCTGGTCAAAACAATTTTACTATTTTGATGTGACCAGGTGGTTAAAAGGAGACAGTGGACAACCCCCACCGCCTCGTGAACGGTTGGATGGACGCAATCATGAATGGGTTCATCTTCATAACGCAGACATAATTTCCATGCCTGATACATGGGAATTCCCCTGGTATGCCGCATGGGATTTGGCATTTCATTGCCTGTCACTGGTGATGGTTGATCCGGAATTTGCCAAAGGGCAGCTTTTACTACTCACCCGCGAATGGTACATGCATCCCAACGGACAATTGCCGGCCTACGAATGGGCATTTGGCGACGCGAATCCCCCGGTCCATGCCTGGGCAACGTGGCGTGTCTATAAAATTGATAAAAAAAGAAATAAGGGGAAAGGTGATATTGATTTTCTGGGACGCGTCTTCCATAAACTTTTGCTCAACTTTACCTGGTGGGTCAACAG
>CAYJPZ010000171.1:0-7968 GCA_964372185.1 uncultured candidatus Brocadiaceae bacterium
TTGTCACAGAAGAGTTTGCAAAGTTGCCCAAAGGTTAATCTCCGTGAAACTCCATCCTCTCTGTGTCTCTGTGGTGAGTAGTTTTGTGCCATAACGTATTTAATTCCTGAGTTCCAGATTTAAAAAGTACAAACTGAATAATAGAGAATATTTTTAAGGATAGAATAATTGAAGGTCTTAATCTTACAGCCTGAATTTAAAAATCCAGGTGGAGTATCAGGTTATTATTCAGCACTGGAAAATAATTTTAGTATCGACGTCAAGCATTTTGAAATTGGAAGACGAATTGACGAAAACGGATTATTTAAAACAATTTGCAGGGCATGTAAAGATTGTTTTTAGGTCAGACACGTTTCTTTCAATTTTTCTTTTTCTGAGAAGAAACATTTTTATTGCGGTTATAGACCTGAAGCTTGCTGACGGGCTTACTTCCTGGTTCGCCAGTGGGTTATACTTTGTATTTGAGATGCAGACATCACAAAAAAACGACGGTAACCGTTGACTGTTTTTTGTTGTCGATCTGTTTTTTGCAATTATATCAATAATGTTTTCCAGGTGAACTGTGTGCGGGATAAGCGGAATATATAATTACAAGTGCGGCAAACATGTTGATCCCGCAGTCATTTATGAGATGAATTCCATGCTGCACCATCGCGGCCCGGATGATCATGGCAGTTACATTGAAGGCACTGTCGGTCTAGGGCACAGGCGTCTTAGCATAATCGATCTGAAAACGGGCAGGCAGCCGATTAACAATGAAGACGGAACTATAATAGTTGTTTTCAATGGGGAGATATATAACTTTCAGCCTCTCAGGGATTATTTGCAGGAGAAAGGCCACACGTTTAAAACACAGACCGACACAGAAGTTATAGTCCATCTCTACGAAGAAGAAGGAGAGGACTGTTTTAAGAAACTTATCGGCATGTTTGCCATTGCTTTATGGGACAAAAAAAGCGGCAAGTTGTTCTTGGTACGTGACCATGTCGGCATAAAACCGCTCTATTTCGCTGAAAATTCAGATGGGGTAGTATTCGCTTCAGAACTGCAGCCTGTCGCGCGTTTTTGTAATCAGAGCCGCGAAATAGACCTGATGTCGCTGCATCAGTACCTCAGACTCGGCTATATACCGTCGCCATTGACTATTTATAAGAACATTAAAAAGCTTCAGCCGGGTACCTACGTATGCTTTGAGAAATCAAGGACGCGACTCATCAATTTCTGGCATCCCCGGATATACTCCGATATGACGGGAAATGAATACGATGTCAGCAGTCAGCTATACGAAAGGTTAAGAGATTCAGTCAAATCCAACCTGATATCTGATGTTAAATTAGGAACGTTTCTGAGTGGGGGGATTGATTCCTCGACAGTTACTGCGCTGATGTGTGAATTGAGCGGTTCAACAATCGAGACATTTTCCATCGGCTTTGAGGATGAACGCTACAATGAATTGCCTTTTGCCCGGGAAGTAGCCAGGATGTACAAAACCGAGCAGCATGAATTTATTCTCAAGCCTGATGCCATTGAAATCCTTGATACTATTGTGGCACATTTTGGAGAACCGTTTTCCGATCCTTCTGCGCTGCCGACCTATTATCTATCAAAAATGACCCGTAAATATGTAAAAGTAGCGCTTTCCGGCGATGGCGGCGACGAGTTGTTCGCAGGATACAACAAATATGTTTCACATAAGCTGTCTGCCATGTATCTTTGTTTGCCCGTCTTGTTGCGTAAGCATTTTCTTGAAAATATTCTTAGAGCAACAACCAAACGCATTAACGCAGGATCATTGAAATATGAGCTGCAGTGGTTATTGAAAATAATGACCGATGCTGATCCTAATTATATAAACTGGTACTTCACCAAGGCGTCTATTCTTAGAGATAGCCATTTAAAAGAAATAATGAAAACCATGTACATTGATAGCGCCTATGTGTTTGAAGAAATGTCGGATGATATCAGACGGCAGAACTACAATAACTTTATCGATACAATGCTTTATGCCGACCAAAGATTTTCACTGGCAGACAGGATGCTGACCAAGGTTGACAGGATGAGCATGGCACACGGGCTTGAAGTCAGGGTGCCGCTACTGAATAACGATTTTGTTGAATTTGTAAATCACATTGATGTATCCTATAAATTGCGAGGATTTAAGAGAAAATATCTATTAAAGAAGGTAATGCAAAATAAATTGCCTCTTGCGCTGTTCAAAAGAAAAAAGCAAGGTTTTGAAGTCCCTTTGAGGGAATGGTTTAAAGGTAACTTTTCAGAATATGCCAAACAGGTTTTAAATAAACAGGCGTTGGCAAAGCATGATTTATTTAACTATGAAAAAGTATCGGCCATTTTGCTGGAACATGAACTGGGCAAAGCGGACAATTCTCAGCAGATTTATAACTTAATAATTTTCCAGAAGTGGTTCAATGTCTGTTATTCCTGATAAAAACTGGCGAATACTCCTGATGGGACCAAGACCTCCGGCGGCGGGTGGAGTTGCCAGGTTTATTGAAAATTGCCTGAAGTCATTGCCTGAAGTCGAGATGACCGTTTATGACACGGGAAGACCGATTGGGGCCAATGTATCCAAGTCTGCCACCAAAGGTTATTTGAATCTATTCGATGGCGGTATCCGGCACGCGATCCGAAAGATGATTGTCACAATCAAGCACATGGTTGTGTTTCCCTTTTTCCTGTTGAAAAAGAGGCCACATATTGTACAGATACAATTTTCACTCGACTGGAGTTTCTGGGAGAATTCGTATTACTTACTATGTTTGAATCTTTTTGGTATCAACAGTATAATTCGCCTTGGCAGCAGCAACATGGAAAGTTTTTTTTCCGGTCATGGTTTTTCTTGTAAAGTTAAGATCGCAATACTGAAAAGGGCAGACAGAATAATCGTCCAGTCTGTTTACTGGCATGTGTTTTTTTCCAAGCTTGTCGAGAAAGATATTCTGGTGATAATAGGTAATGTGGTTGACGTTGTACCAGTTGATACTGAGAAAGATATGCACGGTGAGGTACACATCCTGTTTCAAGCAGGAATCGAAGCACACAGAAAAGGCGCTTATGATGTTCTTAAAGTGGCGCAAAAAATCAATAACGATACGGGAATGCAATGCAGATTTCATTGTATTGCATCGACACAAGAAATCTATAACAAAACAAAAGAACTAAATTTGACTGATATTGTTGAACTTCATCCATACTTGCAAGGTTTGCAAAAGAGCGCACTGCTTAAGAAATGTCATATTTTTCTACTGCCATCCTATAGTGAAGGATTCCCGAACTCACTGCTTGAAGCAATGGCATACGGAATGGCGGTTATCACCACAAAGGTCGGCGCAATTCCTGAAGTTGTTAAAGATGGGTATAATGGTTATCTGGTGCAACAAGGCAACATTGAAGAGATATATACAAGCATAAAAAAATTGATTTTGGATTCTGATTCAATAAGCAGAATGGGAAAAGCCAACATCGGCGAAGTAGGGAGCAAATATTCTCTAAATACTTTGCGTGAGCTATTAACTTGCTTGTACTCTGGATTGTTAGATTCGATCAGGGTATAGTGGACAGGCTTTTTCAGACCAGTGTTACAAATGTGGTAACGATAAGGGGTTTATCTGGAAGAAAAGACATGGGAAAGCGACGAAGATACTGACGGTATCAATGGGTGATATTGCAGTAGTTACAGGTACAGTGCAAGGGATGCGGGCATAAGTTAAATATAACGCGTAAGCTTCTGGGTAACAGTTCAGCGCACCGCAGATTACGCAAAGGGCGCAAAGAAAAAACTTTAACAAATGAGAAGAAAGGCAATGCTGTTATGAATCCAGTCACCAGTATAGTACTCTATTTGAGCAAACGGATGAAAACGAAGAGAGCCAATTTGTTCAACGAATACTTTACCATAACTCCAGAAACCAGGATTTTAGATATCGGATCATCTGATGGTTCCTACGTTGCAGCTTTATTGCACGGAACAAAGATTTTGCCGTCTAATGTCTATATCGCAGATATTTGTGAAGACACGGTTAACTCTGGTGCAAAACGGTTTGGATTCACCCCAGTTGTTGTACAAGAATCTAATAAGCTTCTCTTTCCAGATGGTTTTTTTGATATTGTATTTTGCAATTCAGTAATTGAGCATGTAACAATTCCAAAGGACGAAATTTGGAGTTTATATTCAGGGAGTGAATTCAGGATGCGTTCTTTATTAAGGCAAAAGGAATTCGCGGATGAGATTCGGCGCATTGGGAAAGGATATTTTGTTCAAACGCCTAATAGATGGTTTCCCATTGAAAGTCATGCCTGGTTACCTTTTACAGCCTTGCTTCCAAGGACCGTATTAATATTAATGCTCAAAGTAAGTAATCGTATCTGGGTAAAACAAACGTCGCCCGATTGGTATCTTTTAAGTAAGAAAGAAATGACCGTTCTTTTTCCTGATGCTACCCTGCTTAATGAAACCTTTGCTGGATTTACAAAGTCTATTATTTGTGTAAAAAACTGAGAGAAGACATTTATCATGGAAATCGAAACTGTAAATGCCGATTTAAATAAAAACTACCTTTGGAATTCGACTTTGTCTTTTCTTCATTGGTTAAATAAAAATGGTTATTCGAGCTATGATCAGTATGACTTTTGGAATACCTGGTACGGTAAATTAGCAAAACGAGTTTATTATAAAAAACACACGTTAGGCACGCCGCTAGTTTTGCCGGTCTTTGTTATCGAACTGCTTTGTCCTTCCTTACGTACTCTGGTTACTAAAAAAAAGAGATTCCCTATCGCCGATGCCCATTTAATTATGGGATACGCTAATCTTTTCGAAATTACTAAAGATACTGCTTATTTAGACGAGGCTATTCGTGTTTCAAATGATTTGCTACGGTCGAGTATTTCTGGGTATTCAGGGCATTGCTGGGGCTATCCCTTTGATTGGCAAACAAACCGCGGTTTATGGAAATCTGGAACGCCCTTGATTACTACAACACCCTATTGTTTTGAGGTATTTCTGTCTTTAAATGATATTACTAAAGAACAAAAATATTTAGATATAGCTTATTCAATATCACAATTTGCAGTTAAAGATCTGAACGAGACATTGACGGCAGACGATGTTACGGCCAGCAGTTATTCACCTCTTGATAAGAGCATGGTAATGAATGCCAGCGCTTACAGGGCGTATCTTCTGATGGAATGTTATCATAGATTCGGAGATTCTGTTTACAAGGAAAAGGCAACAAGGAACATTACCTTTGTAATAAAAAACCAACAACATGATGGTTCATGGCTTTATGCTGTTGGGAACCCCCAGGATGCATTTATTGACCACTTTCACACCTGTTTTGTCCTGAAAAATTTGTATAAAGCAAATCAATATTTAAAAAGCGACGATGTTCGTAAGGCAATAAACAAAGGATACGCATATTATCGGGCAAATCTTTTTACAAGCGATGATATCCCTAAACCATTTGCTAAGGTAGGAAGGATTCAATCGGTAAAGATCGAAATGTACGATTTTGCGGAGGCTATAAGCCTGGGAGTGCTTTTGAAAACTGAATTTCCGGAGGCTTTCTCACTATCAGTGAAGCTATCGAAAGACGTCTGTGGTAAGTATCAACTTCCAGAAGGTTATTTTGTGACTCGTGTAAGCTTGGGTGGTTTTTGTAACAAAGTGCCCTATTTGAGATGGCCGCAAGCACAAATGTTTTATGCCCTTACTAATCTGCTTAAAGAAATGAATAAAACATGTGCGGAATAACAGGCATTTTCAATTACCAAAACAAACGATCTGTTGACCCGCAGGTTTTACAGAGGATGTGCGATGCTGTTCGCCACCGTGGGCCAGACGATGAAGGTGTTTTTATTGATCCAACAGCTCGTTGTGGACTTGGTCACCGGCGACTAAGTATTATTGACCTGACGACCGGTAAACAGCCCATGTCCAACGCGGCAGAAACACTATGGATCGTCTTTAACGGCGAAATTTATAATTTTTTGGAACTAAAGAAGGATTTGCAGGAAAAGGGCTACCAATTTCGTACAAACTCAGATACGGAAGTTATCATTTATCAGTATGAAGCCTATGGTGAGAAGGGGTTTGAGCGCTTACATGGTATATTTGCTTTCGGGATATACGATAAAAGAAAACACTGTCTTATCCTGGCAAGGGATCACTTCGGCGTTAAACCGCTCTATTACACATGTGTCGCTGGTTCATTGATCTTTGGTTCAGAGATAAAACCGATCTTACAATACCCCTCTTTTAAAAAAGAACTGGATTTTGAGGCGTTTCATAGCTTTCTTACCTTTCGCTATAACCCGTCACCCCAGACACTATTTAAAGGCATCAAAAAATTGTTTCCCGGTCATTATCTAAAAGTAAGCCTGGAAGGAACTGTTGAATTAGCCTCATATTGGAATTACAAGCCGCAGGCAAATACCGATATTACCGAAGGAGAAGCAATTGAAGAGTATCAGAGGTTATTGGAACAGGCGGTTAAACGCCAATTGGTGAGCGATGTCCCGGTGGGTTTATTCTTGAGCGGCGGGGTTGATTCGGCAGTTATAGGTTATTTAATGCAGAAACATACGCAGGACAAGATTAAAACCTTTACTATTGGGTTTCCCGGTAAAGGCGATTTTAATGAGATGGCGGATGCAAGGCGTTCAGCAGCACTCATTGGTTCTGAACACTATGAGATGGAGCTGACGCAGAAAGAATATCTGAATTATTTCTATAAATCATTTTATTCTTTAGAAGAACCCATCGCAGAAACAACGATCCCGGCGCTCTATTACGTTGCCAAACTTGCCGCCCAACATTTGAAGGTAGTATTGGCCGGACAAGGGGCAGATGAACCTTTAGCGGGATACCATAGATATCTTGGTGAACATTACCTAAGCAAATACGCTGGTCTTTTACGAATCCTGCCGATGAAAACCATCGCTAAAATAGTGCCGAGAAATGAAAGATTTAAAAGGGCGGCGTACGTAAGCAAGTTTTCATCAGAATTACAAAGATTCCTGGGAATTTATACTATATTTACGCCGGAACAAAAGGAGCAATTGCTGAATGATGCCACAAAAAAACATATTCGCGATGTTGATGAAATATTGATAGAAAGGTTGTATTCACAGGCTTCCGGGCTAAAGGATTCATTAGCAAAGATGCTGTTTATTGATACCAGGATGGGTTTGTCAGACAATCTCCTTTTGTTTAATGACAAGATGACCATGGCAAATTCCCTGGAAATGAGGGTGCCTTTTCTTGATGTAGAATTGGTAAAATTCGTAGAATCTTTGCCTTCATCATTCAAATTAAGAGGAAAGATGGGAAAGTATCTTCATAAAAAAGCGGTTGAGAAATGGCTGCCTCAAGAAATCATTTATAGGAAGAAACGCGGGTTTGAAACGCCCATGGATAAATGGCTGCAATCTGATTTGGCTCATACGGCCAAAGGTATTTTTAACGCAAAGGATTCTGCTTGTAGTAAGTATTTTATGCTTAGCTCCATTAACAAGATGATCGAACAGCACCAAAATCGCAAGGAAAATTTCCGGAGACACATCTTTATGCTTTTGTCTTTTGAACTGTGGCACAAAAACTTTTTCGAAAAGAATGAAATCAATACATAGTGCGGCGGAGCCGCAACCAAAGTGCCTGAAGTGCAAAATGCCTAAAGTGACTGAAGTGACTGAAGTGACTAAAGTGACTAAAGTGACTAAAGTAACTAAAGTGACTGAAGTTAATGGCTTACTTTGTTCCAATAGATGTGAAAATAGCAAGTAATTCACTGCACTCCTCGTAATCTGTATTGGCTTCTTTAAAAAATTATTTATTATCCACAACTTTAGCTCACTTCAAACTTTAGCTCACTTCAAAGTTTAGACACTTTTAACTTTTTATGACACAAAAAAACTTACAAAAAAAAAGAAGTTTTTACAGAGTAATAC
>CAYJPZ010000172.1:0-7966 GCA_964372185.1 uncultured candidatus Brocadiaceae bacterium
ATAAATTCAAAGAAAAAAGTTGTTGGGTTTTTGTCTTTTAAAACCCAACCTAATTAAATGTATAGGAATTTCAAAGTAGGGACACGGTGCCCGTGTCCCTGCGTGTGAACAAAAAAGTTGCCGAAAGGCTTAATTAAATGTTTTAGCGGCAAAAAAGTAGCCGGATGCATAAATTCAAGGGGAAATTATGATAACACTATTGAAACGGCTTGTGGCCTGGATTGTCCGCACGCAGATTTGGCTCTCTGTTTTCCGCCAGGGCTGGCCTAATACGGAACGAAACCGCATCCTCACTATTTTAAATACGTGCCTCTTTCATCTTCACCCCATAAAGGTAAGGCCTCATGCACTGAAAGTAAAATATACCTTCTGCCTTGGTGGAATATCCATGTTTCTCTTTATCGTTGAGACGATTACCGGCGTTCTTCTTATGTTCTATTATCGCCCCACGGTTGAGTATGCCTATCAGGACATGAAAGACCTGGAGTTTGCCGTTACCTTCGGGCTTTTTTTGCGGAATATGCACCGATGGGCCGCCCACGGGATGGTACTCACCGTAATCCTGCACATGTGCAGGGTGTTTTATACGGGTTCCTATAAACCTCCGCGAGAATACAACTGGTGCGTTGGCGTTATCCTCCTAGTGCTTACCCTCCTGCTGAGTTTTACCGGGTATCTCCTGCCGTGGGACCAATTGGCATTCTGGGCAGTGACAGTAGGAACAAACATGGCAAAGGCAACTCCTGTTTTAGGGGCTGAGGGGCCTTTTCGTATCCTGTCGGAAATGAACGATATGTGTTTCTACCTCAGAGGCTCGGTGGATATCAGTGAAAACACCCTGTTAAGATTCTACGTCCTCCACTGTATAGGCCTGCCCCTTGCAGCAGTTGTGCTTATGAGTATCCACTTCTGGCGGGTGAGGAAAGATGGAGGAATATCGGGGCCGTTGTGATAAAAAGATAATAGAGTGCTGACCCTTGTGGCTGGCGGGGGGGGCAAACCTCTCGTGCCATGAATTAGACCTCCGGCAACTTTCATTCGTGCAACCGAGACGGTTGCGCTGCTGGTTTGAAATTCGTAAATATAAAACTCCGACGGAGTTTCCTGTTGTTTGTTAATGTTTGTTCTATAGATATTTTGCTCCGCTGGAGCAAGTGTTGTTGCGGAATCATGATTATATAGCCAAACAAATCAGGTTTTCGAAAATGAAACCAGTAAATACGGGGAATTTACCCCTAAATTTTTCGAAAAACAGATGCTTTTGACTATAGCACAGTATTCTGAAAAGCACGGGCATTTACCGCATTCTGAGAAATACCGGCATTTACTGCTGGCCTATTAAAATCGCAAATCCCGTAGGGATTTAATATCTGTAGAAATAGTCTTCAATTCCTCCGAGAAACTCCGTAGGAGTTTAATATAGTTGCTTTTTATGTAGTGCGAAGAGCCTCTTCGCGCTACAAACACAACTTTGAATTTCTTATACCTCATGTTATTTTCGGTCTATAGGCCAGAAACTATGCAAGAACAAAAAACTGAAACAGCCCCCAAAGGAGCGTCGGCAAAGCCGCGAGAAGCGGGGGCGGATGCGCTCAAAAAGCCGGATAAAATCCTTACCTTTCCCCACCTTGTTTTCAAGGAATTTATTGCCTTGATGCTGGTAAGTCTGGTGCTGATTATTCTTTCTATGGTCATGAACGCCCCGTTGGAAGAGATTGCCACACCTACTAAGACCCCGAATCCTGCCAAGGCTCCGTGGTATTTCGTCGGGCTTCAGGAGATGCTCGTATACTTTGACCCATGGATAGCGGGGGTAATGATACCCATTTTAATTATTGTGGGGCTTATGGCGATACCTTTCATGGACAAGAACCCGAAGGGTGTTGGAATTTACTGCTTCAGGGAGCGGAAATTCGCCTTTACCATGTTCACGGTAGGAATTGTGGTCTGGTTCGGGCTGATAATCTTTGGATGCTATTTCCGCGGTCCAAGCTGGCTTCTTTATCTACCCTGGGAGTCATGGGAAATTCACAAACCCGTTGTCTCGAAAGGCACCTACGTCTTACCCCTTTATATTGGATTACCGGGAGTTCTGGTATATTACACCCTGGGGATGTGGCTTCCCGGTTTCTTTGCCCGAAATTTTTATCGGGTAGTCGGGCCTACCCACTATTACATTGCTATGTTCTTTGTGTTGAGTATGTTTGCTTTCGTAGGGAAGATACCTTTACGATTTATATTCGATATCAAATATATTATTCATACCCCCTGGTTTAGTATCTGAGGTGTTATTTTTGATTACAAAGGAAATCTGTAACACTTAACATAAAACAAATAATTTAAAAGGAAAAAGGATGGGTGAAGGGAATAAAAAATATGGTTTTGTGAGAAGTATAGAAACTGCCCGGAAAAACAAATCGTTAAAAAACACTTAAACATTTTTCATTTCTTGTTGTATGTTATTTATTAAAATAAATTTACTCATTTATAAAGATGGATAAATCAACACTAGGCACGATACATTATGTTTGGTTTGCCGTGATAGGGACAGCCTTGTCGGTAGCTATTGTTGTCCTTTGTATAAAGGAATACGACCGGGATTGGAAGCGCTACCAGGTCGTCGTTAAACGTTTGCAGACAAAGGCTATTGAAGAAAAGATACAGGCCTTAGAAGCAGAACTACCCTCCAGCCAGGGTAAAACAAAGGCAAAGAACGAGGAGACCCTTGCCAGAATAAGGATGGTGCGTGAACAGGTGCTTAGTATGCCCGTAAAGATACAACAGATACAGATAGATGTACTGGGCCGGGTAGACCGATGCACGACCTGCCACGCGGGCATAGAGGATACGAACCTTGCAGAACAGGAGAATCCTTACCGGGGACATCCGGGAAAATATCTTCAGTGGCATGATATCGGGAAATTTGGCTGTACCGTCTGTCACGAGGGGCAGGGGCTTTCCACGGATTACACGCACGCCGCACACCGTCCCCTGCGCGGGCTTGACAGGCCGTGGCAAAAGACAATACTTCCCCGGTATCTCATCCAATCCTCCTGTGGCAAGTGCCACCTGGACAAAGAAGTGCCTTTTGCCCCGCTTCTATCGAAAGGCAGGGTTGTAATAGAAAAGGCCGGATGTTCGGGGTGCCACAAGGTACGTCTCTATGAAAACCAGGAAAAGATCGGTCCCTCCCTGGACAGGCTGGGCAGTAAGGTAAACCGTGCATGGCTTCTCAGGTGGCTCTCTAATCCCAGAGAGTATGACCCTGCGGAGGGATTGACGAGATACAGGATGCCAAAGTTCAGCCTTGCCAAAGAGCAGATACTTGCCCTGGAGGCTTTTTTGATGGCCGACAGGGACGATGCGGCTATTCAAAGGCCAGCAGGAGAGGGAGACTCGGAGGCTGGCGCCTTGCTATTCCGTGAATCGAGGTGCGTTACCTGCCACCTTGTGGAGGGGAAAGGGGGATATTTAGCCCCTGAACTCTCAGGGATTACTTCTAAAGTGAGCAAAGATTGGCTTTATAGTTGGATAAAGAATACCCATTACTTTCAACCAAAGACGCAGATGCCGCAGTTTAACTTTTCCGAGCAGCAGGTCATTGATATTGTTGCATATCTATGGGAAGAGTTTCAGGGAGACATACTTGAAGTTCCCGGTGAATTCGAAAACGTTTCGGGTTTTGATAAAGATCCGGAGTTGTTGGTTAATCAGGGCAGAAAGGTCTTTATGGAATCCGGTTGTACCGGCTGTCATACAAAATCCGGTATTGAGCAGGGAAGGATTGCCCCTGACCTCACGGCGTTGGCCTCCAGGGACGAGGAGGGACTCAATTGGGGTGAGGTTCAGGATGTTGAAAAATACATAGGAAACTGGGTGTTTATGCGGTTGAAAGACCCATCGTTGCTGGAGAAAAAAGCAAAGATGCCTCACTTTCCTATAACAGACGAGGAAATGGCTGCTGCCATTGTAGCGTTGTTGAGTGACGCGGGGGAAGAAATGCCTTCTCAATACATGGCGTCTCTTCCTGACCGTGAGAGCTATCCTAATCTACCCGGAGAATTTGGTAAGATAGTGGACAAGTACCGATGCCGGAGCTGTCATGTAGTGTATGGCAAGGGTGGCTGGGTCTCGATGCATCCCCTTGAAAGAGAAGGAAGTGAGGTCAAAAAGGAGTGGCTTCGTGGTTATTTTGGCCTGCCTTACAGCCTGAGGCCAATATTAAAAGAAAGAATGGTAAACCTCAAGATGAGTGACAAAGACGCTGAATACCTGGTTAACTTCTTTTCTACCGTAATGGTGGATAATAGTATCCCTGACATTGAGGAGACATTTACCGAAGATGATATTGACAAGGGTCAATCCCTTTTTGATAAATATGGATGTATCTCCTGTCACATCATGGGTAAAGGCGGCGGCTACGTGGGAACTCCGCTGACCAACGTGGGGGATAGGCTAACGGCGGGTTGGATTTATACCTTTATAAAAAATCCCCGATACTACGAGCCTTGGTCTATTCAGCCGGATTATGGCCTTTCAGAAGAAGACGCCAGGGCATTGACCGCCTACCTCTCGAGTTGTAGAGAAATGAAAAAAGAGAAACGCGTCAGCCTGGGCGGCAGGATAAATACCCAATGATAAGTGCATATAAAGGAAATTCGAACATATAGTTGTAGAGCGAAGAGGGTTCTTCGCTCTGACAATTGAATTTTAACTATATCATGCCTAACGGCATTTGATTTGTATATTTATCATTTCTACCGATATTTTGTTCCTACGGGACACTTAAAAGAGACGTCAAGATGAAAGAAAAAAGAAAAGAAACAACCCCGTCTAAAATACGCATTACCCTAACTGTTGTCATCGTGGTGGTATTCTTTACTTTTACAGCCTTCCTGTGCGGTTTGAAGGCGTTTTCTTCTACTCCTGGAAAAAGAACAAACCTTTCTGATCCGCTAAGCGTGGCATTGTCCGGCGTTGCCCGGGGGCTTAACAATACACAACTTTCAGGAAAGGCGTATTATGTGCAATATTGCATGGTTTGCCATGGGGAAGAGGGGAAGGGAGACGGGTTTAATGCCTTTAATCTGGATCCAAGGCCGAAAGACCTTACAAACGTTACGAAGTTCGTTGGTAACGAATCGTTCTGTAAGGCGGTTGCGGACGGTGCCAGGAGTAATGACGGTAAAATTCTGTGTCCACCTTGGGGGCGTACCTTGGATAAAGACAAGATAGCTGCCATTGTTGACTACATTCGTACCTTGGGAAAAAGCCAATAAATAGGTGAAGATGGGTTTGCTCCGCTTAACCCATCTACGGTACCTATGGAAAAGCGGTAGGAGTGATATTTTATGAAAAGTTTTATAGAGAAATACCTGAAGGATGGCACAATTCCTGCTAAAAAAGCGCTTTACAAGGCAAGCTGTATCATCTTTACTGAAATGGACGCAGGCAGCGGCATGTATCTCATAGAATCAGGCCAGGTGAACATAAAAAAGAAGATACCTTATATCAATAAAGAGGTGGTACTTGCTACTTTAGGTCCCAACGAAAATTTCGGGGAACTCTCTTTGCTCTTAGGGAGATCTCGCGCTGCTGAGGTTGAGGCCTTAACAGATTGCACCTTATGGTTCATGGATGAAAAGACCTTTAAAGAGGCGATTTCGAAAAGTCCTGAGTTTTCTCTCATGATTATGCAAGGACTTGCAAACAAGTTGAGCAGGATGAACGAAAAGCATAAGGAGATGCTCTCTCATCTGAAGGACTTTACAGCACGTCTGGAGGATTTCTCCTCCCTCCTGCATTCATTCGCCCCGTAACGCTAATCGGCGATTCTTTGCCGCAAAGCCAATGGTTTGCTTTACATCGGATGTTCATCCCAATCGAAAAAACAAAAATAGCTGCGATGCCTTAATATTACTGTGGTTTCCGTTGTTAAGGTCGTTTTTTTCTTGTGACTACACGTATGTCTCTCTTTGGCAATACCTCTGGCAACTTTATTTTTAGTGCCTCTAACAACCGACGAGATTGTTCTCGTGGTGTAATTTTATATTCCCGTTGTTTTAGTTGGAATCTCAGAAGTCTTGCTTATTAAAGAGGGGGATCAGGGGATTGTGATTTGCCATAACCTGTGTGGCGCGAACTGTTATTTTGATTCTTTTTCTACCTACTTTTAATCTCGGCCTTGCAAATTAGGGTCGTAACATGTAAGCGCGATGATTTATTTGCTTGAAATGTAGTTAAAAAAAATTAAAATAACCGACAAGAGGGCTGGTATATTATAGGTTTTTTAGAAAGGTTCTATTTTGGTTGAAAAGTCCGTCACAGAGTTGGAGAATTTAGTGCTAGAGGTTGAACATCAAATGAAAGACGTAGAGGGTGCTTGCCAAAAAGACGGTGTAGATAGGAGTGCAGAGTTAAAGGCGTTGAGAGAGAGGTATGAGACTCTGCACATGAAACTGCGCTCTCGTTTGACTCCCTATGATATCGTAAAATTGGCCCGGCATCCCTTGCGTCCCCTAACGGCTGATTACATCAACATGGTAATCGAAGATTTTGTCGAGCTTCATGGAGATAGGCATTTTGGAGATGATAAGGCGATTATTTGTGGATTGGGTAGGATCGGGCAGGAAAGGTTCCTGTTCATAGGGCAACAAAAGGGGAAGAGTACCAAGGAGCGTATTGCGTGTAACTTCGGAATGCCAAATCCTGAGGGTTATAGAAAAGCGCTGCAAAAGATGATGCTTGCAGAAAAGTTTGGTTTGCCTATTGTTACGCTGATCGATACTCCGGGCGCGAACCCCGATATTGGTGCGGAAGAAAGAGGACAGGCCTGCGCAATTGCGGAAAATATTTATAAGATGTGCAGGCTAAAAACGCCGATTGTGAATATCGTTATCGGAGAAGGCGGCAGCGGCGGGGCATTGGGCATAGGGATTGGCGACAAGTTTGCTATTCTTGAATTTGCCTATTACTCGGTTATTTCTCCTGAGGGTTGTGCGGCGATATTGTGGAAGAATGGGGAAAATGCGTCAGAGGCGGCTTCCTCTCTCCAGCTTACTGCTAGAGATTTATTAAGATTTGGCGTGGCAGACGAGATACTTCTTGAACCTCTCGGCGCCGCGCACAAGAACCCCCGGGCAACTGCCGACGGTATAAAGGCCTATATCGTTAGGTGTCTGAAAGAACTGAAGGGAATTCCGATTGAAGACCTCCTTGAGAACCGGTACAACAGGTATAAAAGGACGGGAAAGTATCTAGAATTCGGCTAATTTGAGTAAAAAACAAAATTAGCTTGCATTAATGTTCCCTTGCTGTATAATTACCCAACCTTAAGAGTTGAAGTTGTCGGGGTGAAGAAAATATTTGAGACGAAGACAAAGAAGTGTAAGAAATATTTTATTTTCCTCTTGCATAATTTTGAAATTAAGGTATGATTGTAATTCTTGTCACTTGTTGCAAAAAACTTGTTCTTTTAAAATTTAAGAAGTCAAATGCGTGCGAGTTGTACAGTTGATTTTAATCGGTATAAATGAGTAAAAGTAGAAAAGCTAAGAGGGTAGACGAAGGTTTACCGCCTTTGATATTATAGATGATATAATTTTGGAGGGTATGATCTTGGCTCAGAACGAACGCTGGCGGCGTGGATTAGGCATGCAAGTCGAACGAGGGAGCGTCCGAAAGGATGCAAACCGAGTGGCGTAAGGGTGAGTAATGCATTGATAACCTACCTTTGAGATGGGGATAACAACGTTCCGAGCAATCGGAGCTACCGAAAGGGTTGCTAATACCCGATGATACTTTTGGCTCTTGGGAGTTGAAAGTCAAAGTGCGGAGGCGTAAGTTTTCGTATGTTCAGAGAGGGGTCAATGTCCTATCAGCTAGTTGGGAGGGTAATGGCCTACCAAGGCGAAGACGGGTAGCCGGCCTGAGAGGGTGGTCGGCCACATTGGGACTGAGACACTGC
>CAYJPZ010000173.1:0-7933 GCA_964372185.1 uncultured candidatus Brocadiaceae bacterium
ATGGCCGTCACGTTGTCATGCGCCGTTATACTCAACCGGAAAAGGATGTTTCTCTTCTTTTAGCGCAACGGGGATTGTCGCTTCCCGATCAACCTCCGCCCAAGGTTTATTTTAAGGATGCAAAAAAACAGTTCAGGATATCAAGGTTTGTTACCTTGACCAAACGACAGGAAGATATCTTAAAATGTATCGACCCCAAACTGCTTGCTATTAAAATCTAGTGTATAAAAACAGGGTGGAATTCAGGTAAATACCGGCTGAATTGTTACAAATACTCTATTGGAAGCCGCTTGACTAAAACGAAATTCTTGTAAAAAAGTAGTTTGACATTACTAGTTGAGATAGTTTAAAATTAGGCAATTAGTGTTTTTTTTTAATTTTACGGGAGATAGCAATGTTGAAGGGATTTATTAAGCCGATAGGGATTGTATTAAGTGGAATACTATGCGTGCAATTGAGCGTTTTTGCCGCAGAAACAGAAACGAAGAAGCCGAAGAAATCAAAGTCAGCTCCAAAGACAGAAGCTAAAGCAGAAGCCCAGACAGCGGCGAAGGCTAAGCCTGAAACAAAGCCGGAAG
Source organism: uncultured candidatus Brocadiaceae bacterium (assembly GCA_964372185.1). Lineage (GTDB taxonomy): Bacteria > Planctomycetota > Brocadiia > Brocadiales > Brocadiaceae > JACVXV01. The sequence continues at coordinate 579 of CAYJPZ010000173.1, forward strand.
CCGCGGTGGAAGCGAAGCCGGAGGCCAAGTCGGAAACTAAGGCTGCTGCCGGAGCAGGAACCGCCGAAGCGAAAAAAGAGGATGGCGACGGCAAGGTTTTGGCAACGGTAAACGGCGAGAATATTTATCAAAAAGAAGTGGATAAAGTACTGAAGAGGTTTGGACCGCAGGTGCCTCAGGAGCAAATCCCGACAGCAACAAAACAAATACTCGATGGTTTAGTTACCCAGAAGTTAATCTTACAGTTTGTTCGTGACTGCAAGATTCAAGTAAACCCGGCGGATATCGAGGTTGAATTAAACAAGGTACGTGAAGATATTAAGTCGAACCCTGGCTTGGCCGGGCAGACGCTTGAGCAGGTGCTGGAGAAGCATGGCGGAAGTATTGATGACATGAAAAGGGACATCACCATGTTCCTCTCTATGGAAAGGTATTTAAGCAAAGACGTTGACGAGCAGAAGGTAAAGGCGTATTTTGAACAGCACAAGTCCGTCTACGCCGAGACGGAGGTAAAGGCAAGCCACATCCTTGTTGATACGAGGAACATGAAGACTGACGCCGAGTTGGCGCAGGCGATGGAGAAGATTAAGAAGGCGAAGACAGAGGTTGCCGGTGGAAAAGATTTTGCGGAAGCGGCAAAGGCGTATTCTGATTGTCCTTCTTCAAAAGAGGGCGGCGACCTGGGATACTTCAAGAGAGAGGGTCAAATGGTAGAGCCGTTTGCAGCCGCAGCCTTTGCGCTTAAGAAGGGCGAAGTAAGCGACGTAGTGAAGACGGATTTCGGTTATCATATTATAAAAGCCACGGATATTAAAACCCCCACCTTTGACGAGGTAAAGGAAACCGTGAAACAAAACATGATAGAAGAAAAAGGCCAGCTTTTGGTTAAGGAACTGAAAGAAAAGGCAAAGATAGATATCAAGGCCGGCACTTAACTTTTACCCCGGCATTGCGTAAACGGTTTTTGTTATAGCAGAAGTTAGCCCCCTGCTTCCCCCATTTCTAAGGGGGACTTTGAAAATCCCCCCCCCTGGAAAAGGGGACAAGGGGGGTTGTGGTTTAGGCCTTTTTTGATAGCGTCTGAATTGTTACGAAAAAAATATGTTTTAAGGACAAAGCTTCCCATCCTTTTTAGATTTTACGGGTGGGAAGCTTTTTTTATAGATGGTTGACAAGGATTATCAAAAACAATTAGAGGCGTGGGATAAAGAGTACCTTTGGCATCCCTTTACCCAAATGCAGGATTACCTCAAGGAATCCCCCGTCATTATTGAGGAAGGTCGCGGTATTTTCCTCAAGGACGTTGCCGGCAAGGAGTACATCGACGGGATTTCGTCGATGTGGTGCAACCTGCACGGCCACCGCAAACGCGAGATCGATAACGCTATAAAGAGACAGCTCGACAAGGTTGCCCACACCACACTCCTGGGGATGTCCAACGTCCCTGCGATTGAACTGGCAAGGAAGCTTGTTGAAATCGCGCCTCGTGGGCTGGAAAAGGTCTTTTATTCGGACAACGGCTCTACGGCAAATGAAGTCGCGCTCAAGATGGCATTCCAATATTGGCAGCATAAGGGGCTGAAAGACAAAACGCAGTTCGTGGCCTTGCAATACGGCTATCATGGCGATACGCTTGGAACTATGAGCGTCGGCGGGATAGATATATTCAACAGGGCGTTTCGTCCCCTGTATTTTAAGACGCATCTTGCCCCGGCGCCTTATTGCTACCGGTGCCCGCTTGAAAAGCAGCCTGCTGACTGCCGCCTGGCGTGCCTTGATGAGTTGGAAAATATTCTTAAAAAAGACGCCCATGCTGTCGCCGCGATGATTATGGAGCCGCTGGTACAAGGCGCCGGCGGGATGATCATCCATCCCAAAAACTATTTGTCGGGTGTGCATGCCCTCTGTAAAAAACACAACGTCCTTCTCATCCTGGATGAAGTGCTTACGGGCTTTGGACGGACGGGCAAGATGTTTGCCTGCCTGCACGAACAGGTTACCCCTGATATCATGACCCTGTCCAAGGGCATTAACGGGGGGTACATGCCACTGGCCGCCACGCTTACGACACGGGGCGTCTTTGACGCATTTTTGGGCGAGTTTTCCAGTTTAAAAACGTTCTTCCATGGACACACGTACACAGGCCATCCTCTGGGATGCGCGGCGGCGCTGGCTGCTATAGAGTTGTTTGAGAAAGAGCGGTTGCTGGAAGACCTCCAGCCGAAGATCGAATGCCTGCGCAACAGCCTAAAACCCCTGGAATCACTACCGCACGTTGGAGACATCCGGCAATGCGGACTCATTGTGGCAATAGAACTGGCGCAGGACAAGGCCACAAAAACCCCTTATCCATGGGAAGAGCGGGTGGGAGTAAAGGTCTGTCTGGAGGCGAGAAGGCATGGATTGCTCTTGAGACCGCTCGGACATATCATGATAATCATGCCGCCGTTAATGATCAAACCCCGTGAAATAGAAACGATCGTTGACGTCGTTCACAAGTCCATACAAGTTGTTACGGGTCAATAGCGCTTCCAACAAGGTACCCCGTTGAGAATGCCGCCTGAAGGTTGAATCCGCCCGTCGGGCCGTCTATATCAAGCACCTCTCCCGCAAAATATAACCCTTTCGTGTGTTTTGACTCCATGGTCTTTGCATCAACTTCGTCCAGACAAACACCCCCTGCCGTGATGATGGACTCCTCAATCGGGCGGTGGCGAACCAGGGTGAGGCGGACGTCTTTAAGCTGCTTCACGATCTTCTTTCTCTCCGGCAAGGTTATTTGCGACGCCTTTTTTTGAGGATCGACGTTACAAAGCCCCAGAAAAACAGGAGCCACCTTCTCCGAAATAAAGAGAGTCAGACACGATTTTATTGTCTTGCCGCCAAGCTTCCTGATCTGATGCAGCAACATTTCGTCGAGCTTTTCGGTCGCATGGTTTGGCTTAAAATCTATGTGTATTTGAACGGGGCCGTTGGAGAGGCATTCAACAATGGTTTTACTGATGTCTAAAATGGCCGGCCCTGATATGCCGTAATGGGTGAAAAGCGCCTCGCCAAAATGTTCTGCAACCTTTTTGTTGCGCTGGTAGGCAATAATCGTGGCATTTTTTATGGGGGTGCCCTGGAGCGTCTTTACCCATGTTTCTTCCGTCTCAAAGGCTATAATTGCCGGTCGCAGCGGCTGGATGGTATGGCCTGCGGAGATGGCCAGGGCATAGCCGTCTCCCGTGCTTCCCGTTGACGGATAACTGACCCCGCCCGTTGCGATCAGGGTGTTTTTCCCTAAAAAAATGCCCCTCTGCGTTTCTACGCCTGTCACGCGACCCGCCTCCCGTATCAGGCGTGAAACACGCGAGTTCATTTGTATGGTCACGTGGCCGTTACGAAGATATGTTTCAAGTGCATGGAGAATGGAATCCGCCCGCTGGCTCTGCGGAAAGACACGCCCCTTATTTTCCACAACGGTTTCCACGCCGTAGGACAAAAGGAACGCCCGCAGTCTTTCGTTATCAAACGTTTCTAAGGCAATTCTGAGGAACCGGCCTCCACAACCATAAGCCTGCATAAAAGCGTGCAACGGCGCCGTATTGGTCACGTTGCACCGGCCCCTGGCGCAGAGAAGGAGCTTCTTGCCGGGGCTGTCCATTTTCTCAAGGAGCAAAACCTTCTTGCCCCGTTCCCCGGCGCGCCCGGCAGCCATCATACCGGCCGGCCCGCTGCCAATAACGATAAGGTCATAATTATCCATTATAGTAGTTTCAAAAAGTATGACAATCGTTCCCGCTTGTCATAACAAAATTCCTTAACAATTTGCCGCTATTTCTTCAGCCTTCTGTTGCAATAATCCCTATTTCAAGGAAAATGCCACGTTTGCCGGGTGATTTGCAGAAACGGTTGCCTTCTGATCCTCTGCCTTAAAGCGCTCATTCCAGAGTTTCACAATATAGGTGCCTTCGGGTACATTTGAAATGGAGAAACTGCCGTCGTTATTGACCTTTGCAAAGTAGGGATTCTGCAAAACCAGGATATACGCCTCCATATCGACGTGCACGTTGCATTTGAGGGTGGCAACGCCTAATTTGTTGAAGGTGAACGGACGTGTCTCCCCCTTAAGCCAGGTGCCCAGGTTCACGTTATCAGCGACTGCGTCAGGGGAGTAGACGTTATGCTGTACCAGATCGCTATTAAGAAAATCGACGGTAGTGCCTTTTATTACCGGCAGGACGTGGGGGACAAAGGTCATGTTTTTCTGATCCATAACGACGTGCTCCTTTGGCGGCTCAGCGGCGTTTGGCGCGCTTTCGACGTAAACAACGGTATTCTGGATATACTTGGCCTTCTTGGCGGTTACGTTCCCTTGAATCATACACAAAACAGGGCTTTCCGCGCACGCCTGAGAGAGGTGGATCATAGCAACGCTTGCGGCGAGAAGCAACGCACTAAACGTCTTTATGAAGGTCGGTTTGTTACGGAACATCACGGTAAATCTCCTTAGTAAAACAAATGGTTAAAGATTCTCAAAGGGTTGGTAAATGATAACAAAATAAGGAGGGGGCGCGCAATGGGATATTTTGCAGGGATGGTTGACCTACTCAATATCGAATATCGAACCAGGAATAACGAATGCCGAATGCCGAAGGATAAGAGATATTTCCCCGGTAACCGCTAATGAACGCCAATGAACGCGAATAAAGTTGAAACAAAGAAAAGTCTGAGCGTTAATGTGCGTTCATTAGCGGTATGTGTCGGGACGTAGTTACCTTTGCAATTGAATTTGTTATCCTTTGTTGATACAATTCATATCCTGTTTAACTTGTATGCCTTGATTAAGAAACCTTTTGTTCAAAACGCACCTATTACGGTAATGCCCATAGAAGAATTCACTACTGCAAACTTTTTCAGCAAGGCGCGGATGCACGTCCTGCTCTTTGTTGCAACACTGCTGACCACCTACTACGTGAACGGATTATCATACGCCATAACTATTATGATCATCCTGCTTGCCCATGAACTGGGGCATTATTTCATGTGCCGGAAGTATCACGTACCCGCAACGATGCCTTACTTTATACCGCTCCCGCTCCCGCCCTTCGGCACCTTTGGCGCGGTAATTAAGATGAAGGGGACTATCCCGCACAAAAAGGCGCTGTTTGACATCGGGGCTGCCGGTCCGCTTATGGGACTCTTCTTTGCCATTCCTGCAATCATTATTGGTTTGTACCTGTCCGATATGCGCCCCGTGCCGGCCGATACCTCTCTGTACCTCGGTCTTGGTGAGCCGATGTTATTCTCCTGGATATCCCATCTTATATTCGGCGCACTCCCCGATGGAATGGATATTTACCTCCACCCCATCGCCTTTGCCGGCTGGGCCGGGCTGTTTGTTACGGCGCTAAACCTCCTGCCCATCGGCCAACTTGACGGCGGCCACATAGTCTATGCCTTATTAGGGAAAAAGTGTGATATCGTTTACCGCATAGGCATATTTATCTTTTGCGTAATCGCTATCCTGCTCTATCCGGGATGGATGGTCTTTGCCGTGTTGCTGCTGATATTCGGGTTCCGGCATCCATCACCGATGGACGATGTCGCCACGCTCGACCCCGTCCGCAAGGTGATCGGCATCTTCCTGTTTATCATATTTCTCATATCATTTACGCCCGTTCCCCTTAAACTCACGTGAAGAAAAAAGTGGTTATCGCCATGAGCGGCGGCGTGGATAGCAGCGTTGCCGCCCATAAACTCGTGGAACAAGGCTACGACGTTGTCGGATTGTTTATGCGCCTGGGCATTGACAAGCTGGATACCGTAACGAAAACGAAGGTGTGCTGCAGCCTGGAGGACGCCAATGACGCGCGCAACGTGGCCGATCAACTGGGCATACCCTTTCACGTCCTCAATTTTAAAGAGGCCTTTGATCGCATCATAGACGCCTTTTGCACGGAATACCTGAACGGCAGGACGCCGAACCCGTGCATTATGTGCAATCAGGAACTGAAATTCGGCAAGCTGCTGGACTTCGCCGATATGCTGAATGCCGATTTTGTCGCCACAGGCCACTACGCAAAGGTGGAAGCAGCACACAACCGTTATCTGCTGAAAAAGGGCGATGACGCGCGGAAAGACCAATCCTATGTGCTTTTCTCATTAAATCAGCGCCAACTCTCAAAAACCCTCTTCCCTTTAGGAACGACGACCAAGGAATGGGTGAGGAAAAGAGCAGGGGAGCTAAACCTGAAGACCAAGGACAAACCGGAAAGCCAGGATATATGCTTTGTCCTGGACAATAATTACCACTCCCTCTTATACGAAAGATACGGAAGCCAAATATCACCGGGTGAGGTAAAAGACCGGCAGGGGAACCTCCTGGGAAAACACCCCGGCGCCCCGTTTTTTACCATCGGGCAACGTAAAGGGTTAGGAATTGCCCTGGGAACGCCGCACTACGTGATCGACATAGACCCACGGGAAAACGTCGTGGTACTCGGCACGGATGAAGAACTGTGGGAGAATGAGCTAACGGCGTCCACGCTTAACTGGATTTCCATCGACGGGTTACAATCCCCAACGGAAGTCCAGGCGAAGATACGATATAACCATCCCCCCGCCCCCGCCGTTATTTATCCCGAAGGGACGGACGCGGTGCGCGTCGTGTTCAAAGAGCCGCAGCGTGCCATTACACCGGGGCAGGCAGTGGTTTTTTATCATGACGATGTTGTGGTGGGAGGCGGTTGGATAGAAAGAAAACCGGCAACGGATACCTGATTTTTATATTTATACCTTTACCCGATTACGTTAACCGATGAATAATACATCCATCCGTGACAATCATAAAAATGGCTCAGTAGGCCAATTCCTTATTGACAACGTAAAGCAAGGCGCCGGTGTATCAATCGTCTCGGCATACTTCACCATTTACGCATACAAGCAATTAAAAAACCAGCTAGACCAAATCGATCACCTCAAATTTCTCTTTGGTGAACCAACCTTTATCAAATCCCTGGACCCTGCAAAAACCAACCGGCGCGACTTCAAAATTGAGGACGATAAACTGGTTATCCCCATAGAAAGCCGTTTAAAACAAAAATCCATCTCCAAAGAATGCTCTGATTGGATTAAAGAAAAGGTTCACATCAAATCCATGGTTAAACCAAACTTCCTGCACGGCAAGCTTTATTTGATGGAAAATCCGAACGGGGTTAAAGAAGCGGTCATGGGGAGTTCCAATTTCACGGTTCATGGACTCGGCATGGGAGGAAGCCCGAACATTGAATTGAATATGGTTATCCAGGACAGAAGAGATTTGGATGACCTGACAAACTGGTTCAACGCATTGTGGAATGACACAACGGGAC
>CAYJPZ010000174.1:0-7806 GCA_964372185.1 uncultured candidatus Brocadiaceae bacterium
CCTCAGGGCCCCACGACGCTGGGGGAGGCCGGTTTCCTTTACCATATGCAGCATACGGATGAGGGGGCGGGGCAGGAAGGTATTTTGGAAAAAGCTATCAAAGGGGATGAGTGGGAAAAAATTGAAAAACATGTTTGGGAAACCGTAAAGTCATTCCTTCACGATATCCGCAACGGCATATTTCCCATTTCGCCCACGGATGACGCGCAGAAGTGCGCCTGGTGCGATTTCTCCACCGCCTGCCGGAGGGGCTTTCAGCCGCTCCAGTTCAGGCTGGAACACGACGGTAGATTGGAAAAATATCGGGAAATTATTATGAAAAATATTAAGTGGAAATAGGGGGCGTTAGTGGGTAATATGAAAGTAGTTATTCCTTTCCTCTTTTGACGTACAGGAAATTAAAAATTTTGTAGAGACGCATTGCATGCGTCTTGATGTAATGCAATTAATGGTGTACAGAGAAGAGACGCATGCAATGCGTCTCTACATTCAAAAAAGAAGTTTTTGCAAAATAATACGTATTATTCGATTTATAAAGACAGGAGTTTTCTATGCAATACAGCGCAAAAGTTATGGATCATTTCGCCAACCCGCGTAACGTGGGGGAGTTTTCCGATGCCGATGGGGTGGGAGAGGTTGGAAATCCTGCATGCGGCGACATCATGAAGATGTCGATTATCGTCAAGGATAATGTAATCACCGATGTAAAGTTTAAAACCTTTGGCTGCGGCGCCGCTATTGCAACCAGCAGCATTTCCACCGAGATGATTAAGGGGAAGACACTCGAAGAAGCCCTGAAGCTCACGAACAAGGCGGTTGCAGAGGCGCTTGATGGACTGCCTCCGGCAAAGATGCACTGTTCGGTACTCGCTGAAGAGGCCATCGAAGCAGCCATAGACGATTATCTCAAGAAAAAAACGGGTAAGGGACTTGAGAAAAAGAAGGAACATGCCCACGATGAGCATCATGAACATTAGCGCATCGGTTTTTTCTTCTTCGCCAATTAGCCTATAGCCAAACAAATCAGGTTTTCGAAGCTCAGGCCAGTCAATATACGGCGGATTAGCCTTGTTTTTCGAAAAACAGAGGGTTTTGGTTATAGAGAGGGCGTACAATGGATAAGGTTGCTTGATTATATTAATTCCAACCTTTTTAGAATTTCAAGACACTTGACAACAAAATCTTCAATTTCTATTTGTTCCGTAGGAATGTGCAAGGCGGGATTTTCAAAGGGGTGTTCGTGATATACACCACCTTCTTTATCAATTCCATATATCCTATCATCTCCAATAATGAGCGCTAAATTTACCTTGTCTTTTGTGGTATTGGCATAAATTTGTATAAACATTTCAAGTGAAAAACCTATCCTTGAAATCAAGGTAATCTCTGTAAAATCCAAAGATATAATCTTTAATCCATATCTATTGGTAATATCTTCAAGAATATGGATAAAGCGGTTAATATTTTTCATCTGTTTTTTTAATCTTGTCTATTTTTTTCAGAAGAGATTTAATACCTTCTACAGCGTGTTCCCACTCCATTGCGTCCTTTTCAACTTCCCATGAAAAGCCCTTTTCCTTTACCAGATTCCTTTTTTCAAACGCAGAAAAATCCATCCCATATTTCTTTTTAAATCGCTCATCCGTCAATTTGTATAAAACCGTCTTCCGTTCGTATTCATTCAGCACCACTTCTTTAAGCTCTTTTTCTGAAATTATATCGATCAATTTCATTTAATAGCCTCCATTTTTAAAAATGTTTTCGAAATTATAAATAAATTGAACCATTAAACAATGGATTGGAGATAGGCCACGCTGTTAAAAGTCGCCGAATGCCTAATTAGTCGAAATTATACCATCTGAAATAATTGGACGTACACTCAAAAATTTATAAAGAGATTATTGCCTTCAGCATTTTGCCATGTTAACATAACGCATTCAATACATTTATTACGTGAACTATTTACGAACCCTACAACAATCGGTGGGCTTTATTAATCAAAAATCTGTGTAATCTGTGGTTTCAAACGCTTTTATACCGCTCTGAGGTAACCTTATGCAAATATTGCTGACAAACGACGATGGCATATACGCCCCCGGGATTGCCGCTCTCAAGCGCCAGATTCAAGACCTGGGGAATATTACGGTAGTCGCGCCTGATATTGAGCAAAGCGGCGTGGGGCACTCCATTACCTTCGGACATCCGTTGCGCGTCAGAGAGGTACGGCTACATGATGAACTGCTTGGCTATGGGGTGAGCGGCTCACCGGCCGACTGCGTAAAACTGGCCATCTACGAAATTATGGATAAGAAGCCCGACATCGTCATTTCAGGCCTTAATATGGGGGCAAACGTGGGGATACACATCCTTTACTCAGGCACGGTAGCCGCTGCTGTAGAGGCATCCATCATGGGTTTTCCATCCATTGCTACATCATTCGAAATTACCGATCAGTACGCCGACGTCCACGATGCCGCAGGCGCCGCAAGGGGCGTGATTGAACGCATTATTAAACACAAACTACCGCGGGAAAGCCTTCTTAACGTAAACATTCCATCCCGTCCTTCCCATCAAATCAAGGGTATCAAGGTTACACGCCAGTATGCGCGTGATTTCAAGGAGACCTTCGATAAACGCGTTGATCCGGGTGGAAAGACCTATTATTGGCTGATCGGAACGAACAAGTCAATCCATCACGAGGAAGGGACGGACATTAGCGCCGTGAACGAAGGATATATATCCATCACACCGCTTCGTTTCGATTTGACCGATACCGGTCTCTATCACAAGATCGAAAATTGGAACTGGGAAGGAGTGTCGTTAACGGCGTCTAATAAAAAATCTTGACTTATTTCTACCCCACTTCTATAATGTGAAAAGTAAAGTCGCCTCAGCAATGAATCGCAAGGCAAAGTTGGGCAGATAGCTCAGTTGGTAGAGCACAGGACTGAAAATCCTGGTGTCGCCGGTTCGATCCCGGCTCTGCCCACCACTTACTTTATGGGTAAATAGTAACAGCAAGCATAACGGCTCATAACCTTTTTGAATGTGATAGATTCCAACGTACGCCACAACCCTGTCTTAACATTCCTACCGTTACTTACTAAAATAACTCGCTAATAAAGGTTGTCCCTTTGTTTTGGGCGGGTAGACTATTACCAAAAAACGAAACTATTACGATTATTTGATTTTTTTTATCTGGTGTTCGCAAGGATGGGAAATTTACCACAATTAGACGTAAAGTCGTTAGGAGAACGGGCAAAGGTCATTCGGAATCACATCATAAGAATGCTTACCAAGTCCGGTTCCGGACACCCTGGAAGTTCCTTATCCACGGTAGATTTGCTCGTTACGCTTTTCTATAACAAATTGAAACACAACCCGCAAATGCCCTCATGGCCTGACCGTGACAGGTTCATCCTGTCAAAGGGACATGCCTGCCCGGCGCTTTATGCCGTGCTTGCCGAAAGGGGTTATTTCGAAGTAAGCAAGCTTGACACCCTCCGCCAGTTTGGAAGCATGCTGCAAGGCCACCCCTGTATGAAAACAACGCCGGGCATAGAAATATCGGGCGGCTCACTGGGACAAGGGCTTTCGGTTGGGCTTGGAATCGCCTTAGCCGCAAGGTTGGATAAAAAGGACTACAGGACGTACGTGATGCTCGGCGATGGAGAACTCGAAGAGGGTCAGATATGGGAGGCCGCCATGGCCTCAAGCCATTTTAAGATGGACAACCTGTGTGCAGTTATTGATCACAACGATCTCCAGATCGACGGGTCGATCCGCGATATTATGTCACCCCACCCAATCCCCGACAAGTGGAAGAGCTTTGGCTGGCACACACTGGAAATTGACGGACATGATTACCCATCCATTATGAGCGCTTATAATGAAGCAGAAAATACGAAAGGACGCCCCACCGTTATTATTGCCAAGACCGTAAAAGGCAAGGGCGTATCCTTTATGGAAAATCAGGTAGATTGGCATGGGAAAACCCCCTCGAAGGAAGAGGCGGAAAGGGCATTAGCAGAGTTAAAATAAAGGTTCTTCAGATGACAGAAATGATAGCCACGCGTCAGGCTTATGGTGACGCGCTCGTAGAGTTTGGTGAAAAAAACAAGGCCATTGTTGTGCTGGATGCGGATCTTTCAAAATCCACCACCACCGCAAAATTTGGCAAAAAGTATCCCGAGAGGTTCTTTAACATGGGCATTGCAGAGGCCGACATGATCGGTACCGCCGCTGGTCTTGCCACCTGTGGGAAAATACCCTTCGTAAGCAGTTTCAGCATCTTTGCCACGGGGCGCGCCTGGGAACAAATCAGGAATACGGTTTGTTACAGCGGAGTCAACGTGCGCATCGTTGCCACGCATAGCGGTGTATCCGTTGGACCCGACGGGGCGTCACACCAGTGTATTGAGGACATTTCCCTCATGCGCACCATCCCGACCATGACGGTCATCGAGCCATGCGATGCCGTGGAAACACGAAAATCAATTATGGCGGCAATTGACTATAAAGGGCCACTTTACATCAGGCTGGGCAGGGCTGCCGTTCCCGTGCTTACCAAAAAGGAAGACCCTTTTGTTATTGGAAAGGCAAACGTGCTCCGTACGGGTGACGACGTGGCAATTATTGCCTGTGGCGCGCTGGTTGCACATGCGCTTACCGCAGCCGATATCCTGCAAAAGGAAGGGATTCGGGCTTCCGTAGTCAATATGCATACCCTGAAACCCCTTGATGATAAAACCTTACTCGAAGTGGCAAGGCGGACAAAAGCCATTGTAACGGCAGAACAGCACGTGCTTGATGGCGGTCTGGGTAGCGCCGTGGCGTCAATACTTTCCAGAAATTATCCCCTGCCTGTTGAAATGATCGGCATTGATAATCGGTTCGGACAGTCCGGTGACCCGGACGTGCTCTTCAAGGAATACCATCTCCTGCCGGAAGACATAGTTATCGCTGCAAAACGGGCCATAGGGCGCAAGCAATCATGAAAAAGTGGTTTGGTATTGTATTCATACTGCTCACTGCATTTTCAATCCATCCCTTCGTTACATTCGGACAAGACAAACCTTCAGAGAATTCCCGGGTCGAGACTAAAGAACCCGGTAAAAATTCTGTCAAAGAAAAAGCTGTTTATGAAGAATTTGAAGAGCTTATCCGCATCGTTAATGAACTCCAGGGCAAATACGTAGATGAAGTAACGCTTAACACCATCCTTACCAACGCATACCGGGGCATGCTTGCCGGACTCGACCCCTACAGCCAATATTTTAGCGAGGAAGAATTAGCAGACCTAAAAATAGAAACTGAGGGTGAGTTTGAAGGGCTGGGCATTGAAGTTGTCATGAAAGAGGGTTTCCTGGTGGTAATCACTCCGATGCTGGATTCTCCCGCATTTAAAGCGGGGATATTGGTGGGAGACAAAATCATAAAGATAGACGGCGCTTCAACTGAAAACATGAGCATCCGCGACGTCATTAAAAGACTGCGGGGTAAAGCAGGGGTAAAGATCACCCTGACGGTTGTTCACGAGGGAGATGCTGCCCCCGCTAATATCACCATTGAACGAGCGACCATTCACGTCAATAGCACCCGTGGCGCCAGGATAGTAGACGATACCTACAAGATCGGTTACATTGCTATTATAAATTTCCAGGAAAACACCGTGAAAGATATGGATGCCGCCATTCAGAATTTAATGAAGCAGGGCATGAAAAGCTTGATATTAGACCTCAGATTTAATCCGGGGGGGCTATTGAACGTAGCAATTGACATGGCCGATAAATTTCTCGAAAAAGGGGTAATCGTCTCCACGCGGGGAAGAGACAAGACGCAGAATTACATCTACCGGGCGCGCAAGAAAGGCACCTATCCGAACTTTCCGCTCATTATACTGGTGAATAACGGCAGCGCCAGCGCTTCAGAAATCGTTGCAGGCGCAATTAAGGACCACAGACGGGGCGTGCTGCTGGGCATTAAGACGTATGGCAAGGGCTCCGTGCAGAGCCTCATTCCCGTAAGAGACGGCAAGGCCGCATTAAAGCTGACCACGGCAAGGTACTATACGCCGTCCGGGGTGTGCATCCATGAAAAAGGCATTGAACCGGACATTAACGTGCCGCTTAACTTCCCCGAAACGAAATCACTGCATGAGCACCTATCCACACTAGGCATCGATTCCAAAACCGACACCGCCAACCAAGAGGTGCCGCCTTCACCAAAAGCAACCACCGCTGGAAAGGAAAAACCACGATACACGGATATGCAACTCGAACGGGCGATTGATGTGATGAAAGGTATTGAGGTTTACACAACCAAAGCGCAAGCCCGCTAAAAATTGGTTTTATACGAATTGATGAATAGAAAAGGACTGTGCCGTCACTAAGGTTGCGCAGAAAAATATCCCCATGAAATACATACTTTATGTTTTATGCATTTTGCTCAGCGGGGTTTTCACGATGGCCATATCTCAGGCTCAAAACAATAATCACAAAAAATCACAGCCTCCACCGGGCAACGAAAGGGAAATTGCAACGCTTGCAGGGGGGTGTTTCTGGTGCCTGGAGGCGGTATTTGGTGAACTGCGTGGGGTGGAAAATGTCGAGTCCGGTTATTCTGGTGGAGATACGCAAAATCCTTCGTATGAACAGGTGTGCGTGGGGGCAACCGGCCACGCCGAGGTGATTCAAATCACCTTCGACCCCAAGTCTATATCTTTTCGGAAAATACTCGAAGTCTTCTTTTCCATCCATAACCCAACTACCCTGAATCAACAGGGTGCGGATGAAGGCACACAATACCGTTCAGCAATTTTTTATCATTCCCCGGAACAGAAGGATATTGCGGAGTCCGTCATAAAAGAAGTCAACGACTCAAAGGTGTGGGATAACCCGATTGTAACGGAAGTTGCTCCATTTGTGGCGTTTTATCGGGCAGAGGACTATCACCAGGATTATTACAACCGCAATAGAAGGCAATCTTACTGTCAGATGGTAATCTCACCCAAGTTGGCAAAAGTGCGCAAGCAATTCCAGTCACTGCTAAAGAAATAGCCTTTACTCATTCGGCGTTGGATAATGGTGTTGGTTTTTGTTAAGCGAACGTGCAACCGCATATTTCCTCTGAATGCATAGCTCCGACCGCTCCTATGAAGCTTCCTTGATGTTTTTTAACCCCATTGCTACAAACAAGCCGCCCCCTCTGGGCGAGCTTTCACATCCAGTGGTTTTCGTGCCGTTGTGAGCCACAAGGCAGGCATGTACAATTGAGGTTGAGTGCCACTTCGGTACTTGCGCTCCCATCCCATTCTGTGATAAACTCTTTTCATAATTTAAATGAACTTGCCGCAGATTTATGCGGATAAACGCGGATTTGGTAAAGAGGCTCCACTGGGTGAGGGGATCAGCACAAGTGAAATTGCTGGAACGTGGGAACGGGTGGCGTAGGGACACGGTGCCCGTGTCCCTACGTATGAACACAAATAAGCTACGAAAGGCCTAATTTAACGTTTAAGAATTTGTAGCGCGGGGGTTTATCCCCGCTTGGCGTGCATTCCTGGCCAATGCCGACCATAAAGGTCGGCGCCACACAAAAGCCTTCTCCGTAGGCTACTTAATTTAACACGCATGGGGTGAAGCTCCCTGTAAAGATAAAAAAAATACAAGCCCCGAAGGGGCGACAGGACATCCTCTCGTTCCCAAGCTCCAGCTTCGTTTTTTCGGGAACAAAGCAATGGTAAATTACAGAAAAGATAAGAGTCACAGCCGTATTAAGCATCCTTTTCTGTCGCCCCTTCAGGGC
>CAYJPZ010000175.1:0-7796 GCA_964372185.1 uncultured candidatus Brocadiaceae bacterium
CATAGGTAAAGGCATAGCCAGCCAACCATACTGAGTGTTGCGTAAATGGGAAGGACAGACACAAGTCGAACGATCCATACGAAGCGTACACAAGGAA
Organism: uncultured candidatus Brocadiaceae bacterium; assembly: GCA_964372185.1. Taxonomy (GTDB): domain Bacteria; phylum Planctomycetota; class Brocadiia; order Brocadiales; family Brocadiaceae; genus JACVXV01. Next base: position 98 of record CAYJPZ010000175.1, read on the forward strand.
TTCTGTGGGCCGTAAGGAAGTTTGCACCTTTCTGAAGCAATTCAGCCTCGTAACAGCATATACAGGTGGCGACGACGTTAGGAAAGCGGAAGCCAATACAAAGGAATCGAAAGCGCAATAAGCCGGGGAACAACTCCGGGACAGAGCGCAAGGCGAGATTCCGGAAGGCCTGTCGGGGTCAGAGAGCATGGCACGGAGAAAGAGAAACGTTGAGAACTTGGGAGGCCCTTATGGAACCTGTTCAAGCAGGTAGGATAACTCAACAAAACGAAGAAAATCTGAAGAGGAGTTTCAGGCAACTCAAAAGAGACGCCTCTGCGGGAATAGACGGGGTGAGTTTCAGCGAGTATCAGGAAAATCTGGAAGAGAATATTCATATCCTCGTTGCCCGACTGAAGCAGAAGAACTACCGAGCCAAATTGGTGAGAAGGCTGTATATACCGAAAACCGGTACATCGGGAGAAAACACTATGTCTTCTTGTCAACGATATGCGATTATGGTGGCGATGATGATGGGCACGCTTTCCGGTCTTTTCACAAACGTCCGGGCTACTTCCCAACCGGATGAAAAAGCGGCTGAAGAGAAAAAGACGCCGGAAGGAGAAAAAGGAACGGAAATCGAATCAATAACGGAAGAAGAACTCCTTTTTATGGAGATACCCATGGTGATAACTGCTTCCAGGAAAGAAAAGACGGTTAACGGAACGCCCGCAGCAGTATACGTTATAATCCGTGAGGACATAAAGCGGTCTGGCGCCAGAACTATTCCCGACGTTCTGCGGATGGTGCCCGGTATGGAAGTCGCTCAGATCGATTCCAATAAATGGGCAGTTTCTTCCCGGGGTTTTAATGGACGTTTTGCAAAGAAATTATTGGTGCTTATAGATGGACGCAGCGTCTATACACCGCTCTTTTCCGGCGTATACTGGGACGTCCAGGATACCTTGTTGGAGGATATGGAACGCATAATTAGAGGTGCAGCCCAATATCCGTCTGCTCTGGACGCCGCATGAGAAGCACACGGCCTGGGCTGCTGTTTCACGTGCGGTGAGGATGCCCGACCGATGGACTGATGACGGACGTGTCAATTACGGGGTATATCCCGGCGAGCCGTTAACCCTGATAGTGCTTGTTGGCAATAAGGACTTTATGTCAGAGGAGTTGATTGCCTATGAAGCGGGTTATCGCGTGCAGCCGAACAAAAAACTCTCTCTGGATGCTGTAAACATTGAAAGCTATGTTACACTGGATGCCCGTCTTGCCTGGAAACCGCGTAAAAACATTGAACTGTCACTGGTTGGGTCAACTTGATTTTTAACGCAAATCTCTGTCAGAAGCGACCTCTTGTATATCAATCACATACATGAGAAACATTATCCTTTACCTCCTATGTCTGATATTTTTACTTTACCCGTCACTGTGTCCTGCCGTCACACAGACAGAAGTTTCCGTAATTCTGTCTTCCCGGAAAGAACCTTATCAGCAAACATATGCCGGATTCAAAGGCCTTTTTGCAGAAAGGGAAGCGCCTGCCGTTTTTTCAAAATATAACCTGGAACAGGACAATCCCGAAGAAATTATCCGCCACCTATCGCAAAAGAAACCAACCATTATCCTCACCGTCGGGACAAAGGCAGCGGAACTTGCTAAAAACAAAATAAAAGATATGCCGGTAGTCTTCAGTATGGTGCTCGACCCGGCGGCATTTGCAGACTCAAATCTCACCGGGGTATCTCTGGAAATACCCATATCCGTGAAACTGGACGGCATAAAGAGGGTCCATCCCCATGCAAAAAGGATTGGAATCGTATATGCACCCGGCTCGGCGTCTGAATACGGGGATATATTGCACTCCGCCGATAAATACGGATTTCAGATTATCGGAAGCGAGATTACCTCGGTAAAGGAGTTCCCTGACGCGCTGAAGGCCATCTCCTGGCGAATAGACGCCTTCCTGATGATTTCTGACGTAACGATGTATTTTCCCCAATCGGTATATCACCTTCTCCTTGAAAGCCTGAAAGGGAAATTCCCCGTTGTAGGACTCTCCTCTTTCTACACAAAGGCTGGGGCAATGGTCTCCTTTGAGGCTGGTTACCATGAGGTGGGACGGGAAGCGGGAGAGATTGCATTAAGGGTGCTTGGTGGGGAATCTCCCGAGCAAATCAAGCCTATCGCACCGGGAAAGCTGAAGTGTTCTCTGAATCCAGCTACCGCCGAAAGATTGGATCTAACCATTCCCTCTCAGGAAATAGGGGAGATGGCGGAGGTTTTTGGCAAATGAAATTCGGTGTATACAGAAAATTGATACTTCTTGCCCTGACGGTGAACATCGTGTTTTCAGTGTCTATTGGATATTATTTCATCAACTTTTATATACACACACAAAATCATGAACTGGATGAGCGCGCAAATGTGCTCACGAAAAATCTGGCTTATAACAGCGAATTTCCGGTATTCATAAACGACATAGAGGCAATTATATGGCTGGTAAAGGGGGTGATGGCACAGCGGGACGTAGTTTTCTGCCGGATTGAAGACAAAGATGGTATTCCCCTTTATCAGGAAGGTGCATATGAATCATCCGCAAAAAAATATACTGCGGAAATTACTCTAACGAATCCCATGGAAGAAACGACGGAAGAACTGATACTTGGTATCCCGGTGGAAAAGAAAGAAACTATCGGCCGGGCATATCTGGCAGTCTCATTTTCCCGCCTGAATCGGGATGTGTGGAACGTGAGAAATAACACGATAATAATTGCCGTTGCGTCCGCTGTTGTTACTTCCCTGTTTATCTACGTGTTAATCAGGCGCATCCTGGGCCGGCCTATTACTGAATTGGTCAACGCAGTGAAAGGAATTTCTGAAGGAAATCTCGCCTGTAAGGTGACGGTAAGAACGCGTGATGAAATTGGGTTGTTGGCCGCGTCCTTTAACAACATGACGGAGTCCCTTCAAAATTCGAAAGATCGGCTGCTTGAAGCGCAGGAAGAGCTAGTTCGTAAAGAGAAGTTGGCAGTACTCGGAAAGGTGGCAGGTATAGTGGGACACGAAATAAGAAATCCTTTAGGGGTAATAAACAATGCTGTTTACTATCTGGAAACGATTCACCCTGATGCGGATGGGACTACAAAAGAATATCTTGGCATTATCAGGAATGGAGTTGAAGCGTCAGAACGCATCGTCTCCGATCTCCTGGATTTCTCCCGCACAAAACCGCCGCAGAAGAGACCGGTATCCATTCCAGAGTTTATAGCGCAGATTCTTAACAAATGTGCTGTACCGGAGAACATTACCGTAAAGATGGAAATGCCTGAAACTCTGCCGGCGGCCTATGCCGACCCGGTACAGATGGATCAGGTGTTTTCAAATATTATACGAAATGCAGTTGAGGCTATGCCAGATGGCGGGATATTGAAAATAGAAGCGACAGAAGACAAGGATGGCATGATGGTAAGGGTCGACATAAGCGACACAGGACACGGAATACCGCAGGAAAACATGAAAAAGCTGTTCCAGCCCCTCTTTACCACGAAGACAAAGGGGCTTGGATTCGGATTGACGGTGGTAAAAAATCTGACGGAGGCAAACGGGGGCAGGGTGGAAGTGAAGAGTGATCCCTGGAAAGGGACTACGTTTGCTGTTTTATTGCCGGTAGAGGAAATGCCGTAGCTCGTGGATTCACCTCACAAGCGTTAATATAAGATGCGGATGTTGCCACAGGATATGTGTGTTAAACGAAACAAAATACTACAAGTAAGAAAATATCGAATATTGAACAAGGAATTTATGAATGTCGAAGTATAACGGAAAAGCATGGTTTTTTATTCACTCATAAATTTCAGAGGAGTTTATCATGAAAGATAAACCCAAAATACTGGTCATTGACGATGACCCGATGATACGAAAAACCCTTTCAGACATTCTGAAGGCAAAGGGATACGAGGTGATTACGGCAAAGGACGGCACGGAAGGCATTGCAGAAATAGGCCGGGGGTTTATCAACCTAGCGCTCGTAGACCTCCAGCTTCCCGATATTTCCGGCATCGAGGTGCTGGCAAGGATTAAAACCACTTCACCATCTACGGAGTCCATTATCCTGACGGCCCATGCAACGATGGAAACGGCAATAGAGGCTACAAACAGCGGAGCTTTCTCCTACCTGCTGAAGCCGTATGATATTCAGCAATTGCTGCTCCATATCCACCACGCGCTTGATAAACAGCAAACAAAGGAAGCGCTTCAGGAGAGCGAGGAAAAATTCCGTAGTATATCCAGTTCAGCCTATGATGCGATAATCATGATGGATGACAAGGGAATAATCTCATTTTGGAACGAGGCTGCCGAAAAGATGTTTGGTTATCAGAAAGACGAGGCGATTGGGAAAGATATCCTCAAATTAATCGTTCCCAACGGATTCTACGAACAATACCTGAAAGGTCTTGAGAAATTCAGAGATACCGGACAAGGTGCTATTATAGGAAAAGTATTGGTCTTGCCGGCCATGAGGAAGGATGGAACAGAGTTTTATGCAGATCATGCCTTTTCGTCACTAAAGTTAGGGAGAAAGTGGCATGCAATCAGTATCGTAAGAGATATTACCGATCGTATACTATCTGAGAAGAATCTGAAAATAGCCATACAGGAAAGAGATAATAGTATCAGGGAGATGAAACAACTCATGGACTTTTCTGACCTTATGAGAGAGGAGTCCCAGGAAGAAGACGTTATCAGGCACATGGCCCAAGTCTTAAAAGAGCAATTCCACCCGGATATCCTTGCAGTATTTATGTTGGATACCGAAAAAAATATGCTCGATATACCCATTATTTATCCTCCGACGTCTTCAGATAAACTTATCAAACCGGAGGTTATTCTTGACCCGGCACTGTGCAGGGTGATAAGGACAGGGCACGAATCCATCGTAAGGGACATCAGGAAAGAACCTTCATGCGAATGCTTCCTGGAAAAAATTGAGGAAGGAGGGTATGTGTGTGTCCCCATCGTAACCGGTAAAACTATCGCCGGGGTAGTGATGATGGTAAAAAAGGAGAAGGGTTATTGGGAGAGAAAAGAATTACATGAATCTATCAAGGTCTACGTGGGAATAGCTGAATCTTCCCTGCATCGGGTGCGGCTCCTGCGTGTTACCAGGAATGCGGCCATAATGGATGTATTAACGGGGATATACAACAGGCGATTTTTTGATGAGATGCTGGAAAAACAGATTACTCTGGCAAAGAGACGCAACGATCCCCTCAGCCTTCTTATTTTCGATCTGGACTACTTCAAGAAGATAAATGACACCTATGGTCACAAGGCAGGTGACAATATGCTGCAAGAATTAACCAAGGGTTTAAAAAATTCTCTGAGGCAATCAGATATCCTGGCCAGATATGGTGGGGAAGAGTTTGCCATTATTATGCCTGCAACAGATATTGCCAGCGCCCTTGAGAAGGCAGAAAGTCTCCGCAAACAGGTGGAATCTGGCAGTTTCGGCAGTATCGTACCGGGACAATCCCTTAAGATAACGATAAGTATCGGGGTTGCAACTTTTCAGAAACACGGCACGGAAAGCGCAACCCTTGTGACCGCGGCAGACCGCGCCCTTTATAAGGCCAAAGAGGGTGGCAGGAATCGGGTGGAAACACCCTAGTGCGGCTATTCTTTTTAATGTTGATTGCCTTGGAAAGGTACGCAGGAAACTCAAAAGTATAAACAAAAACATCGGTATCAAGGAAAGCCCTGCGTTTCACTTTTAATCGCTTCACTATCTTTATAAAGGCATCCTTGCTTATATGAATTATGATTCGGCACGCCATACCCTCAAGAAGCGATAAATCTTTGTGCATCGACATCCTCCTTGTTTATCCAACAATGATCCATCCATAACGGCAAAGGAAAGATAGATGATGGCATAATCAAATGCCGGCAAGTTACTCGCAGATTTCTTTGACGCAGTCACGGCCACCGTGCGGAAATGCTTGTGCATATGGGTTTATTAAAACGATGAAGGTGGATAGCAAGAAGTAAATTTCCTTGCAAGGCCTTAGAAATTGGGTAAAATCAAGAAGCTGTAAAAAACACAATCAGATACAGGCGGCATGATTCGTTGCCGTACCATATTACCGTGGAGTGTTGTTTTGGGGATTGCTTATTCGTTATTATGAAATCAAAAAAAGTGGCTTTAATTAATCTGGGATGTTCTAAGAATTTAGTGGACGCCGAAGAGATGATTGGGCGGATAGCCGACAGCGGCAGCACAATCTGCCAATATCCTGAGGATGCAGAGGTGTTGATCATCAACACCTGCGGTTTTATTAATGATTCCAAGAAGGAGTCGATAGACGCCATACTCAAGGCGGCGAAACTGAAGGATGACGCGCAATGCAAAAAGCTTATTGTAACGGGTTGCCTTGCACAGCGGTATTCAAGTGAACTGAAGGAGGAGGTGCCGGAGATCGATCATGTGGTGGGATTGAAGGATTTTACCACCCTGACTGATTTGTCGGGTTCGGGGCGGAAAAAAGGGAAGCAAGCCCCTTCACAATGCAATGACGACTGGCGTAACCGAATCCGGCTCACACCGAGCCACTATGCCTATCTCAGGATATCCGACGGGTGTGATAATCGCTGTAGCTATTGCGCTATTCCGGGCATACGCGGCAGGTTTTACAGCAGGACGATGGAGAACATACTGGAAGAGGCCGCACAAATGGCCTGTGAAGGGGTAAAAGAGGTCAACATTATTTCACAGGATACCACTTCTTATGGGATTGATTTGTACGGCAAACGGCAATTGCATCTATTGCTTGAAAAGCTGGCGGCGATAAACGGCATTGAATGGATACGCGTCCTTTACACCCATCCGAGGTATTTTTATCCTGAACTTATTCAGGCAATGGCGCGGTACGACAAAATCTGCAGGTATATCGACTTGCCCATTCAACATGTCAATGATGCGATTTTGGAAAAAATGGGACGGGGCGTAACCCACGCGCGCATTGAAGCACTTATCGATGGCTTGCGTAGCGCCATTCCGGGCATTTATGTAAGGACGTCCGTTATCGTCGGATTTCCCGGAGAAACGGAAGAACAATTTGAAGAGCTTTTAGGGTTTATTAAGGCGACACGGTTTGAAAGACTGGGGGTGTTTACTTACTCAAAAGAAGAAGGCACTCCTGCGGCCTCTTTTAAGAACCAGATACCGCAAAAGATTAAGGACCGGCGACTGAAAGAGGCGATGCTGGCGCAGCAAAAGATTGTTTTGGAAAGGCATAAGGGGATGGTCGGGCTGACCATTTCCGTCATGATCGATGAAGAGAACCGGGAGCAGGGTGGATGGATTGGAAGGACTTGTGGCGACGCCCCGGATGTGGATTGTAAGGTGATTATTCACGAAAATCCTCTCCCTGCCCATCCGAAAGGAAGGCAAAAGAAGGCTGTCGAGGCCTCAAAGGAAGGCCGCTTGAAAGCGGGCGACATCAGGGACGTGCGTATTACCGGTATAGCGGAATATGATCTGGTAGGGACGTTTGTCACGTGATAAATGAGTTAAGTTTTGGAAAGAACTACTGGAACCACAGATTTCACAGATTACACAGATTAAAAGCATAGAAGTCCAGTTAGTGTTAACAAAGGCCATTGATACAGCCAACTTGATTACTTAGGGTGTTGGCATTACCCTGTATGGTAT
>CAYJPZ010000176.1:0-7738 GCA_964372185.1 uncultured candidatus Brocadiaceae bacterium
TTGACATAACCTGTTCTTCTACGGGAGCGGGGGCATATTGAGGCTGTTTTAAAAGTTCTACCAATCGCTCACCCTTAGATAACTGTGATTGGGTAAATTTGTCCAATTCAGATCCAAATTGGGCAAAAGAGGCTAATTCCCGGTACTGAGCAAGAGTCAACCGCAACATACCCGCAACCTTCTTCATGGCAGGAATCTGGGCATTTCCACCCACCCTGGATACTGACAACCCCACAGAAATTGCAGGTCTTATACCGGCGTTAAACAAATCACCCTCCAAATAGATCTGCCCGTCGGTAATAGAAATAACGTTCGTCGGAATGTATGCCGAATAGTCGCCACCCTGTGTTTCAACTACAGGAAGGGCTGTCAGTGAACCACCACCGAGCTCGTTACTTAGTTTGGCGGCCCTTTCCAAAACACGCGAGTGTATGTTTAAAATATCTCCTGGAAACGCCTCCCGACCGGGTGGACGCCGCAAGAGCAATGAAATCTGACGATAAGCTATGGCGTGTTTATACAAATCGTCATACATAATGACGGCGTGCATACCGTTATCCCTGAAGTACTCACCCATAGCACAGCCGGCATACGGCGCAATGTATTGCAATGGCGCCGGATCAGAAGCGGAAGCGACTACAACAATGCTGTTATCCATTGCCTTGCTATCTTCCAGAGTCTTTACAACGTCTGCAACGGTGGACATCTTCTGCCCGATTGCCACATAAATGCAATAAACTCCAGACCCACGCTGGTTAATAATGGTATCTACCAGAATGGCCGTTTTACCCGTTTGACGGTCGCCGATAATAAGCTCACGCTGGCCTCTTCCTATCGGTATCATGGCATCTATTGACTTGATACCGGTCTGCAGCGGCTCTTTCACCGGTTGTCTTTCAACTACGTTGGGGGAAGAACCTTCAATAGATCTGAATTCGTCAGTAGCGATAGGCCCTTTCCCATCAATAGGCTGACCCAATGCATTCACAACGCGTCCCAATAAAGCCTTACCCACAGGCACCTGCACAATTTTACCTGTAGTCTTTACGATATCACCTTCCTTAATATTTGCATCAGAACCCAGCAGGATCGCACCGACATTGTCCTCTTCCAGATTCATAGCAATACCGTATACATTGCCGGGGAATTCCAACAATTCACTGGACATGCAATCGTCAAGACCGTAAATACGCGCAACACCGTCACCAACCTGCATAACGTGTCCCACGTTTTCCAACTTTAATTTTTCTTCATAACCTTCAATTTCTTTTTTGATAATTGAAGTAATATCACCTAGTGACATATCCCTTACTCCTGTTCAAATTATTCCTATGCAGACCCCCTTAACAAAGGGGGATTCAGGGGAGTGTGTTTTTTCCCGGGTTATTTTACGACCCCCTAGCCCCTTCCCCCGTTATCCCCATTGCTGAGAGGGGGGAGGGGGATTCTCTATTCCGTACATTGTATAACCCGCTTAATTAAAATGAAAATGTCAAAATGCAAACTTTTTTTGAGTTTACACTTTCCATTTTACATCCGTTTTTTTCATCATTCAGAGGCATTGCCTCGCTAAATTACGCCGTTCGCAATTCCAACAGTCTGGTCCTGAGATTTTTTAGTCTGCCCGCAATGCTGCCATCTACCATCGTGTTGCCAACTCGAATCATCATCCCTCCCAAAATCTGCGGGTCTTGAACAACCTCGATCTCCACCTTCTTGCCGGTAAGCTTATCCAGGCGCTTCTTAAGACCGTTCATCTGGGTTTCCGTTAAAGGAGCTACTGTCGTTACCCTGGCTTTGATGACACCCTTATTACTATCAACTGTTTCTTTGTGGATTGCGGGAAGAAACTCCAATATCCCTTCCTTTCTTCGATCCACAAGTAAATTCAAAAAGTTCATCATGAGATCGGAAGCCGACATGCCAAAAACCTTCTTCATCAACTGCTTCTTCTCGTTCCTGGTAATTGATGGATGGAACAGGATCTTTTTAATGTCCCCGTGTTTTGCAATCACATCACTGACCAATACCAAATCTTTTTCAATTTGTTCAAACAGCCCTTTTTTTGCAGCCACTTCTAACAGGGCATTAACAAATGTAATAGCAACACTTTTATCTAACACGCAATTCCCCTATTTCTTCAATAAAGTCATCGACGAGCTTTTCAGCCGTCTGTGAACTGATAGATTGCCGGATGATCCTGGAAGAAGCCAGAACGGAGAGGGTTACCACCTGATTCCTTATATCGGCCAGCGCCTTCTTCCTTTCCTGATCGATCCCCTCCTTCGCCTTTATCTTCATCAATTCAATCTCTTCTTTGGCGCGTTTAATTATTTCATCGCTAACACGATTACCTTCGTTTACGGCTTCCTGAATCCTTTTCACCGCATCGGTTTCAGCATCAGAGAGTTTTCTCTGATATTCTATTCTGAGTCTCTCAGCTTCGGCCTTATCATTTTCAATTTTTGCATATACATTTTTTACCCCTTCAGATCGTTCCTTTATTATGGCAGATACCTTGCCGAAGAGATATTTTTTGAGGACAAAAAGCAGTACGAGAAAGCCAACGGCCTGAATAATAATGGCCTTTATATTGACACCCAGGGTATTTAAGATATCCAATCAAGTCACCTCCCGCGCTTATTTAACAGCGTGTTGAATTACCTCAAGGATAGCCTCTGTCTTGGGCAGTTTCCCCAATAAAATAAAGGACATCATCAAGGAGTAAATTGTTAACGATTCGATGAACGCCAGACCCACAAACATAACAAGCTGTATCTTTCCCGCCATCTCAGGTTGTCTGGCCATACCACTCGCTGCGCCAAAAACTGCAATTCCCTGACCGATACCACAACCAAAAGCCGCAAAAGCCAACATTGCTACCGCCACTGCTAATAAAGCAAAATAAATCACGCCTACATCCTCCTTTCAAATTACCTTCCTTTTATTAGGCGCACAATTGCACCTGTCAACACAATACAAACAACATTTTATTTATAGTATCATTTAATTTTTTGCAAGAGCATGTTTAAACTCGCCAGCCGAAGAGAGAAGTTCCTGTTTTGGAGTTTGCTTAAATATCTCAAGCACGTCTTTTGTTGGCGGAAGTTTGCCAACCAAAATGAAAGACAACATCAAGGAATAAATTGTTAATGACTCGATAAACGCCAGGCCGATAATCATAGCAAGCTGTATTTTTGCGGCCACGGCAGGCTGTCTTGCCATACCTTCAACCGCACTACTAACTACCTTACCCTGACCTAACGCACAACCAAATATTGCAACCACTATCAAAGCTACAGCTATTGCTATTGCTGCAAAATAAGTCATCTTGCCTCCCCCTCTTTCAAAAAATTAAAAAAATAAATTAAACCACTACATCATGACCGCCTCCTTGCAAATCAAAAAGATATTTATTCATAGTTATTATTAATATTTAACTTTAATGGTGTTCATGGTGTCCATGTTCTTCTTCATCATGAATACCCATCGCACCCGCTATATAAAAGCTTGCCAGCAGAGAAAATATCATGGCCTGAATGGTACTTCCGAGCAAGGCAAGAAAGACCATGGGCAGGTGTATCGGAATAGGAATAAGCCCAAACAAAAACGGGGAGAACCCAATAAATATGGCAATAACCGTATCCTCACCCATAATATTACCAAAGAGACGCATGGATAGCGACAACGGACGGGAAAGCACCTCCTGCATAATATGCAATGGGAAGGTGAGCGGAGCAAGCCAGATCGGTTTCCCAGCCATGTGCCTGAGATAACCAAAGATACCATTACTCTTTATGCCTTGATATTGAGTGACGAAAAAGACGATTAGCGCTAAAGAGATAGTCGTATTTAAATTACTGGTAGGCGAATGGAAGAGGGGTATCTGCCCCAGCATATTCATAGTAAAGATGTATATAAAGAATGTCCCTATAAATGGAACAAATCGTTCTGCAACACGCCCCATCTGTGATTTGGTAAAATTTTCAAGCCCTTCCACGATAAGTTCAAGCAACGACTGAAGCCTGCCCGGCACCTTCTGCAACCTTCTTGTGGCAACAATAGAAAATATGCCCAAAAAGATAATTACTATTGCAGACATAATCAGGGGCACCAACTCGTGCTTCGTCAAGCCAAAAAATTGGGCATGAGGTTCGAGGGATACAAAATCTATAAACGATGGTAATTCAGTTGTGCTTTCACTTCCACCACTTGCTGACACAGAACTTACACCCCTTTCTTATTTCTTCTGTTTTATGTAAAGACGCATTGCAATGCGTCTCTACAAGAGATTATGGATTAATATTTTTGAAGGGTACTTTAATCGATCTATTAAGATAATTTACAAACAATCTGCTTCCGACCTTCATAACAATTACTGCCACTACGATACTTAAACCAAGCGACATAGCGGCAACATTAGTCTCCAGGAATAAGCAGGCCGAGAGCAACATCGCCCCTATGATAAAGTACTTCAGGAAACTTATCTTGAGGAAAAAACCCTTAATTTTCTCCCTCTTTTGCCGCACCGCGTATTGTATCGTCCACCAAGTCGTCCTGAATAAGGCAATGCTGACAAAACATCCTATGGCAATGCTTGTCGTTAACACAAAGGACATATATGATAGTGAACCGGCTATTATAATCAGCGATAACAAAACCGAAGTCTTGAACACCCGATCCGGAAAATTTTCATCAAACAAAGAAGACGGCTCTTTATTGTTTATTGGTATCATATCCATATAGCCTATGGCCTTCGGCGACTTTTTGCTGCCCCACCATTAACCACCCGTTCCAATATTTCCCCGTCTTTGATTATACATAAACGTATCAGCCCAGCTCAGCAACTCATCAACAGAACAAGGATACGTTGGATCATAGCTTACAAAGGCAATATTTATTGATAGGTTGTAACGAATGGATTCCTTTGCAATATACTCCTCAAGATTTTTCTGTAAACGATCAGAAATAATCTTCTCAGCGTCCTTCTTCGCTTCTATCAAAAGCGCGGCAAACTCATCCCCGCCTATGCGGCCAATGATGTCCGCGTGCCGAAAAGTTCCTTTTAATACTGCGGCAACGTGCTTCAGTGCCTTATCGCCCACCTCGTGTCCCAGGGTGTCATTAATCAACTTTAAATTATTCACATCGACAAGGAAAAGGGCCTTTCCACTTTTTGTGCGATTTGCGATTTTCAATTGTTGCTCAACAAGGGTGATAAACACTTTCCTGTTGAATGTATCAGTCAGCTCATCTTTGAAGGACAGCTCCCTTAGCCTTGCTTCACTTTCTTTTAATCTACTCAATTCGCTTGATATCTGCCCGAATTCCCGGTTTTTTTGCGCAAAGGCATCATACAGAGAAAAAAGCATCCCGGCAGTCTGCATATTGTCCGTATCGATACAAAGCATCTGTCCACCACAAAGAGCATCCACGTTAAAACGGTTTTTTGGTTCTCTTCTCATTTCATTATTTTTCAGGATGGAATGTATTCGGGACAAAAGAGTCTGATCATCGAATGGTTTATGAACAAAACTGTCCGCTCCACATTGAAAACATTTAATAATATCATCCGGACTTGAGAGGGAAACTAGAAGAATGACCGGTATCTCTTCAAGATCGCTATTCGCCTTGATCTGTTGACAGAGCAGAAAACCATCCATTTCCGGCAAGCCAATATCACCAATAACAATCATTGATTTATTTTTATTCCTGTGCAGGTAGTCAATAGCTTCTTTGTCTTTGCGAACAAAAAGACTACGGTATTCGCCCTTTTTAAGGATACGCGCAACTTCAGTCGCAATGATTTGGTCATCTTCAACAACCAATATTTCCAAATCCTTATCGCCTTTCATAAATCTCCTCAATAAGCTGAAAAGCTATCTATCATTTTCCCGGGACAACTTCTTTATCAATTTAAAAAATTCTACAAAACTTGCAACAGCCCCCAAGATAATAAGAGACAACATGAACCATGGAGCAGTATTAAGTTTTTTATCTAAATAATTACCGAGAAAATAGCCACCCGTCATGGCGCCTGCCGTTGTAAAACCAAAGCTCCCAACCATCCCTAAAATACGAAACACTTCATTTTTGTTTTTATCGAAAGGCAAAGATTATTACCTTTTACAAAAATCTTTTATAACCTCTTTAAAAGCATCAATGGTCGAGTCAATCTCCTTTTCACCATGAGCTGTAGATACAAAAACCGCCTCAAACTGGGACGGAGCAAAATAAAAGCCTCTTTCCAGCATACCATGAAAGAACTTTGCATACCGCTTCGTATCGCACCTCTTGGCAGTGGTGTAATCTGTAACCGGCTGATCGGTAAAAAAGGTACACAACATTGAACCTACACGGGTATGGTATGCAGGAACCTTGGCATCCTTGCATGCTTTTTCCATACCCTCAGCTAACCTTTTCGATTTTTCTTCCAGAACTTTATAAACAGCATTATCTCTTAATATTTCTAACATGGCTATACCCGCAGTCATCGCCACCGGATTTCCCGAAAGCGTACCAGCTTGATACACAGGCCCGACTGGAGATATACTATCCATGATTTCTTTCTTTCCACCGTATGCGCCAACCGGAAGACCGCCTCCAATAATCTTTCCCAACGTGGTTAAATCGGGTTTGATATTATACAGCGACTGCACCCCCCCGTGCGCAACACGGAAACCCGTCATTACTTCATCGAATATCAATACAATACCATGATTTTGGGTAATCTCCCTCAACCCCTCAAGGTAATCTTTCTTCGGAAGCACTACACCCATATTCCCGGCAACAGCCTCAACAATAATGCAGGCAATTTCCTTTCCGCGCCGGGAACAAACCTCCTTTACCGCATCAATATTGTTATACGGAAGAGATATGGTATGCTTAACAAAATCCTGGGGAATGCCGGGACTGTTGGGTGTTCCCAATGTCGTTGCGCCGGAACCAGCCTGAACAAGCAAACTATCCACGTGTCCGTGGTAGCAACCCTCAAACTTTATTACCCCATCCCGCTTCGTAAATCCCCTTGCAAGCCGGATGGCGCTCATCGTCGCCTCCGTGCCGGAGTTTACCATTCTGACCTTCTCTATCGAAGGCATGGCCTCCTTGATAAGCTGCGCCAGCCTCACTTCCAGTTCCGTCGGCGCGCCGAAGCTCGTTCCCTTTGCAACGGCATCTTGAATCCTCGCCACAACCCTCGGCTCCGCATGACCCAAAATGAGGGGACCCCACGAACCAACGTAATCGACGTACTTATTGTTATCAATATCCGTCAGGTGACAACCGGAACCGGACTTAAAAAATATTGGAGTGCCGCCTACACCGCCAAACGCCCTAACGGGGCTATTAACGCCGCCCGGTATAAAACCCTGCGCCTCTGTAAATGCCTTTTTCGATTTTTCAGTAATCAAGGTTGAAATCCCAAAATAAATCTTTGCCCGTATACCCTAGCAAATATCTTTAACACAATAAAGCCAAAGGCGCAAATATTATCAAACAATAAATTGTTTGTCAATGATTTTATTTCCTCGTTGCGTAATTGTGGTGATATTCTTTTTTGGGGAAGCATTTTTTTGCGGTAAATTTGGTTTGAGTCTGGAGAATGGATTGGTGTTTTTGGGTGATACGGACAAGGTAATCGTGTTTTAGTTTTGAGGGAGAAGCGCGGGGAGTTTCAGCGCCGCTGTGAATTTCAGTTTTTTAGTTGTTAAAAAATTCTTAAATCTATCCTCTTCAG
>CAYJPZ010000177.1:0-7731 GCA_964372185.1 uncultured candidatus Brocadiaceae bacterium
TGTCATGCCCCGTTAGGGGCAACACAATAGTAGCCCACTGCGTAAGCGGTGGGAAGTTATTGTAAGACGTTATCAAGCCCCAGAGGGGTGGCACAAAAACCCAAACATTGAACACCTTGAAAGTCTTGTAATTACAAAGGAAAACACAAAAAACGCAAAAACACAAGAGAACGTGGAAACACAGAGAAAAGCCTTGCAAGATTTATAGGGATATGCTATTATCTCATCAAAACATGCCGGTGTCCTAATTCAATGTATAGGAATTTCAAAATGGCAACGTAGAGACGCATTGCAATGCGTCTCTACACCCTCGTGTATATTGAAATGTGATTTTATGAACCAACAAAAGAGACAGTCCGTAATGAGCAAAGAATTTAATGGAAATTTAATCGGCACCGGGAAGACTTTTGGGATTATTGCCAGCCGGTTTAACAATTTTATCACAAAGCGATTGCTGGACGGCGCCCTCGATTGCCTTATCCGGCATGGCGTTGATGATGGGTGTATCGACGTTTTTTGGGTACCCGGCGCCTACGAAATTCCGGTGGCTGCCCTGAAAGTAGCGCAGAGCGGCAAATATAGCGCCCTTATTTGCCTCGGCGCTGTTATTCGCGGGGAAACAGCGCACTTCGATTACGTGGCAGGCGAGTCTGCGAAAGGAATCGCCCAGGTAGGGCTATCCACCGGTATTCCAACCATTAACGGAGTTATAACAACAGAGACCTTAGAACAGGCCATTAATCGCGCCGGGGCGAAAACGGGAAACAAGGGCGCTGAAGCCGCGTTATCCGCCATAGAGATGGTAAATCTTTTTGAACAAATCCAGGCCGGAGTTAAAACAAAAAACCGAGGTTAGCGCATTTACATTAAGTTCCATCCTCTCAGACGCAACCCCCAGTGGTAATCATTAGCATAACTAAGCCGTTCCATTTTCATACATTATTTTTTTATTTTTAATTGCTCTTATTAAATCAAATAAACCATGCGTAACAGAACGATTGCCCGCGAACTTGCCCTTCAAGCCCTTTATCAACTCGATTTACGCTGCGACTATATGACCGGCGATATTGAAGCATTCTGCAAAGAAAATACCGATAAACAGGACATATACCAGTTCGCCATGTCACTTATCCAGGGTTGTCGCTCTCACATAGAGGAAATAGACGAGAAGATTTCCCGTGTTGCAGAACATTGGGATATGCACCGTATGGCCATTATCGACAAGAATATTTTGCGATTGGGCGTATATGAACTTCAATACCGGCAGGATATTCCTCCAAAGGTCTCCATCAACGAGGCCATAGACCTTGCAAAGAAATTCAGCACAAAAAATTCGGGAACCTTCGTCAACGGCATTTTAGACAAGATATACACCCAATTCGGTAACGGGAAATCGCAGGAAACCTCCGCGGACGTAATTCTTCAAGACATTCCTGAAATCGATTACGGCAATGCGGATTTACATGTGCATACCAATCTTTCCGACGGAACGATGTCGCCGGAGGAGGTTGTCGACGAGGCCATCCGGCTGGGCGTTACAACCATTTCCATTACGGATCATGACACCGTTGACGGCGTTATCGCCGCCACCCGCTATGGACAAGATAAAAACATCCACGTCATTGCCGGCATAGAGCTTTCCGCATATCTCGCCCCCTCTGAAATCCACATACTGGGCTATTTTATTGACGTCAATAATGTCTCTTTGCAAAGAATACTGAAGCAGGCAAACGAAGACCGGCGAAAACGTGTTCACGCAATGGTAGAGAAATTGTGCAGGCTCAACGTGCTTATTGACCCGGAAGAAATCTTTACCCTGGCGGGGAAGGCGTCTCCCGGCCGCATGCACGTTGCCGAAACGATATGGAAACACGGGTATTGCAGAACGATGGCGGAGGTTTTTTCAAGATACATCGGCGATAACGGACCCGCTTATGTTCCCAAAAAAACGCTTACCCCGCAACAAGCAATTGAATTAATAAAGGATGCCGGGGGCGCTGCCGCCCTGGCGCATCCCGGACTGACGCAAAGAGATCAAGTCATCGAAGACCTGGTTAAATTCGGTCTCAAGGGGATTGAAGTTTACTATCCATCGCATACCCCCCAGGACGTCAGGAAGTATCTTACCATAGCAAAAAAGCATAACTTGATTGCAACCGGTGGTTCTGATTTTCACGGAGAAAGGAAGGCGGAGACGCCCATCGCTTTAGTAACCGTTCCGGGCAGTTTAGTTAGTGAGCTTAAAAGGTCCATTTTAACATGAGGAGAGAGTAATTCGTGGAGCAGTTTGCAAATAAAGACAAAACCCCTGCAAAGAATACCTTGCCGGGTCAAAAGCCTGTAAAGCAGAAAAAAGGCTGGTGGCATTGGTTTAAAAACCTTACGATAGAACCGCGCAAGATCGTTATTTGGGAGGGTGATAAGGTAACGTTGCTCCCCGCTCCGCCAGAGGGTGAAGTTGCTGAGGTTGTCGTTGAAAAACCCGCTGTTGCCATAGAGAAAACGGTAGTCGTTGCACCAGTGGAGGTTCCGAAACCACCGGTTGCACCGGTTCCTCCAGTTGCGCCGCCAAAACCTGTCGCTAAAGAAAAAATTGTGGAGGTTCTGAAACCACCGGTTGCACCGATTCCTTCTGTTGCACCGCCAAAGCCCGTCGCTAAAGAAAAAATAGTTGAAGTTCCGCCGCTGCTGCAACCCGTTCCGATTGACCGGCTGAAGATAGGTTTGGAAAAGACACGCAGCCGCTTTTGGTCTCGATTAAAAGGCATTTTTTCCTTTAGAAAAAGCATAGACACATCGGTTCTCGAAGAACTGGAGGACATCCTTATCGGCGCGGATATTGGAGTAAAGCCCGTCCAAAAATTATTACAGGAACTTCACACGGCCTGGGAATCCAAAGCGGTAACGGAAACTACGCAGATTCAGGGTTTTATAAAAACGAAGTTGAAAGAAGACCTCCATGCCTGGCAGACGAACGTCCGGTATGCCCCGGCGCCTCCCACTGTTATTATGGTTGTTGGAGTAAATGGGGCTGGAAAAACGACGTCGATTGCAAAACTTGCCCATCTTTTTATTGAGGAAGGTAAAAAAGTCATGGTTGCCGCAAGCGATACCTTCAGGGCGGCCGCCGTTGAACAATTGGAGATTTGGAGTAAACGTATCGGAGCGGAAATCGTGAAGCATCAAACGGGTTCCGACCCTGCGGCGGTTGCTTATGACGCCCTGGAAGCCAGTATTGCAAGGGGATACGACGTGTTGATCGTTGATACGGCCGGGCGGTTGCACACCCACGAAAATCTGATGAACGAACTCGGCAAGATCAAACGGGTTATTGCAAAGCGATTACCAGGTGCGCCTCACGAGGTATTGATGGTGCTTGATGCAACAACTGGCCAGAATGCCGTCTCTCAGGCAAAGATGTTTAAGCAGACGGTAGACATTTCGGGCATATTTTTGGCAAAATTGGACGGCACGGCAAAGGGCGGCATTGTGCTTGGTATGCGCAATGAGATCAACGTTCCGGTAAAATTCGTCGGTCTTGGCGAAAAGCCTGAGGACATAGAACGCTTCGACCCGGACACCTTCGTAAACGCCTTGTTTGAGTAGAGGTAACTGCACAGGTAGATGCGGGTGAATGTGGATAGATTAAAAGAACGAACTAGCCGTGAATTTACGCGGATGGACGCGGATTGAGTCGTCCCCCCCGCTGGAGCGTGGAAATGAGTTGGTGTAGGGACACGGTGCCCGTGTCCTTTCGTATTGAACACAAACAAGCCGCCGACTAAACATCCGGGTAGAAAGCAACAAGAATTTTTGGCATATTATTAATAGGGCGTTACTATGGGAAAAGAAACGGTTGTTTTCAACATCTGTCGCTTTGATCCGGACAATGATAAAAAACCACACTTCCAAAAGTTTGAAATTCCTTTTTTCCGGAAAGACTTAACTGTACTTGAGGGACTTAACCATATACAGCAACGGCTCGACCATTCCCTTGCATTCCGCTCCTCATGCCGGGCGGCAATATGCGGATCCTGCGCCATGCATATCAACGGGAAATATCGTTTGGCCTGCAATACCCTGGTCTCGCAACTTGAGTCCAGCATCGTTACCATCCGCCCTCTGGCAAACCTGACGGTGCATAAAGACCTTTTCGTAGACATGAAACCGTTTTGGGAAAAATACGAACAAGTAAGGCCTTATTTAATAACGGGAAAGCCGTTACCGATAATGGGAGAGCAGCCCCAAAGCCCGGAAGAAAGGGTAAGGCTCGACAACCTGATTGACTGTATACTCTGTTCCTGCTGCCATGTATCCTGCCCCGTCACGGTATCCCATGAAAATTATCCGGGCCCCATGGCATTCCTTAACCTCGACAGGTTTTTGTCTGATTCAAGGGACGATGCGCGTTCAGAGAGACTGGCAACCGTAAACGATGAGCAGGGTGTTTGGCGTTGCCATACGGTTTTTAATTGCCAGGAGGCGTGCCCAAAAGATCTAAATCCATCCGGCGCAATTGCGCGTATCAAGATGAAGATGGTAAAAGAAAAGGGTAATCCTTCTTAATTGTGGTTCCCATGCTGTTAGGAGTTTCCACCTGATTTTTCTGTTATAAACAGGTTGTACTTAACCCGCTGTTCGTTGTAACAGGACGCAGAGCGTCCTAATGTCGCATTCCCACGCTGGAGCGTGGGAACGAGAAAACTTATATGCCACGGGAAAGCCACCCCGGTAATAAATGGAAAACACTAAACCCACAAATCGCGTATGTGTATTTTGTGGCGCTAGCTCAGGCGCGCGACCCATTTATACAAAGGTTGCACAGCAATTGGGCAAGGCAATTGTCTCGCACAACTTGGGACTTGTTTACGGCGGTGGCAGCATCGGATTGATGGGGGTTATTGCCGATGCCGTTTTAAAAGAAAATGGGGAAGTTATTGGCGTAATCCCTTATGCGCTTTCCTCCAATGAAATTGCCCATCAAGACTTAACGGAACTAAGGTTTGTTCCCGGTATGCACGAGCGAAAGGCGATGATGGCTGACCTGTCAGACGTCTTCATTGCAATGCCTGGCGGCTATGGCACCCTTGACGAATTTTTTGAAATTCTTACCTGGTCGCAACTGGGATTGCACGCAAAGCCCATTGGATTACTCAACGTTGATGGTTATTTTGACTTGTTGCTGGCATTTATTAATCACGCCTTGCAGGAACGCTTCATACAGGCAAAGCATCATCAACTCATTGTCATTTCCTCTGAACCCGAAATACTCCTTTCCGAACTTATCAACCGCAGGGATTTGTTGAAAAAGTAGTTTTGATTTAAAAATTCCCATTCACAGTGAACCGTTACCCTTTAGCCAACTCTGCCTATAACAAAAAGAAGCGCGACGATAACCAAGATAACCCGCCCTGAAGGAACTTACCCCTCAGGAGATATTTGATTATTTTGCAAGCGAGGTCTTTAAGAAGAAGGAACTCCAAAATGAACTTCATACGGTGTTTTATATTCCTGTCCTTTCCCCCAAACCCAATTAGTCTTCTCCGCCCCGGATCACTTGCCACTATCCGGTAACCATGCGGTGTGGATGGCGAACTTGCCGAGGTCAGAGCCGATCACTTGCCACTATCCGGTAACCATGCCCATTCAACTATCATACAGATTTTTTTGCTCAGAGAAAACTTCATTTTCCCGGATTTTTATAAAAAAACTTGACAAACTAATTTGTTTTTGATATCTTGACGCCAAATTTTTGACACTATAATTAAATTGTGGAGATAGGTGGATGGCACACATCTTGCAAGCCAAATACACCTGATTATACTTTTAGTTTTACAGTTTTAGCAACACATAAAACGCCTTTTCTGGCCAAAGTTCCGGGAAAGGCGTTTTTTAACAGAGTAATGCGCCAAGACACCAGGGTTTTTCTTTGTGACTTGGTGTCTTCGCGGCGAAAAAGTCGCCCTATTATCCAGATTGCCGTAAATCCGTGACATGGTTTAAATGCTTTTTTAAATAAGGGAAGGAGATAACGATGAAAAGTTGGAGTAAAATAGTCGTGGTATTTGTGGTTTTTTTCTCAGTTTTTTCGTGCAGGTCCCTTCTGGCCGGCGAGGCAGGTCAACCGTCCCTGGTTGACAATGTGAACTTTTCTGATTCACAAGGAGTAAGGAATGGTGATATGACAAGCGGGGACGCTTGTCATGCCGGGGTGGTAGCAGCAGGTTTGGCTGAGGAACGAAACCCGGCAAATCATTCTGAGCAAGGAAATACCGGCAAACCGTCAAGGGAAGTGGTGATGCAAAAAATACAAACACTCCATGTGCCTTTTATTGCCAATAACGGGCAGGTGGATGAACAGGTGACGTTTTATGCAAAGACCTTCGGCGGCACGGTGTTCGTGACGAAGGAGGGGGAGATTGTGTATTCCTTGCCGTCCGGTAGAGACGTCCCCGCCGGGGCATCTCAGGAAGCAGGAAGAGGCCATAAAGCATGGGGGCAGGGGGGGGAAGGCCGTACGGGGTGGCATGGACAAGCCCCGCTTGTCCGTGCGGACGCTGAATTGGTGGCGGCACATAGATATGCGCCTTTTTTACGTACTGACGATACCCATTGCCCGCCAGACCGCGTTCTTGCGAATGCGCTCCTGTCTGCATATCTACCCGGATTGCAAGAAGAGACGACCCGGCGGGTCGTCTCTACAGAGACCGATAGTAATTCAAATGGTTTACCTGCCAACAACAATCCAAAATCCGCATTCCAAAATTCGCAATCCCCAACAAGGGGCGTTGCCCTGAAAGAGCGTCTGGTAGGCGGAAAGATTGGAGAAATCAGGGGCGGGGCGCAGTCCGCAACCACCGTGAGTTATTTTAAGGGAAATGACCCATCGAAGTGGAAGAGCAATATCTCGGCGTATGAAGTGGTGGACATGGGTGAGGTGTATAAGGGGATAGGTTTAAAGCTGAAGGCGTATGGTAATAATGTGGAAAAACTCTTTACCGTAAAACCAGGCGCAAGTCCTGAGCGGATAAAGATCCGGCTGGACGGGTTAAAAGAGTGCGGAGTTCGGAGTGCGGAGTGCGGAGTAGAAAATTCAAAATTCAAAATCCAAAATTCAACATTACAGATAAATGATGCCGGTGAGCTTGTGGCAGAGACGGAGCTTGGGCCTGTGAAGTTCACGAAACCCGTGGCCTATCAGGAGATTGATGGGAAGCGGGTGGAAGTAGAATGTGGATATACGATTGCGGATTGCAGAATGCGGAATGGGTGAAGATGTGGGGTTTAGATTTTTTCTCTACTCCGCACTCCGCATTAAGAAATTCGCATTTGGCAAGTTCCGATTCCACTAATCCAAAATCCGCAATCCAAATTCCAAAATCGGAATACGGTTTCACCGTCGCCTCCTACGACAAGACGAAAGACCTCATCATCGACCCCCTGCTGGCATCCACGTTCCTGGGCGGGTCTCGTCGAGATTATGGTGATTCTCTCGCCCTCGACACAAGCGGGAACGTATATGTGACGGGGTATACTGAGTCAACCAACTTTCCGACTACGAGCGGGGCGTATGATACCTCTTTCAATGGTGGTTCTGATGATGTCTTTGTCTCGAAGCTGAACGGTGGATTAACAAGCCTGCTGGCATCCACGTACCTGGGCGGGTCTGGTTTTGATGAGGGTGATTCTCTCACCCTCGACCCAAGCGGGAACGTATATGTGATGGGGAGG
>CAYJPZ010000178.1:0-7695 GCA_964372185.1 uncultured candidatus Brocadiaceae bacterium
ATTGGAAAGCGACCCACACAGGGTAATTGAAGGGTTAATCATCGGGGGATACGCTATTGGCGCAAACTACGGCTATATCTACGTTCGCGCCGAGTATCCGCTGGCAATAAAGCGGTTAAAGATAGCTATTGACCAGGCCACGAAAAAAAATCTCCTGGGAGACAATATCCTCAAGAGCAATTTTTCATTTCATCTAAAAATCAAAGAAGGCGCAGGCGCCTTTGTTTGCGGCGAAGAAACGGCGCTGATCGCCTCCATAGAAGGCGAGCGGGGACATCCCAGGTTAAGACCGCCCTTCCCGGCCGTATCGGGACTATGGAAATACCCCACAAATATTAACAACGTAGAAACCCTGGCCTCTGTCCCCTGGATTATTAACAATGGTTCAGCCGCTTACGCCGCTTACGGCACCCCAAAAAGCAAGGGAACGAAGGTCTTCTCCCTGGCCGGAAAGATTGCCCGGGGCGGACTTGTTGAGCTGGACATGGGAATCCCCTTGCGGGATATTATTTACACTATCGGGGGAGGCACTTCTTCAGGCAAACCTTTTAAAGCGGTTCAATTAGGCGGGCCGTCAGGAGGTTGTATCCCGGAAAACCTGCTTGATACACCCGTAGATTATGAGAGCATTGCCGCAACGGGGGCTATTATGGGTTCTGGTGGTATGGTGGTAATGGATGCCGACACCTGTATCGTGGACGTGGCAAAGTTCTTCCTTACCTTTACCCAGAAAGAATCCTGTGGGAAATGCACCTTCTGCCGTGTTGGAACTACCCGGTTGCTGGAGATATTAGAAAGAATCGCGGCAGGCAAAGGCTCAATGGACGACCTTGATAAACTAACGGATCTTTCAGGGAAAGTGAAAGATCTTTCCCTGTGTGGATTGGGCAAGACAGCTCCAAATCCAATTATTACGACGCTCAAATATTTTAAAAATGAATATGAAGAACATATTAAAGATAAAAAATGCAGAGCCGGTGTCTGTAAAGAACTGATTGATTTCTCGGTTATTGAAAAAGCTTGTACGGGATGTCACCTGTGTTATAAAAACTGTCCGGTGAATGCCATATCGGGAACTCCAAAAGAGAAACATCATATCGACCAGAAAATCTGTATTAAGTGTGGAATGTGTTATGAAGTTTGTAAATATCATGCTATTTTTAAGGGATAACCATGTCAAATAAAGTTAACGTAACCATTGATGGAAAGGCGCTCCAGTTCGATGCGGGAACTACCATTTTGGATGCAGCGAAAACGCTCGGTGTGGAAATTCCTACACTCTGCCATAACGATAAACTATCACATTATGCCGGTTGTTGGGTTTGTACCGTAGAACAGAAAAGCGGACGCGGCGGAATGGTGCCTTCCTGTTCCACGAAACTTGAAAATGGCATGGTGGTGGAACTGGAAAACAAGAAAGTCATGGAATCGCGGAAGGCCTCTTTAGACCTCCTGCTTTCCGACCACTTCGGCGATTGCTACGCCCCGTGCAACCAAAAGGGATGCCCCGCAAATATTGATATCCAGGGCTTCCTCTTCCTGGAATCACGCGGCATGTACAAAGAAGCGGCAAACCTCATCAGGGAAAAAGCCCCCTTCCCCAACGTCTTAGGCAGGGTCTGCCCACGGCCGTGCGAGGAAGTGTGCCGCCGTCAAAAGGTGGACAAGGCCGTTTTAATCGGCATCCAAAAACGGCACATCGCCGAAATGGAAAGGCTGGAAGGCGGCCCCTATCTCCCGAAACCGCCAAAAAATGCCACCGGCAAAAAAGTCACCGTCATCGGAGCCGGACCTGCCGGCCTCTCTGCCGCTTATTACCTGAGACTGCAAGGCCACGAGGTCACCATGTACGAACGCCACCCGAAACACGGTGGCATGCTCCGTTACGGCATACCCTATTACCGGCTCCCTGAAGACGTCATGGACCTGGAAGGCGACGCCATCATAAAGCAACTGGGCGTGACCATCCATTACAAGACCGAGGTGGGCAAGGACGTTGAATTTGACAAGATCATGCAAAACTCAGACGCAGTCCTCCTCTCCGTAGGCGCCTCCAGGGCAACACCCATGGGCATAAAGGGCGAAGACCTGCCGGGCGTGTATTCCGGTATAGACATCCTGGAAAGGCTGGCTAAGTATGAAACCGTTGACCTCGGCAAACGAGTAGTCGTAGCAGGCGGCGGAAGCACCGCGATGGACGCCGCCCGCGCCGCCGTGCGCCTGGGCGCGAAGGCGACAATCGTCTACCGCCGAAGCGAAAAAGAAATGCCCGCCCACCACGTCGAAGTACACGACGCCCGTGATGAAGGCGTGGATATCCAGGTGCTAACCAACCCCACCAGGATAGAAAAATCAGGCAAAGGCCTCAGGATTACCTGCGTAAAAATGGAACTGAGCGAACCCGACGAGAGCGGGAGAAGACGTCCCGTAGTCGTTGCCGGCAGCGAGTTTTCCATCGAGGCCGACTCAATTATCATGGCCATCGGGCAAAAGACCGATTTCTCCTTTGTAAAAGGCATGGCCGTAAACAAGTGGGGGCTTTTTGACGTCAAGGGAAACAGCTACCAAACCACCGCCAACCCGAAACTCTTCGTCGCGGGCGACTGCTATAACGGCCCCGACCTCGCCGTGCGCGCCGTGGCCGACGCGCGAAAGGCCGCCCAATCCATAAACCAGTTCCTCACCGGCAAAGAAGTCGTCGGGGAAGAATCACGCTTTAGCTCCTATCCGGGCGACCTCGGCACGTTACCGCCCGAAATGTTCGCCGCGTTTAAGGCGGGAACCAGAAAAGAAATTGACCTGCTGCCCGTAAACAAGCGCGTGGGCAACTTCAACGAAGTCGAGCAGAAATGCGCAAAGCCCGATATGACCGTCGAGGCCAAACGCTGCCTGGAATGCGGCTGCAACGTAGCCGACATTTGCCTGCTCAAGAAACACTCCCAGACGTACCAGGCCGACCAGGCGCTATTCGAAGGCGCAAGACGCACCTTCAAGACCGATTATTCCCACGAAAAGATCAAGATAGAAACCCACAAATGCATCAACTGCAACGCCTGCGTACGCGCCTGCGAAGAGATCAAAAAGTGCAACATCCTCGGCAATGCCGGACGCGGCTTCTCCACCCGCATCGCCCCGATGATGAACATGCCATTAAGCCAGACCCACTGCGACGGCTGCGAAGAATGCGTAAACGTCTGCCCAACGGCGGGTGTGAGGCTGAATAGGGAGGTTTATTTGATGAAGGTGCATGGGTAAAACAATGTGATAATTTGGTATTCTAATACAAAGGTAAATATGTCCATTAAGAAGTCAGGGGGGCGAGACTGATGTCATTAAAGGAAAGAATAAAAAGGGCTAACCGGATATATGAAACACAACTAAGAGAAGAGTTGGAGAAATACCATAAAGGTGAGATTGTGGCTATTGAGATTGACTCGGGAGATTTTTTCTTAGGAATAAATGAAATTGAGGCTTATGAAAAAGCGGTCAAAGAACACCCGGATAAAACCTTTGTCTACAAAAGGATTGGATATAAAGCTACCCATTTTGTAGGGGCTCTTTAATGGAAATTATGACTATCGGGTTAACTCAGCCAGAAAATCTATTGTATTACCAAGTAGTGCTAACAAATAGGCATCCATAATGACAGAAAAGCTAACATTATCGTATCGTAGCATGGGTCTTCTTGGATTTTAAAACCTGTATTAACATGGGCAGCAGATTCTCTTTTGCTTATGCTGAGTTAACCCGATAGTCATAATGGAAATTAAAGGTTGGTTTGATGATGGTAAGCCAATGATCGATATTTATCTGGAGGGAACTGAAGATACAATAGATGTCTTGGTAGATACCGGTTTCAATGGTGAACTGATGCTTACAAAAGAGAAGATTAAAGAGATGTCTTTATCCTTCATTGGTGATGATGAATATATGACTGCAAGTGGCGATGTAGTGCCTACCACTGTTCACATTGGTCTCATAAGATGGTTTGGTCGTACAAGAAAAATAGCCGTCTTGGCTACTTCCGGAAAGGCAAACTTAATAGGAATGGAATTATTGCATTTTTATAGATTGGATATAACTCGTTTTCAGAATCGGTTGGTCATTAGTAAATCTTAACAAAATGAAATCCCTAACCAATCGCTACACATGATTGCTGTTCTGCCAGTATTAAGTAAGCTTGGGAAACAACCCCCTGTTTTTCCCTTTTCTAAGATGGATTAGCAAAGTCCCCCCATAGAAAAGAGGGAAACAGGGGGTTGTTTTTCATTGTCACAAGCGCCACGTAAACCGTTACAATCAAATTTAATCATGAAGAGCCGTGCCTTATGGACATAACAATCAGGAAAAAGGTAAAAGAAGCAATTAAAACCCTCTCTGAAGAAAGAGCCCGTGTCGCCCTTGATTTCATTAATTATCTCGGAGAACGGGAGGAATGGGAAGCAACCGGGGAACTCCTTTCCGACAAAAAGCTATTGATGGATTACAAGGCAGCCAAAGAAGAAATCAAAAAAGGCAACACGGTAAAATGGAACGCCATTAAAAAAAATATTTGAAAATGATGAAGAAAAAACCATTTACGTTGAAGTAATCACTGATAGGGGAATATGTTATAGGTAATTAAGGTTGGTTTGAACAAGGTGGATCCTAAGAGACTTGGAAACACTTTACGTAGATTGGACGTCAATAATCAAGCATTGTGATCCCTATATCCCCTTATGTGGATTAATCTAATCAATGTTAAACCATTAAAGAAGATAAAATGGAAGAAATAATTGGATCGCGAAGCTACTCTTTAGAAAACTCAGATGGATTATTTAAATTAGCGTTTGTGGGTTGTCTAGATATTCTCGGATTCAAAAATAAAGTAAAAGACAAAACGAATAGAGAATTATTGGTAAAAAATTATAATGAAATATATGATTATTTAAAGCAACATGACACAATGGAAATTCCAATAAAAAATGGTAACCTTCATGGTTTCGGCGAAAGAGTAGGTGATCCATGTTTTGATATTGTAACAATTTCAAATAGGCATATTTATAATTTTTCTGACTCGATATTTGTAGTATTGTTGCCTGATAAAAGAGCTGAATTACATTTGATAAATTTTGCGATTGCTACATTCATAATAATGTCAAAAATACAGTCAATTTGTATAATTAATGGCCTTCCAACAAGAGGGGCAATTTCTTCTGGTGAAATTTTCTATGATTCTAATAAAGGGATATTTATCGGTGAACCGATAGTTCAGGCGTTTTTATGGGAACGTGCTCAAATCTTTTCTTGGTTATCTATTGCTCCTTTTTGTTATATTTCACGCCTGTATGAAAAATCTCCAAAATGCAAAGGTTATGATTTAATAAAAAAAATAAAAATCAATGATAAATTTTTTCATAAGAATGTGCTGGAGGAATATTCTAAATATATTGATAAAGATGTAAAAAATGTTGAAGAGAGAGAAGTAATCATCCCGATGGATAGAAAAAACATGGATGTAAAAGATATTTTATTGAGATTAAACAATCTAAGTCAAATTAACAAAAACCATCAAGAGTATTACGCTAACGCTATTTCAATTATTGGCAATGATTAATTTAGTCTGGTCGGTTTGGTTGAGGAGCAAAATCCAACATTTTTTTAATTTCACGAGCAGTCATCGTTGAGTTTTGCTTTGCTCAACCTAGACTGCCAGGCTTCGGGTCACCAGCCTACTATGGTAGATAATCACGCAGACTTCAGTAGCGGGACAAACGTAATAATATGGGTAATAAAATTGAGTGTCAAGGGGGGATATGAATTAAAGAACAAGGCATTTGCTGCACTGAGAGCAAGAAAGTGGGTAGAAGCCAAACAACTGTTTAATTCTGTGATCGAAATCGAGCCCAATTACATTCCCGGCTGGCGATCACTTGCCGAGGCAGAATATGCTCTCAATGAATACGACCTTTCTCTCAAACATTATTTAGGCTATTGCAAGCTCTCATCTGAACCTCCTATGTATGTCATTGAGAAAATGGCCTCTTGCCTTATTAATCTGGCATCCCAGCATGATTGCAACTTGACTACAAAAGAAGCCATAAACAGTTTCATCGTTGAATACATCCCACTTGTGCCATTACGTCTATTGTCGAGAATTTCCGCTTTAACGGTCTTATGCAAAGGAATGCTGAATGATTCCGCATTGAAAGCACTAGCAAACAGTCTTAATCAAGACATATTTCAGGCCACTGGCGTTGCACTCAAATTATTGGCTACCTACAAGAGTAGGTATCGTGCAAAGTCGGTAGTGTTTGTCGGGACTGAGTCTATAGTTTTGTCTTCTTGCTCGGCTACAAAATTAATCGTCGAGCGAATAGACGAAACTACCATTCAATGGAGGCATGAATTAAACAAGAAACCACACATACTTCTCTTGATGCAAGATACTATTCTGACCGTTATTCCTAATTGGGAAGCTAATACTACTAACTTTATTGCAATGTATTCTTCAGGCAGGAGTGCATACGACATTCACGTGAACGGTTGCCGCACACTGGCTTCCATAAACAGAAATAAGGATATGTGCACGGTCATTGTGAGCGACTGCTATTTCACGCATTCAAGAGCGTACGTATTTTCACCTTCAGGTGTTGCTAATGAGATAGACCTTAACCCTTTCCAAGTATCATGGCAATATGTTTGCCCATTTTCTTCAGAAGATTGGATTGCTGGTTCTGGCAATGAGCTATATATCATTTCTGCTAATGGGAAAATTGACCAGTTTTGGCAAACCCAAAAGGTGTCTCGGCAGGTTCCACCAGGTTGGCAACTGGTTGGAAGAGAAAACAAAGCATTCCAGACACTAGGAATTGATCCTACTGACAACAAAAGTGCAATTAAAGACGCTTACAAGCGACAGGTAAGAAGATGGCACCCAGACGTTAATGATGATCCAGGTGCTACAAGAATTATGCAACACATTAATGAGGCGTATGAAATGCTTATATCTAAACCGGATGCATTGCCATTCATTTCGGAGTTATCATCTTTATCCATTACAGGATCATTTCCTGATTATTATGACTATATCTACTCCTTATGCTCTTCGGCAAAAGACAACCGCTTGGTTGTAATCACAGGGTCTTTTAAAATGTATCATTGGCGAAGCAGGCAATTGATCAAAACCCACCAATTTAAGAAAGATACCTCTGTACTAGCCGTGCTCGAAGATGGATCAATACTCTTGTGGGATGGCAATTTCATTCGTTTTCAAGAAAATGGCACAATGGTAACAATTCCGCGTGCAACACTCGGTAAAACCTTTATATCCCACCCTAATGCCTGCCTTACTCAGGACGAGAGCCTTCTATGGGTTTATTCACAAGACCAACGGAGAGTCATGATATTCGATCCCCGCCAGTCAGTATTTTTAGGTAGTGCTGTTTTTCCAACACCGGTGAGAGCTATTCAACACGCTACTACGGATGACAGCGTGCTAGTTGTCTCAGATTGTGTCTACCATATTCGTTTACAACCACGTAATTCTGTGGGCAGGGTAGGGGACACCCATTAGAAGGCTTTTGTCAAACGAAAAAAGCTGGGTAGACATTCTATGTCAAGCTCTTTTTTTTCTTTTAGAAATAAAGCAGAAAAAAGTCTTTAAAAATCAGAGATTACAAAGCCATAGCCCACGGGACATTTCTTGCTTTGAGG
>CAYJPZ010000179.1:0-7654 GCA_964372185.1 uncultured candidatus Brocadiaceae bacterium
CCTGTCGGCCTTTCAGGCCTGACTTTGAAATTCCTACACATCAAGGCAAACGCCTTGTGCTGATTTTGTCTTTTATGGGCTATTGCTAATAGGCAGGCGCTTTATTGCCTGTGTTAATAAAGAATGCATTCCACAACCAACCGGCCTGGCGTTATACAGGAAAAGATATACACCTATCTGAAGTCAAAAAGAACGGGCGCAGACAGCAGTGAACTTGTTGAGCAGGTAGTCAAGATCAAAGGCGCCTCACCCGGCGTGGGTGAAAAACTGATACGCACCGCCCTGTCAGGTGACCGCAGGTTTACCCTGGACGAACGCCAACTCTGGCAGATCATCGAAAAAAACGGCACACCCATTTCTGACGCGGAGATTGCCGTGGTAAGCCTTTTCACCGCCAGGCTTGCCGGGAAATACGGGATTATCGTTGAAATCAGCGCCCAAAAAATCAAGGGCAACAAACAGACGGAACATTTCCATACCTTCATCAATCCGGGCGCATCGACTCTGACATCCCTGCACTTGCCGGGTGACGTGGAGCAAGAGATAAAACAAGGCGTCCCGGCTGAAAATGGGGCGCTGGCGTTATTACATTTTTTAGGAGACACCATACTGGCCGGTTACGATATCCATGCGATGGTGCATCAACTCAATGCCATTTTAGGGAAAACACAGGAAACCATTGAAAACCACGTGCTGTGCCTGAAGTTGTTGACAAAAAAACTCAGCCCGGCCCTCAATCAAAAATCCCAGAACGACCTGTCGCTATTCTTCAAACTGCCTACCATCGACACCCCGAACACGGAAAAGGAAGTCAGCAATATGGTGAACATATTCGCCCGGTGCCGTGAGTTGGTTGATGCTCAAAAGATAGGCACGATAGAGGCGCTCCTGGAGTTTCAATATCCGACGGTAATGAGCGTTGATTTCAGCAAGTACGCCTTTGATAAGGCCTTTTTGTGGTCTATCCCGCAAAAACCCGGCGCTTATCAAATGAAGGACAAATCAGGAAAGATAATCTACGTGGGAAAGGCAAAAAACCTGAAAGACCGCGTGGGTTCTTACTTCTGGAATACGACAAACTGCCTGGAAAAGATAGCCAACTTATTAAACACCGTTTACACCATTGAATACGAAATAACCGGCTCAGAACTTGCCGCAATGCTCCTGGAATATCAATTAATAAAACAATACCGCCCTCTGTTTAACCAGCAGATTGATGTGCACGAAAGGGAGGCCAGATATGGAAGCCTGAAAAACTTCGTCCTGATATTGCCTTCCACAGTCGAGGACTGTTTTGAATTGTTTTTTGTGAAGGAGGGACATCCGGTGCAAACGTACGAACTGCTCAGGGACGCCGTAGACCTCTCCGGTGTTGAGGAAATCCTTGCTGAAATGTTTGAACAACACCCGGAACAGGACGGCCTTACCGAAGACGAAACTGGGGAAATGGACATCGTGCTGAGCTGGGTTGATGCAAACAAGGATTTTGTAAACTACATCAACATCGACGTCGCAGGCAACCAGGCCACCTGCCTGAAACTCATCAAGGACTACATCCGTGATGATGAACTACTACACAAGAAGCAGTTCCGGTGGAAATGACGGAGCTTGATGGTGGCATAATGGTTTATCGGTAAACATATCGTTCCTAACGAAACTTTGCTACGCATTAATTACGCAACTAATTTTGGTGTTGTACAAAAGAATACATGAATGTTTAAATCTAAATTCCTATACAATCAATTTAGGCTTCTAATTATCTTGTGCTAAACGGCGTGAAAACAGGATCAGCGTCATGCATGCAAAATTGAGCATTGCCAGGATTATGCAGGTCTTTACCATACCCAGGAGCGGCAAAAAAACCACACCGGTCAATATCGCGCCCAAAAAAGCGCCTGCGTGGTCGGCGCCATTAGTAACCCCGGCTGATAGGGTGATCTCCCTGCGGTGGTGTATGAAGATTTTGTTTACCAGCGGAAATTCAATGCCGGTCAGCATGCCTGTAATCCCCGTGAGGCAGATTAAACCTGCCCCGGCGGTGATTGAATGCGATGAAAGCGCATGGATTATCCACGGCAAGGCAAGCGCATAGCATCCGATAACCCCTTCCAGGATGACCAGAACGAGTATCCACGAAGCCTTGCCCTTCTGAATCATGCGATTGGTAATGTAGCCACCTAGCGCAAGTCCAACCATAAAAACGGCCACGATGACACCCATCTGCTCATAAAGGTAACCATACATATTTTGAAAGGCAAAGAGCAATAGCATTTCCAGCGCAATGCCGGTAAATCCCGTTATTGCAAGGGCAATGAGGCAGTTTGTCTTGATCTGATTCGTTGAATAGGTGACGATGCTCTTGTTTGACGCAAAACGATTCCGGTGAATCCGTTGATTGATGAATAAATATAATATCCTGCTGGCCAATGCAATCACCACCACAAGAAGGAACCATACGAAACCCATATCCTGGAGTCTATGAAACAGGCCGTTGAAGCGCCCGCCGGTAAGGGCATCATAGATGATGAGGTTCAGAAAATAGGTGACGGGCATGGTATCCGTGTTGACAATCAGGTCATTTCTTTGGCTGAGTCGTTTTTCGATAAAGGCTGCTTGTTCCGGCTGAAGCAGCGTATAAAAGAGGTGTTCGGTAAAGTATGCTGATTTTACCCGGGATTTTCGGTATCGTTCCATGAGCGTTTCTATGTTAAGGGTAATGATGCCATCCTGATTGCTTGCAAAATAGAAGTTGGTCTGTCCTGGTGTTACCAGGACGTGCGAGAACGTTTCGTGCAGGGTGCGATAGAGAGAACCCGTGTAACTTCCAACGTCTTTTCCAATGTACGTTACGGCGGAACTGACGGCAGTCGTCAAAATACCGCCCGGCTGCAAAATGTCTTGTATCTCCCGAAAAAATTCTTTCGTATAAAAACGATTCAAAAATGCCGTAGAGGGGTCGGGGGCGTTTACCATAACGATATCGTATCGTCTATCTTTCGCAATGTTTTTTACATAGTAACGGCCGTCCTGGTAAAAGATGCTCACCCGTTTGTCGGCCAGGGCTTGCCTATCCTGGGAAGACAGATAGTTGCCGCACAATTGCAAAAGGGTGTGGTCCAGTTCCACGTAATCAAGCCTTCCAATTGGGTACTGGAGCATCTCGGAGAGGATGCCGCCCAACCCATTTCCAATCAACAGCACGTGTTTCGGAGACGGGTGTTGCGTCATAACGAGATGGGCAATTTGCGCATATTCGTACTCATTGGGAAAGGCAATGGAGTATTGTCCATTGAGGTAGACGTTGTATTGCCCTGCCTGTTTGCCGACGTCGATATGCTGATATTTGGAGTCTGCCGACGCTGCCAACTCAGTGTATGGGCTTAATGTATTCCAGCGTATTTTTGTTGACCATCCCTCAATCTTGTCAGGGACAGCAAACAGCCACGTTGCCGCCAGTGTGGACGCCAATCCCAATGAAACCCATCCCATGATATTCGGTACATGCCTGCCTTCTTCTAAAAAGTAACCATATTTTCTGTTGAAAGAAGGAATGAGCAAAAAGGCCAGGAGGATAAATATGCTTATATTCAATAGGGTAATGATTTCAAACGGATGAAATCTGGAAACCATGAAGAATGAAAATACCAAGCCACCAACAAGGCTCCCCAACGATTCGATAACATAAACCACCCCCACGTCCACGGCGGCATCGCCAGCGGCGCTGGAAATGATTTTTGATGAAAAGGGAAAAATGAAGCCAATCAGAAAGCTAAAAGGGAAGAGCAATCCGACCGACGTAAAGAGGAAGGGCAGGATGGATACATATTCCCCGGTACCGATACCCCAAAAGCCACGCACACAGCGCGCAAGGAAGACCTGCGCGGGCAAAACAAAGCACATAACTAACAGCACCATTACAAAAACAGCGCCTGCGTGTTGCGTAGCGCGTTTCATCCAGGCGCCGGTGTATGCGCCTATTGCAATGCCCAAAAACCATGCGCCAAAGATAACGCCCAGACATAATTCACTGCCGTAAAATATGTTCAGGAATTCACGTATCAGCATTACCTGCGCAATGGTTGAATAACAGCCAATGGCGGCAATGCACAACGCTATTTTGACCGGAAACGTTTTGTTTTGCATGGTAATTGGTATATTACCATGAAATCTATTCAAATGATACCATCTGTGAATTCTCATGTAGGGCAGGCATTGCCTGCCGGAACCAATACTTGCCCACAGATTCTGCGGATGAGGCACATTTGTTTTGGTTGCGGCATAGCCGCGCTAGTGTTTATTCTCCTCGGTAGATAGGGACAGTATTTGGCCCACAGCACATTAGTCCGATTAATTTGCATATTGACTTTGTCTTTTCTCGTCTTTTATAATAAGCCATGCCCATAAAAAGATATTTGTTTGAAGAGTTGACCGCTCATTTACCAAAAAAGGAGATATCCCTGATCGTTGGGCCGCGCCAGGCAGGCAAGACCACCCTGATGCTCCAACTCCAGGATTATCTTGAGAAAAATGGTAAAGGTACCATCTTCCTGAGCCTTGACCTTGAATCGGACATGCCCCATTTCACGACACAGACCGCCCTTCTGGACAGAATAAGGCTGGAGTTCGGCAAAAAAAAGGGGTACGTATTTATAGACGAAATCCAGAGAAAAGGAAATGCAGGGCTGTTCCTTAAGGGACTTTACGACATGCGGACGCCGTATAAATTTATTGTCTCAGGGTCGGGCAGCCTTGAATTAAAAGAAAAGATACACGAATCCCTTGCCGGCCGGAAACGGATGTTTGAACTTCATACGGTGTCGCTAAAGGAATTTATCAATTACAAGACTGGGTATAAGTACGAGGACAGGCTTGGCGAATATTTCCAGGTAAAGAAGGCTGAGGGACTGTCCCTCATTATGGAATACCTAAACTTCGGGGGATATCCGAGGGTCATTCTTGAAGACACCCTTCTTGAGAAGTCGAAGATTATAAATGAGATATACAGGAGCTACATCGAGAAAGACATTGCCTGTATGTTAAGGGTCGAACGCATTGACGCCTTCGGAAATCTGATACGCCTGCTTGCGGGTCAGATAGGAAATATGATAAATCTCAACGAACTGTCTTCCACCCTCGGCATCTCCGTCCAGACCGTGAAAAACTACCTTGCCTATGCGGAAAAGACCTTTGTGGTAAAAAGGGTCACTCCCTATTTCAGAAACATCAGGAAAGAGATCAGCAAATCGCCGGTACCCTATTTTAGTGATCTGGGGTTGCGGAATTTCAGCGCCGGCCAGTTTGGCAGATATACGGCATTCTCGGAAATGGGCTTCCTCTTCCAAAACCTCGTATACGGTTTGTTGCTCGAAAGGATAAAAGACGACGGCAGCACACTCCATTTCTGGCGGACAAAGGACAGGGCAGAGGTAGATTTTATCATAGACATCGGACGTGAAGCCATACCCGTTGAGGTAAAATGCAAGGAGATGCATGAGATGGCCGTTGCGCGCCCGATGAGGGGATTCATCTCAAAGTATAACCCCAAAGAGGCGTGGGTTGTGAATATGAGTCTTAGGGAAGAGGAGACGATAGATCAGACAAAAGTTAGGTTCATCCCGGTCTTTGGTCTGATATGACGGCTTTTCGTTAGAGTCAATTTTATGGCCCCTACGATAAACCTTTAGAAACGATGTTTGAGCTTCTTTGAAAACATTGGCAAATACTATGATTCTAGAAAAGATATTTAAGATAAAAGAAAACCGCACGAACGTCCGCACGGAGGCCATTGCCGGCGCAACGATTTTTCTGACGATGTCGTACATCGTCTTTGTGCAGCCTGCCGTGCTCTCCCGTTGCGGAATGGACTTTGGGACGGTCATGGCGGCCACCTGTATCGCCAGCGCCGTGAGTTGCATTATCATGGCGTTTCTGGCTAATTATCCCATTGCCCAGGCGCCCGCGATGGTATTTTGCGTTTATTGTGTGCGGCCCGATCGTATCCAGCGGCATGGGGTATCCCTGGCAGGTGGCCCTCGGCGCAAATCTTATCACGGGCTTACTCTTTGTTATTTTAACGTTCTTTGGGCTGCGTGAGTTAATAACGTCAATCATACCCGACTCGCTCGGCACCGTTGCGGGCGCGCTTCTTGGCACTTCCACCGTGAGCAGCTACGTGGAGAGTTCGGCGGGTATCCAGGCCGGCGGCAGGACGGGCTTATCCAATATCTTTACCGCCGGGTTACTCCTCTTATCGCTCTTGTTTTATCCCTTGATTAAAATGATTGGCGGCGGCCACCAAACGCCAGATGGGAATTTCCTCTATCCGATCATCGCGCCCGCCCTTATTATTGTGGGAAGTATGATGATCTTTAACGTGAAGAAAATCAACTGGGAAGACCCCACCGAGGCATTGCCCTCGTTTCTCACCCTTGCCATTATGCCTTTTTCCATGAGCATTACGGAGAGGTACATTTTCTTGAAGAATTGAACAGATGTTGGGTTTCACTTGAGTTCAATCTAACCTACAAGACTACCAGGCTATCCCCAGCTTTGAAGAAACCTCATTGAGTTTTTTGTCGATTGTCCACACAAGAACCATCTTATGCGCCTGCCGACTTTCTGCGGGGTATTATCTCTAATTTCTTTTCAGTTCCACCCAGTTTAGCAAGTCTCCTGGCGCTTTCTCCTGCGATAAGCGCTTCAAGACCGAGCCTGACCAGTAACGTTTTTTCCCTGACGCCGGTTAACTTCGTTGCCTTATTAAGTAATTTGTCTTCTATGTTTATTGTTGTTCT
The DNA here is from genome assembly GCA_964372185.1 of uncultured candidatus Brocadiaceae bacterium. Classification (GTDB taxonomy): domain Bacteria; phylum Planctomycetota; class Brocadiia; order Brocadiales; family Brocadiaceae; genus JACVXV01. The sequence goes on from CAYJPZ010000179.1 coordinate 6,795, forward strand.
CACAAACCTTCCTCCTGGTTAAATATGCATTAATATATGTATCAGTATTTCTTGACAATATGCCATTGTCAAGAAATATTGGGTCTGATATTAAGTATTCCTGCAAGGGGCGCGCTTCGCCAGGTTTGATTAGAGAGGAGTCGCATCCAGGATTATCATGCAGTTTTGTTGCGAATTCCGGGCGAATTCTGGGGAGCGAATTCTGTGGGAATTCTAAAGACGGAAGGGTGGGCACGACAGTTTTTCGACAACTGGAAGGAATCTCTGAAATGGCAAAGACTGGAACCCTATGAGAAATTTGCTGCGATGATAGAGCGGCACCGGGACGGCATCGCTGCCTATAGCAGACCTGAGAATAAAGTTTCATTAGGTTTTGTCGAAGGGTTGAACAATAAGATTCGAGTGATACAAAGAAGGGCTTACGGGTTACGTGACGAGGAGTATCTCCGACTGAAAATCCTTACCTGTATGCTCAAGGAGATATAATATGACCCACACGACTACACGATGACCCAAAATTAAGTATGATGTCCCCCGAATCATCCGATGGTGGCGGCAGCAATGGCTCGAAAGTGCGTTTGTGGAAGCTGGAACTGCAGCAACTTGCGGATGAAATAGAAATGATTATTCATGTAAGGCATTTCCCGCCAGGCACCAGTAAATGGAACAAAATAGAACATCGCATGTTCTGTCATATTACGGAGAATTGGCGCGGTCGCCCACTGGAAAGCCTGATGACAATAGTCAACTTGATCAGTAATACAAAAACTACAAAAGGGTTGACTATATCTGCCGGACTCGATAGAAAATTGGTAGCGTTGTCAAGTGGAGACCTGACAAAGGCCCGCCAATTTATAGTT
>CAYJPZ010000180.1:0-7642 GCA_964372185.1 uncultured candidatus Brocadiaceae bacterium
GAGAGTAAGACACCCCTTCTGAGTGTAACAACCGTAGCCCACTGCGTAAGCGGTAGGTAAAGGGATACACCTGTTGTTTTAGCCCCATAGGGGCGGCAACAAACTTGAAACCTGAAACTGTTCATCCATGCCCGTTCGTGAAAATTCGTGTCTTTGTGGTTAAGCTCTTTTTGGTTGCGTAGAAAAACATACCCATTAATCATAGTGTGAACTTTTTTCAGTTACGGCCTTACAGCGTTATGTTATCACAACAAGAATTAATCGCACTATTATCTGACTTGGAATCCGACCGGGTAGAAAGAACAATATCGATAAAGGATACGGATAAATTTTCAAAGGCTGTTTGTGCCTTTTCTAACGACTACCCGAACCACAAGTTACCGGGTTATTTAATTGTTGGCGCTGACGACAAAACAGGAAAAGTAGCCGGGTTAACGATATCTGATGAATTACTAAAAGACTTAGCGGCTATTCGCAATAATGGACAGATTCTGCCTCAGCCGTCTATCACGGTACAAAGGTATGTTTTGCATGGAGGTGAATTGGCTGTAGTAGAAGTTTTTCCAAGCCCGTTTCCTCCTGTTCATTACAAAGGTGTGGTCTGGATCCGTATTGGACCAAGCAAGGCTGTCGCTAATGAAGCGGAAGAATTGCGCTTAATTGAAAAACGTGCTGCCAATACCAAGACCTTTGACGTTTCACCGGTATTTGGCAGCACACTCCCGGATATTAATGTTGAATTATTTAAATTGACTTATTTACCTAATGCCATTGATTCGGAAATATTAACCGCCAATCACCGTGAGATAAAACAACAATTAGCTTCTCTGCGATTGTACGATTTTGTAAATGACGTGCTTACTTACGCAGGAATTTTGATACTCGGTAACAATCCCAAATTTTATATGCCGGGCGCTTATGTCCAATATGTGCAATATTCCGGAGATTCTATGGATAGCGATGTTTTGAATGAAAAAGAATTTTCCGGAGATTTGCTTTCTATGATGCGTCAACTGGATTTGTTCGTTAAAAACAACATTGAAGAACGCCCTGTTAAGGTTTCTTCCTTAAGGGAAACGATAGTGAGGACTTATCCCTTTAAAGCAATTAGGGAATTATTGAATAATGCCGTTATGCACCGTAACTATGAATCTAACGCCCCGGTAAAATTCTATGAATTCAGCGACCGCATCGAAATTTCCAATCCGGGAGGTTTATATGGTTCGGCCAGACCGGAGAATTTTCCCGATCAAAATGATTATCGCAACCCTATTGTAGCTGAAGCCCTTAAAATTATGGGGTATGTAAACAAATTCAACCGTGGTATAGCCACGGCACAGGCTGAATTAAATGCAAATGGTAATCCTCCAGCAGAGTTTACTTATAATCAACCTTTGCATTTCAGCGTAACCATATACAAAAAACGGTAACATGAAAATAATTACCTTTTTCAATAATAAGGGCGGCGTCGGAAAAACGACAACTGTATATCATATTGCATGGATGTTAAAAGAACTTAACTATCAGGTTTTGGCGGTCGATTTAGACCCACAATGTAATCTTTCTTCCATTTTTTTATCCACGGAAAGAATGGAAGAAATCGTTTTGGAAGAACAAAAAGTTACGGTTCTTGATGCAATCGTCCCGGTAAGCGAAGGCGAACCATATCTCCCCGTACATATTGAAAAAATAGCTGAAAATTTATCGCTTTTAATTGGGAATTTATCGCTTTCGGCATTTGAAGACAAATTAAGTGATTCTTGGACAAAATGTCTTGAAGGTGACCCGTATGGATTTAAAGTTACTTCAGTATTTAAGACCCTCATAGAAGACGCCGCTAAACGGTGTAACGCAGATTATGTGTTGATAGACGTTGGACCAAATTTAGGCGCTATTAATCGCGCTGTTCTTATCTCCAGTGAATTTGTCGTATTACCCGTTGCTGCTGATTTGTTTTCACTACAGGGGATTAAAAACCTGGGAAAAACACTTCATGATTGGAGAAATCAATGGTCAAAACGCACGTCAGAATACACAAAGGGCAATAAAGACTTTATTCCACGAGGAATAATGCAACCCATTGGGTACTTAATCATGCAATATACTGACCGGGACAGCAGACCGGTCAAGTCTTATATTAAATGGGCAGACAGGATACCGCAGGTTTATTTGCAGTATGTGCTGAAGAGAGAGAATTGCGACACGTCTGTTTCCGTAGACACAGACACCAATTGTTTAGCCCTGCTAAAGCATTATCACAGCCTTGCGCCTATGTCTATGGAAGCCAAAAAACCTATTTTTTTACTTAAACCGGCTGATGGCGCGATAGGCGCTCATTGTAGTGCTGTCCAAAAATGTTATGGCGATTTTGAGGGATTAACAAAGAAGATATTAGGTAAAGTCATATGACAAAAGCAGTATTTACAACGCCGTAATGGATTTCTTCAGAACCGAGCAGATAGATGTTGCCTTCTTAAATGAGGCAGCCCCTTTGCTGTTGTACCAGGTTGTAAAAAAAGGAAACCCCACGGCTTATAAGAACTACAAGGCGCTGGTGGAATTCAGGCTTCGATGCCTGAAGCAGTATTGGGAGACGAAAAAGTTTAGAAAATTGAAAGAACAGGTGTTGAAAAAGGCATTGGAAAGACTTTAGAAAGGTATGGATGGACTGGCTTCCGGAAGACAAAGAAATTCTTGTAAGCAAAATCGACCACCTTAAGAATTATTGGGAAGAATTGAAAAGTTTTAGTGTGTTATATAGTTTATTTAGAAAAAAGGAGAGTTCATGAAGCATGATGTGAAGGATATTGGTCTTGCGGCTGGCGGTAAGAAACGTATTGAATGGGCCAGCAATGATATGCCGGTTTTGGCGCAGGTAAAGGAACGCTTTGAAAAGGAAAAACCGCTGAAAGGGTCGAGGATGTCCGCTTGCCTCCACGTGACGGCTGAAACGGCTAACCTCGTAAGGACGCTCAAGGCGGGCGGCGCTGACGTGGTGCTGTGCGCGTCAAATCCTTTGTCAACCCAGGACGACGTAGCCGCAGCCCTCGTTAAAGAATACGGCATCCCTGTCTTCGCCATCAAAGGCGAGGATAACAAAACCTATTATCAGCACCTTATCGCTGCGCTGGACCACAAGCCGACCATTACGATGGACGACGGTGCAGACCTGGTTTCAGCCATTCATAAGGACCGCAAGGAACTCATCCCAAATATCTGCGGCAGCATGGAAGAAACCACCACGGGCGTGATACGGCTGAAGGCCATGGAAAAGGACGGCGCGCTGAAGTTCCCCGTAATTGCCGTTAACGATGCAGACACGAAACATCTTTTCGACAACCGATACGGTACCGGACAGTCTACCCTTGACGGAATTATCCGCGCTACGGATATGCTGATTGCCGGCAAGGTGGTCGTGGTTGCCGGTTACGGCTGGTGCGGAAAAGGTTTTGCCATGCGCGCAAAGGGGATGGGCGCAAACGTCGTGGTTACGGAAATCGATCCGATTAAGTCCCTGGAAGCCGCTATGGATGGGTTTATGGTAATGCCGATGAGCGAAGCGGCAAAAATCGGCGATTTGTTCTGCACGCTGACCGGAAATATTCACGTCCTGAGAAAAGAACATTTCGCAGTTATGAAAAATGGCGCAATGGTGTGCAACTCAGGCCATTTTAACGTGGAAATCGACATTGAGGCGATGGAAAAACTGGCAAAGAAGGTAAACAAGTCGATCCGTAATTTTGTGGATCAATACGTACTTAAAAATGGCAATTCAATTTATCTGTTGGGCGAGGGACGTCTTATCAACCTTGCAGCGGCTGAGGGACATCCGGCTTGCGTCATGGATATGAGCTTTGCCACCCAGGCGCTCTCCACGGAATACGTAATGCAGAACAAAGGCAAGTTGTTGCCCCAGGTCTATGAAGTTCCCAAGGACATTGACCAGTGGGTGGCTAGTTTGAAATTACAATCAATGGGCATTGCCATTGACAAACTTACCAAAGAACAGGTAAAGTACCTTGCTTCATGGGAAGAAGGCACCTAACAGTTTTTTTGATTTAAATTGTGAACGCCAATTGTTGCAGTATGCCTTTGGCGGTCATTCGTTGCTGCCCAACGTAGAGACGCATCGCCATGCGTCTCTACACGTAGGGCAAGACTTCAGCCTTGCTCTTTTTTGCTGATATTATCAACATTTTATTTGGAAGATACTAATACTCTTAAACTACTATGGCTATTATAAAACCCTTCAGAGGACTACGATACAATCAGGACATTATTACAGACGTTTCAGCCGTTGTAACGCCGCCGTACGACGTTATTTCACCCCAGGAACAAGAACGGTATTATCAGATGCACCCGAATAATATCATTCGTTTAGATCTGGGGAAAGACCTATCCGGCGATACGGAAAAGGAAAATAAATATACCCGCGCCGCGGAAACATTTAACACCTGGAAGAAAAATGGGGTGTTGAAACAGGAAGACGCCCCGGCAATTTACGTGTATGAGCAGGAATTCTTTGTGGATAACCAATGGTTTGTCCGCAGGGGTTTTCTTTCACAGGTAAAACTCGAGCCGTTTGATAAGGGATATATCTATCCGCACGAGCAAACGCTTCCCGGACCAAAGGCCGATCGTTTGAAACTAACGCAATCGTGCCAGGCCAACCTCAGCTCCATCTTTGCGCTCTTTCCCGATGAAAACAACACCGTCGATACCTATTTAACTGCATTGGCTGCCACCAAACCGGCGACGAGCTTTATTGATGACACTGGGGTAAAGAACAGACTTTGGGTGATAACGGAAAAAAAGGCCGTCGATACCCTCGTTACCCTCATGAAGGAAAAGCCGCTTTTTATCGCAGACGGGCATCACCGTTATGAGACTTCACTGGTTTACAAAGAACAATTGCGCAAGGAAAACGGCAAGTTGAAAGAAGATATGCCTTTTGATTATGTGATGATGGTATGCGTGTCTATGAGCAACCCCGGCTTAAAAATCCTCCCGGCGCACCGGTTGTTGCGGAATATTGACGAACGATGCTTCGAGCGGATTATCCCGACACTCAAAGAATCTTTTCACGTTGAACCGTTGGATAAAGGGTGCAAGGTGGAAGATTTCATGTCGAAACTTAACGGTGAAATCGGCGGTAATGCCTTCATAATGTACGTCGGCAAGACGGACTCCTATTATAAACTGCGGTTGATTAACCAAAAGGCGCTGGACGCCGTATTTTCCAATACCCATCCGGAATGGAAGAGTCTGGACGCCGGTATTCTTCATGGTTTGATTATCAACAAGATTTTGGGCATAACTTCCAATGATGTAACCCTGAAAAATTACGTGAAATACGTGAAGGAAGAAACAGAAGCCATTTCCCTGGTACGTTCGGGCGAGTACCAATTGGCCTTCTTTCTCAGACCCACCCGTATTGAACAGGTAAAGGAAATTGCAGAGGCGCGCAAGGTGATGCCGCCCAAATCAACCTACTTCTATCCCAAGCTAATCACCGGTATCGTCATCAACAGCTTGCGTGACGCGTAATGCCTATGGCAGATATTTCTCGATTGGCTATGCTGGTGGAAACGGGGGAAAATACGGATGCCGTGGCCGAGGCAGACCAATTGATATCCCGGGGTATTTCTGCAAAAACGATTATAAATGAAGGTCTAATCCCAGCCCTCCAATCCCTTAAAGACAAATGTACCACTGAAAATTTTCAACTCCTCGACGTATTGCTTGCCTCGCGCGCCATGTCCGAGGTCATAGACCAGGTAATTGCCCGGAAGCTTGAAGGTCACATGGACCTGATTGCAGATATGTACGAAGTGACCAATAAGTCCCATGGAAAAACAAAGACCCTTGTTATAGGAACCATCCAGGGGGACGTTCACGACCTGGGCAAACACTTGGTAGCCACCCTTGCAAGGATGTCCGGCATTAAGGTCATTAATCTGGGAAAAGACGTGCCTCCGGAGGTCTTCGTTGAGGCGGCTGTCAGAGAGAGGGCAGACGTTATTGGTGTGTCGAGCCTGATGACCGTATGTCTGCCTGCCATTAACGAAATCCGTCAATTAGCTCAAAAGAAGGCCATTCATCCCCGTATCGTTGCAGGAGGCGCAGCGGTTCAGCAGGTAGAGGATGGTTATCTGGACGTTGATTACGTAGCTTTTGACGCATTTGACGGAATCAATTATTTTTAAACAGTAAATAAACCGATACAATCAAGTTAATGGGGTGGAAGATGCGGGTATTTCTTGATATTGGTTTTAAAAAATGAGCGTCGGCAACAAAATAACTTTATTGTTTCTGCTCATGCTGGCGGTATCGGTTACCAACGTCTGTGTCTTGTTTAATTACCAGGCTGCCCAAAGGCATGATGCGAATATTGTAAATGTTGCGGGACGGCAGAGAATGCTTGCTCAAAAGATGACGAAGCTATATATGTGTGCATAAATAAACAGACATCACCTTCGTATCAAGCATATAAAACAAGACATATCAGATAATAGATATTGAATTAAGGCAAATCAAGGTGTATCATAATCAAGTAGCGAGCATAAATATACAGACAATTATCAGGGAAGAACTATGCAGGCATTATCAGCAAGCGGCAACAAAAGGACTGTAGCGAAACTATTCGACTTACGCAAGCAAGCTAAGCAGGAAAATGAATATCGAGTTGCCACCCGGCTTCATGCAATTATTTTAAGCCTTGAAGGATATCCCCCGGGAAGCATAGCGCACATTTTAAAAGCTAATCGTACAAGCATCCCTGAATGGATTAACAAATGGAATTTACATGGCGTTGACGGATTGCTGGAAGGATATAGAAGTGGAAGAAAATCTAATCTTACAAGCGATGACAAACAAGCACTGTATGACATAATTGAAAGCGGTCCGGTAGCCTACGGATTTAATACCGGAATATGGACTTCTCCCATCATTAAAAAAGTAATCGAAGATGAGTTTGGTGTTCGTTATCATGCTGCTCATGTAAGGAAATTATTACATCAAATAGGATTATCTGTTCAGCGGCCAACCTATAAGCTTGCAAAAGCTAATCCAAAAGAAAGAAACAAATGGATTAGATATACCTATCCTAATTTAAAAAAAACTCAACAAGAGAAAAAGCGCTAATTGTTTTTGAAGACGAAGCATCTTTTCGGCAAAGCCCAACACTCCATCAAACATGGTCTCCCGTTAATTCTCAGCCCAAGATACTTTCTAATGGCGCAAGAAATACGCAAAAGATATTTGGAGCAGTTGCGCTGCAGACGGGGAAATTTAAGTGTTGCCACAGAACGGACATGTTCAATCATGAAACATATGTTGCGTTTCTTGAAGATATAGTTGGCTATTTTTGTGATCAACAATACAAAAAAATATTTCTTATTCAAGACAATGCGTCCTATCACAAACATCCTGACACCTACGCATGGTTTTCAAAAAACAGGAAATATGTCGAAGTCTTTAATCTCCCTCCGTATTGTCCTGAGCTTAATGGTGCAGAAAAGATATGGTGGCATACTCGATCATGCGCAACGCATAATCGCTATTATGATACTGTTGAAGAGTTATGTGCCGCACTGGGGACTACTTTTGATTTTCTAAAAAACAACCCATCGAAAATATTGCA
>CAYJPZ010000181.1:0-7571 GCA_964372185.1 uncultured candidatus Brocadiaceae bacterium
CCTATCTGCCCTACCGCGACCCCGAAACCCTGCGCGCCTTCTTAAAGATTATTGACGAGTTCACCTACGACCACAGCGAACGGCTCGGCGACGCCTTCGAGTACCTGCTCTCCGTGCTTGGCTCCCAGGGCGACGCCGGGCAGTTCCGCACACCGCGCCACATCATTGACTTCATCGTCGGGATCGTTGACCCGAAGAAGACAGAAACCGTGCTTGACCCGGCCTGCGGCACCGCCGGGTTCCTGATATCCGCGTACAAACACATCCTTGCCGCCAACAGGGTAAACATGGATAAACAGGATGGGCAGGATAAACACAAAAAATCCCGTGAATCCTGTCCCTCCACGTTCAATTCTCTGACTCCTGACGAAAAGGGCCGCCTCGCGCAGCACTTCAAGGGCTACGACATCTCGCCCGACATGGTGCGCCTGTCGCTGGTGAACCTGTACCTGCACGGCTTTGCAGACCCGCACGTCGTCGAGTACGACACGCTCACCAGCCAGGAACGCTGGAACGAATCCGCCGACGTGATTCTCGCCAATCCGCCCTTCATGTCGCCAAAGGGCGGCATCAAGCCACACAACCGCTTCTCGGTGCAGTCCAAGCGCAGCGAGGTGTTGTTCGTGGACTACATGGCCGAGCACCTCAGGCCCAACGGACGCGCCGGCATCATCGTCCCTGAAGGCATCATCTTCCAGAGCCAGAACGCTTACAAGCAACTGCGCAAGATGCTGGTGGAGCAGTATCTCGTCGCCGTCGTCTCGCTACCGGCAGGCGTGTTCAATCCCTATTCCGGCGTCAAGACCTCGATATTGTTCCTCGACAAGTCGCTGTCCAAAAAGACCGACACGATTGCCTTCTTCAAGATCGAAAACGATGGCTTCGGACTTGGGGCACAACGGAGGGAGATTGAAAAGAACGATCTGCCGGAAACGGCACGGATGCTGAAGGAGTGGGTTAACCACGGAATACACGGAACACACGGAAAAATTACGGTAAAATCAACCTCCGTGTCTCCCACCTCTTCCACGTGTTCCGTGTCTCCCGTGTCTTCCTCCATGCCTCCTGCCTCTTCCGTGTGTTCCGTGTCTTCTGTGGTCAAAAATTGCCTGATTGTGCCGAAAGAGAAGATTGCGGCAAATGGGGAGTATAACCTAAGTGGGGAGAGGTACCGGGAGAATGGCGCCGCCTTAACGGTATTCCCATTTCGCTCAATCAAAGAAATTGCGGCTGAAGTGCAAGCAGGGTTTGCCAGTGGTCAGTCAGGCGTGGATACCGTTGGCGTTCCCCACCTACGACCAATGAACATCAGCGAAGATGGGAAATTTGTACCGGACGGAACAAAGTACATTTCTGAGGATGAGTACAAGGGGCGCGAGAATTACGCGCTCGAACCGGGTGATGTTCTCTTCAACAACACGAATAGCAAGGAACTGATAGGCAAGACCTGTCTTATTGAGACACCCATACGTGGTGGATTCTCCAACCACATGACGCGCATCAGGGTCAAACGCAACCTGTGCATGCCACACTTTCTAGCACTGCTTCTACACAGCGCCTGGCGCAAAGGGCAGTTTATGGAGAGAGCGACCCGATGGATCGGCCAAGCGGGAATCAACATCAAATCCCTGTCTGATTTCGAGATACCCCTACCACCGCTGGAGGTGCAGAAGGAGATCGTGGCGGAGATTGAGGGCTACCAGAAAGTCATCAACGGCGCCCGCGCCGTCCTCGATAACTACCGCCCCCACATCCCCATCCACCCCGATTGGCCTCTTGAACCACTTGGAGACCATTTTTCAACGATCTCTGGTGGGACACCTTCGACATCTGAATCAAGTTTTTGGAAAGGTGAAATTCCATGGGTATCGCCAAAAGACATGAAGTCGGATGTTATCTACGATACGGAAGACCACCTTTCTGAGGCGGCAATAGCTAGTAGTGCAACGAAACTTATCCAGGCTCAGTCAGTAATTTGCGTCGTTAGATCCGGGATTCTGAAACACACGTTTCCTGTCGCGGTGATCTCACGAGCTATGTGCATTAATCAGGACATCATTGCCTTTAAACCTAAAACCGGCAGTGTCATCTCAAAGTTTTTGTTCTACGTCCTGAAGACAAGATCATCATCCATCTTGGCAGACGGAATAAAGCCCGGGGTTACGGTTCAAAGTTTCTACAACGGGTTTTTCAAAGATTACGATATCCCACTACCTCCACTCGCCACACAGCAAGCTATCGTCGTGGAGATTGAGGCCGAGCAAACATTAGTCGCTACCAACCGCGAACTGATTGTACGTTTCGAGAAAAAAATTCAATCCACCCTCGCCCGCATTTGGGGCGAAAAAACATTACAAGGAGAATCACAATGACCGAATTAACAACATCTGTAGGGAACCTCAAATTCAAGTCTCCTGCTTCCGATGAATGGTGTGGTCTGCAGGTTGACAGTCAAGACAAAGAACAACAAGAGAATACGAAGACTGCACTTAACACCCTCAAGGAAACAATCCTTACCTCTTTACAGATGCAGCACATCGTCGTTTTGGCTGGCTCAGGAACATCACTTGACCCGGTTGGAGGCCCCTCCATGAAGGATTTGTGGGATGCCGCAATTGGAAACACACCCAATGATATAGCCATTAACACAGCAAAGAAGATCAACTACGATCTCAAGACGCTAACCCCAAACATAGAGGAATTCCTATCAAAGTCTGAAGCATATTTACAGGTTATGGAAGACACAGGCGTAAAGAACTTTGTAAACACCTGCAAGAAAGTTATTCTGGAGAAATGTTCCACATTCTTGAATGTGGAAAAACTGGAAGCACATAAGATGTTTCTTCATCGTCTCTCACGTCGCCGCGTACGTGACCCACGGCTGAAGGTATTCACAACCAATTACGACCTCTGCTTCGAGAATGCGGCAGGCGCGATAGGAGGCGTGGTTATTGACGGCTTCTCCTTTACACCGCCGCGCCACTACGACCCTCGGTATTTTAGCTACGACATCATCCGTCGTTCCCGCGCAAGTGAAGACCAGGGCAACTACCTTGAAGGTGTGTTTCTCCTTTACAAACTCCACGGCTCGGTCAATTGGGCACGTTTCGCCAACGGCCTCATTCAGGAAAAGACAAACCCATCGCCTGATGAAGCGTGCTTGATCTACCCGGTGAGTGGGAAGTACCAGCAGAGTTTTCTTCAGCCGCACTTGGAGTCAATATCCCAGTATCTGGCCGCCTTGCGCGAACCAAACACTTGCTTCATCGTGATAGGTTTTGGCTTCAACGACGACCACTTGTCCGAACCGGTTCTGGCTGCTGTTCGCTCCAACCCGCATCTTCGCCTGATTGTAGTAAACCCAGGCATCATCGATCAAGAAAGCAAGGGGGGCAACGCAAACCGATACTGGAAAGAGTTCTTCACCCTTGCCAAAGAAGGAGAAGACATCTGGTTCGTCAACTCATCCTTCCAAAATTTCGCAAAACTTGTTCCCGATCTCAAATCCCTGACTCCAGCCGATAGGCTAATGAAAACAATCCAGAGTATTAAGGAGAACAAATGAGACACTCCGTTGATGACCTATTTCCCAGGGGCTTACTTCGACCAGAACTCTTCATGGGTGTTGCTTCTTCAGTTACTGCCCGGTCTGTCGGCGTCAACTTGAGCGAAGCCGGACAGCCAAGTGGTTCTCACTTTTCTGGCGGACGATATGGCCGAGGTGAGGTCGGAGAGTTCGTCCTGATTGAAGCCCAGCAGAATCTCCTGCTCGGACGTATTACGGAGGTACGGCTACCAGATCATGATCGTCGTTCCATCAGACCAAATTACGCCGGGTCAGGTAACTTGGATGCCATCGGCCAAATCCAATTACTCGGTTCAGTGGCAATGGATGACTTGGTCGTGACTGCAGGGGTTAATGCATATCCACGCTTAGGCGATCGCGTATATGCAGCACCACACCAGTTCATTGCGTTGTTGCCACGATTAATGGAGAAAGACAGCAAAGATGAGAATTCGTTACTTCTGGATTTGGGTGCCGTGGATGTTGCGCAAGAAAGTATAATATCCATAAAGCCGGAACGTCTTTTCGGACGGCATTGCGCCATCCTTGGTGCGACTGGCGGAGGAAAGAGCTGGACAACCGCACGCGTTATCGAGGAATGCCTCAATCATAAGGCCAAACTCATTCTTATTGATGCCACGGGAGAGTATCGCGGATTCTCCGGCACGGACATAGAGCATTGCCACCTTGGAGAACCTGTTGAAAGGGCCTGCAACTCAATCTCTTGCGCTTTGCCTCCAACGAGTTTCGTTGAATCGGATTTTGTTGCTCTTTTTGAACCAGCAGGCAAAGTTCAAGGACCAAAGATGAGGGCGGCTATCAGAAGTTTGAGGCTTGCAAACTTAAAACCCGAACTTGCTAAAGAAGGTTATATCAGAAAACACAATCAGTTGAAGCATCCAATACATGTTGCTGAAAAGAATCCTGATATCTCCAGCAAATTAGACGACCCGCATCAACCCTTTTATGTGTCGCACTTAGTGGCGCAGATTGAGCAGGAATGTGTTTGGCCGAATGGGGGTTACCAGAAAAATACTGACTACACTAAGTGGGGTGATTGCGACGATGGCAGTTACTCCAATTGCCTGTCACTGTTTGCACGCATCAATGGGGTACTCACATCCTCTGCCTTCAAGTGCGTTTTCACATCTACTGATCATCAATTGACTCAAAAGATTGACGCCTTTATCGGCAGTGACAAGAAGCTGCTCCGCATTTGTCTGAGCGGGATTGCCTATGAGTTCAATGCACGCGAGATTATCGCCAATGTTATAGGCCGTTACTTGCTGACCAAGGCTCGTAATAGGGATTTCCTGAAGCACCCAGTAGTCGTGATCGTTGACGAGGCACACAACTTCTTGGGACGTTACATTGGAACCGAGGATTATGCCGCCAGACTCGATGCCTTTGAACTCATTGCCAAGGAAGGACGAAAATACGGCCTAAATATCTGTTTGGCAACTCAACGCCCTCGCGACATTACAGAGGGTGTTCTCAGCCAGATGGGTACGCTAATCGTCCATCGTCTCACCAACGATAAAGATCGCGATGTTGTCGAGCGTGCATGCGGGGAAATTGACAGGTCAGCATCAGCCTTCCTGCCGAATTTAAAACCGGGCGAGGCGGCTATTATTGGAGTCGATTTCCCAATTCCTTTGACGATACAAATCCGCGAACCGAAGATGAAGCCCGAGTCGAACGGCCCCAATTTTCAGAAGCATTGGGGCAATGATAAGCTTGTCTAGGTGGAGACGTGAGACATGGAAGAAGCCGCCGAACTGGGCAACTATCTGCCGATATCCTTCCTTGATGCTTTTCATGACTTAAAACAGCAAGATTTGAATAATAATATTGTTTCGTTTGTCTCTAAAAGTTTTGTAAAATAGACATAAATATGAACCTTCAACAAGCCTACTACGAACTACGATTTGAAAACGCATTCCTCCGTGTGAAAGGGGATTCGTTTCAGGAATTGTATGAAAGACTCATGGGTCTCGCCTGCAAGGCGAGACCGGCAGACTGGAGACGGTGGTGGAATCACTGCGTCAAAGATTCGAGGCCGCCGAACAACTTGAAGGAACCAAGAATGAATTGGAAATTGAGCGGAATCGCCTCACCCTGCGTTTGCGTCGGGATTTCTCTGAACAAAAGCAACGTTTGGCCGAAGCGATTCTTGCCTTTGAAGAGACATCCAGACGTCTCTATGAGTCGGCAGGAAGCATGACACTTGAAGAAACCTCAAACGGCCCAATGTTTCAATTTCCTATACAGGGATTCAGAAGCAAGGGCATCAAAAGCATGCAAATTTTCTGCTTTGACCTGATGCTCATGCGTCTCTGCGCAAAATGTGGCATAGGCACAGGATTCCTCATCCACGACAGCCACCTCTTTGATGGGGTGGATGGACGCCAGGTAATCAGCGCCTTGAAAGTTGGCTCCGAAACTGCCGAAGAATTGGGTTTTCAATACATCGTTACCATGAATGAAGATGATGCTTTCAAGGAGAAGTCCGTCGGCTTCGACCTTCAAGAACATATCCTGCCTGTCATGCTCACCGATGCCACAGAAGACGGCGGTCTGTTTGGTTTTCGATTCTGAGGCCACTTATATGAGATGGATAGACAAACTTATCAATGATTATTATAGCTTTCTTAGGCAAAAAACCGTAATTACCGAATTGCCGTCGAGTGAGTGGATTGAGATAAGCACGCCATTTACCGATGTGTTTAACGATACTATTGAAATTTATGCGAAGAGGGCTAACGGGAAAATAATTTTATCGGATGACGGAAGAACCTTAAAAAACCTTGAATTAAGCGGGATTGAAATATCACGTTCCCTCAACAGGAAAGAGATGTTTGAAAGGATTTTATCAAACTATGGAGTGCGACTCGAAAATAATGAATTAACCGCTGAAGCTACCGAAAATACTTTTCCTCAAAAAAAGCTCAACCTGCTTGCCGCCGTTTCTGAAGCCAATGATTTATATGTGCTGGCAAAACACACGGTGGCGGGTCTTTTCCTGGAAGACGTCAAGGCATACCTTGACGAACAAGGGTTGATATACACACCTTACTTCCTCTCAAAAGGAAGCATAGGCCTGGAATTCACCTTTGACTTTCAAATTGCTTACCGCCAAACCGAACTTTTAATTAAGTCGTTTAATACGATAAACAAGCTTAATCTACCTCATTTTCTCTTTACGTGGGATGACGTTAAGCAAGTAAGAGAAAAACAAACGGGGAAAAAGGTAATTGGTCTGGCGGTAATCAACAATGAAGACCGTGAGGTGAAGGGTGAATACCTTGAAGCCTTACAAAACAAGGGCGCCGAGTTTATTTTATGGACAGAGAGAAACAAACCGGAAAACATCAAAAAACTACATGCGGCTTAAAACGGCAAGATTTGAATAATTTGTTGCAAGAATTAACGCGGGCTGGTAAGGTAATCCACGAAGGAGCGAGAAGGTCGGTGTATTGGGTTCTAAGAGAGGAAAATTAGTTAAAAGATTAATTAGTTTGAGGGAGATTTAATTTCAAAAAGTTATAAGTATTGTTACATGCGTATAATACGCATACTGGTAGTTAGTGTCTGAACGAAAACGCACTTTTTACAAAAGTGCGGGGATGATTTGTTTCTTACCAAGAGGCCATTTAAAAATTCGAGGTTGGGTTTTTGCTTAAAATACGGTTCTTTTACACGTTTCCCTTGTTTTTCCCTTTATTTTAGCCTTGTCTGGGCATACCATCTCCACGGCAGGCTGTTTTTCCTGGCGTTTTCTGTTTGCTTAGGCGGCTTTTCGTGACTTTTCACCCTGTTCCCGTGCCTTCTCCAAAAGCACGTTTCCCAGCTTGTGCAAATTTGCCGCTAACACGCCCAATGCACAATATCTTTTAAAACCATGCAACCCTTTGTCACCAAGCCGTGATGCTCCAAACGATTGATATCCGATATTTTGTGTCCCAACTCTACCCTTTTGTTCGCCTTGCCTTTGCACAGCCACTCC
>CAYJPZ010000182.1:0-7495 GCA_964372185.1 uncultured candidatus Brocadiaceae bacterium
CGAACGAAGCAATCGCTTCGTTCTACACACAACTTTGAAATTCCTATACATTTAAATAATGCCCGCGGCGGTTTTTTGTGTTCACGTGTATGGACACGGGGCACCGTGTCCCTACATCAACCCGCTCCCAAGCTTAACACAGAATTAACCATATCTTAATATTTCCTTAATATTCATATTGTAAAATTCCCTTGTACAAAATATGAGTGATCTATTTCTGCCTTTATCAAAGAACGGGAGGTGTAACGATAAAAAAATAATTGTTGTTCTTTATTAGGGTGTATTTTGTTTGCAAATTCTTTTTAAAGGAGCGTTTTTATGAAGAAACATGTCATGAAACAGATAAGAAAGGTGGTTGCAGGGTGCATAATATCCCTTTTTATTGCAAGTATCGCCAGCGCCGCCACGGTGTCGGTATCTAATAACATCGCCACTTCCACGACGTGGACAGCGAACAATATGTATAAGTTGACGAAACAGATATACGTGCTGCCTGGAGCAACCCTGACCATCGAGGCAGGCACGGTTATCGCAAGTGACACCGGTGTCGGCGGCAGTCTGGCTGTGGCGCGCGGCGCTAAAATCTTCGTGAACGGCACGAAAGAAACCCCGGTCATTATGACCTCATCCACGGATGTGGCAACCTGGGCGCTTGATTCCAGCCATCCCAGCGGCCACAATCCCAAAACAGGAAAGTGGCACGCGGGCGCTAATGAATGGGGCAATCTGACGGTCATGGGCAAAGGATTGATTTCCGCGTCTCACTACGGGGGACTTCGGGTGGGCAACAACACGAAAGACCCTTCGGGTTTGAATGAAAAGCAGATGGAGGGTTTAACCGATCTTAATTACTCGATGTACGGCGGCGCCGATGACAATGACGACAGCGGTTCAATCAGCTATCTGTCGTTGCGTTACGGCGGTAAAGTAATCGGCCTCGGTAACGAGCTCAATGGCCTTTCGCTGGGCGGTATCGGCCGCGAAACCGATATCCATCACGTTGAGATCATGAACAACGTGGATGATGGCATTGAAATCTGGGGCGGCACGGTCAACTTGAAATATGTCAGCATCTGGAACGTCGGTGATGACAGTTTCGACGTTGACGAGGGCTGGCGCGGCAAAGGCCAGTTCTTTTTTATCGTTCAGGGATACAGCGTTAATGCCAAACAGGGTTCCGGTGTGGGTGACAATTGTTTCGAAACGGATGGCGCAGAAGATGCTGACGCACAACCGGTGTCCACGTCCGTAATCTATAATGCCACCGTCGTTGGTAATCCGATTGACGGGGATCACGGAACAGCCTGGCGTGACAACGCCCGCGTCCAGTATCGTAACTGCATCTTTATGGATATTGGTGAAAGTGTTGTTAAAAACGACGGCAACGATGGTGATGGCGCACATGGCTACGGTTACAACGGTACATTATCGTTTGCGGATACGTGGAACACTGATTACACGGTTACTTCGCTCGTTAATGATTGTATCGGGTGCTCAGAAGGTGACTTCAACCACGCGAAGAAGCTCTATACGACTCAGGCTTCCGGCAAGCTCGCTGAAATCACGGACAGTGTGTTCTTTCGTAACCCTCACGCGAGCGCTTACACCGAATCGAATGCGGTTGGCGTAACGGTCAATGGCGGCAGTAATTCGGACAAGGACAACGTGGTCATTCCTGGTTTTGACTCTGCTGATGCGCCGGTTGTGAGCATTACCCGCGGCCCACTGTTTACTTCTACCGAAGGTAAACGTGTCCTTCCTGTTGTATCAATAAATCCGCTTCCCGCCAATGAGGCGCTTACCAGTGTACGTAAGGCGCCTAACGACGGGTTTTTCACCCCGGCTTTATACCGCGGTGCTTTCAGCGTTACCAGCAACTGGCTGGCAGATTGGACGGCTGCCGATGCCTACGGCATGATCGAAGGTGGCGCTAGCGAGTGTAATCCTGAATCAATGTCATTGTCTAAGAAAAAGCTGAAAATCCATATAGGGAGTAGCGATGATGTTACCGTAACGGTGTTAGGGGCAGATGATTGTCCGTCTGAAGGTGTAACCGTTAAGGCAAAGATTAGCAAAGCTGACATGAATGATATAGGGACTTCTTCCAAGAGCGAAGTGACGGATGCAAATGGTGAAGCAGTATTTACGATCACCGGAAAGAAAATAGGCAAGGCAAAGGTAACGTTCGCGGCCGATACCTTGAAAAAGGTGCTGAAGGTGCAAGTAAAGTAATCGAATGTACAGATAGCTTTGCGATTATTCAATGGTGTAACGTGTCCGGATAACATTATGGTAGCAGTGGCGCTGAGCCGCTGCTACCGGGTTGGGGGCAACTCCTAAGGAATTTAATATCGAATATCGAAGGAGAAGCGGATGTTTGCGCGGGAAATCTTTGGTAACCGCTAATAAACGCCAATAGACGCTAATAAACCCGAAACAAAGAAAAACATTAGCGTCCATTTGCGTTCATTCGCGGTTTGTGTAGGGACGCTACGCTCCGTGACCCTACTTCATAATTCGAAATTCCTTGTTCGATATTCATTATTCGCTTTTTTTTAAACTTTATCTGGTGGATATAAGATGAACACAAAATTAAGATTATTCCCCTTGCTGGCCGTTTCCACACTGTTTTTATTCACTGCCGGTTGCGGCAAGCAGGACAGAACGGATGGTGTTGTACAAGACAAGCCCGTTATGACCGGCTCCCTAACGGATAAACCGATCGCGGCATATCAGAACGAATTGCTCGACGTCGCTTTTGCAACGGCCTCGGCGATTCCGGTTAAACCGCATATCAAAGACCGGTCACGGGCACAGGAGATGGGTGTTGCGGCATCTCTAAAACTTGATCAACCGCAGCGGGCGCTTGGGCTTATTGAAAAAATCGACAACTGGCGACGTGGCGTGGGTTATGCAGACCTTGCATTTTACTGCGCTGTACACGGCTACACTGCCGAAGTGCAGCACTATCTAGATTTCGCTATGCAGATTTCCGAGTCTGCTGAAGACTGGCGCAGGGAACAAATCAGGACAAAAGTTGCCGATACATACACCTTAATGGAGCAGAACAACCGGGACGGTGCTTCTGTAAAGGGTTTATCAGATGCTGAATACGGTATAGTGTCAGGAGTAATGGCAGAGGCTGATAATAAAGACTGTTTTAAAGAGCAATTGAATAATCTGGACGCACTATTGATTTCGGGCAATTTTGAGATTATGAAAAATGCGTTGAAGGCGTGCGCCGGCCTCTTTAACCGTTGCTATACCGATGCGGGGCAGCGTTTACTGGCTGAAGAGAAAATAAAAGTTTCGTGGGGTGCATTGCCTCTTTTTATGCGGGTAGAACTGCTTGCGGAGATGGCCGGATATGCTTTGGATCATACGGATCAGGCCAAGGCGATTGAACTGATCAATGAAGCCAGGAACCTTATAGATGGCGCGCAATGGCCTCCGGAACACCGCATTTCCCTGATATCAAAGCTGGTCACGTTGCGGTTTAGCGCGGGAGACAGGCAAATGGCCGGAGCCGATGCGGACGCCATGCTTGCCCTGTTTGATTCTCAAAGGAATACGATTGTAAACATCGACCGGGCAGGGGCGCTTCGCCCTCTTGCAGAGGCGTATCAATCAATGGGCGACACGACAACAGCGCTTGCGGTTTATAAACGGGCTGTTGAAGAAGGCGTTGAAAATCCCAATTCCAGACCACGCGCCGAAGATTTATCAGCCACCTGCCTCTCTATGGCCTTGCACAAGGCAGAGCCTGACAATGAACTGTGGGCCAGAATTCGTCAGATTAACGAGGGATTGGGAGACCCGTGGTAAATCAGGCCTTTCGGCGGCTTTTTCGTTGATGTAGAGCGAAGTGCCACTTCGCTCGAACGAAGCAATCGCTTCGTTCTACAACCATACGTCTAAACTTACTAAACGTTACCTTATGAAAAAACTGCCACTCATTTTCTACACACTTACCGTTCTCCAGTTGGTTTCAACGGAAGGGTTGTGCGCTGACTTTCGGAAGGGTTGGGATGCATTCAATAACGGAGACTCTGCGGCTGCCCTTCAGGAATGGAAACCACTTGCCAGGCAAGGGAATGCTAAAGCCCAGTTTCTTGTAAGCACTATCTATTTAAACGGAGCAGGTATTCGTCCTGACTATAAAGAATCCGCCAGGTGGTGTCGTCTTGCCGCAGAACAAACATATCCCCCGGCACAGCACACCCTGGGCTTTATGTACGGGAAGGGACACGGCGTTCCTCAGGACTATAATGAAGCGGCTAAATGGTACAGACTTGCCGCAGACCAAAACTATGCCCCGGCACTAAACAATCTGGGGTTGATGTATTACGACGGACAAGGCGTCATACAGAACTATGAAGAAGCCGCTAAGTGGCTGCTGCTTGCTGCAGAACAGGGGGTTCCGGAAGCACAGTTCCTTATAGGCATGATGCACTTCAAAGGAAAAGGTATTCCTCAGAACTATAAGAAAGCTAGTAACTGGCTACGGCTTGCCGCAGACCAGGGTCTTGCCGTTGCACAAACCAATCTTGGTGTGATGTACCTAAAAGGACAAGGTGTTCCTCAAGACCACCGTGAAGCAGGTAAACTCTTTAAGCTTGCCGCCGAAAAAGGGAACGGCCCTGCACAATACAGACTGGGTATGATGTACGAACACGGACGCGGGATGCATCAGGACTATGTCAATGCTTATCTGTGGCACTGCCTTGGGGCGTTACAAGGGAACAAGATTGCGCGGGAGCGGCTCGACACGATAAAGAAAAGATTGCTCCCGTTACAGATAGAAGAGGCGCAAGGACTGGTCAGAGAATGGCTGATAAAGCACAGAATGTAGGGACACGGCGCGCCGTGTCCATGCGTGTGAACACAAAAAAGCACAGGCATTATGCCTGTGCCACCAATAATGTGGCTGGATGAAAATTATGTATAGAACAATCAGGGACAACAAAGAATTTTTTTTTCAGGAAAAAACAGGGGTTTCACCCCTTTCTATTATGCTTTCTGCCCTCCAGGCCTGTTGTAGAGCGAAGAGGTTCTTCGCTCACAATAAAAGAGCTTTTAACAATCGTATTTGGTGCCTATGGCTATAGTCTCTAAACGGTATAGCGGTATTTTTCTCGTCATGATGCTTTTCTTTACTAAGATGGCTTTGGCGCAGCAAGCGGGTTCCATACGCGGCATGGTGTACGACAAGGATTTTGACGTGCCTCTGGCCGCCGCGCAGGTCTCTCTTGTTGAAACGGGCAACACAATAACCGCAACAGATGACGGTAATTTTGTTTTCAGTCAGGTGCCGCCTGGAAGCTACACGCTTGTTTTTTCTAAAAATGGCTACACCAGACAGGTGCAAACCAATGTGGTAGTTTCGCCGGGAAATATGACGGACGTTGAGGTTTCGCTGTCAGGTGAGTTTACGGAAATGGAGGAGTTTGTTGTCCAGGACCTGCAGATCGGAGGAACGGAAGCCGGCCTGCTGCAGCTTCGCGCTGAAAGTCCGGCGCTTATAGACTCGATCAGTTCAGAATTGTTAAGACGGGCTGGAGCCACTGATGCAGCCGGCGCGCTGAATCTGATAGCCGGAGCTACGGTGCAGGACGGTAAATACGCCGTTGTTCGTGGGCTGCCGGACCGGTACGTCAATTCACAAATGAACGGTGTACGCCTGCCCTCAGCGGACCCTGATAAGCGCGCCGTACAATTGGACCAGTTTCCTACGGAGGTCATTGACAGTGTTCAAGTCAGCAAGACTTTTACGCCGGACCAGCAGGGTGACGCCTCCGGCGGGGCCGTGAACGTAAAACTCAAAGGCATTCCGGATAAGAATGTTCTTCAGTTTAAGAGCGGAACTGAATATAACACGCAGGTGACGGCTAACGGCAAATTTCTTACGTATCAAGGTGGAGGAGTGAATTTTTTGGGTAAAGACGACGGACTTAGGGATATTCCACAGGATGGCAATTTTACCGGACCGCTGGGTGTTTCCCGTGATGATGCGCCGATTGATTATAATATGTCATTGACCGCCGGTGGAAAACGTGAACTCAATAACGGGATCAAGGTCGGCGGCCTTGTCAGCGCATATTATAAACGGGACAGTTCGTATTACGACGACGGAGTTAATGATTCCTTATGGATTGACAATAATAATCCTCAAAAAGGGCTGTCCCCTCAATACGGGAATCCGGACCAACCGCCAATACCACAAATACCGGCTATAGGCGCTGATTTCAAAACGGCGCTTTTTGATGTCACCAAAGGGAGCGAAGAGATGCAGGGGGGCGTGCTGGCCACTATGGGCGCGGAAATCGAAGACCATTCACTGAACGTCCTCTATATGCATACCGGAGTTACTGAGGATAAGACGCTTCTTGCCGAAGATACCCGCGGCAAGGCATATTATTTTCCCGGTTACGACGTAAACGACTCGAAGTCCCTGGGCAATGCGCCAGACAATCTGAATGCAGCTCCCTATCTGAGATCAGAAACGCTGGAATATTCCGAGCGGACAACGGATACGCTGCAATTCAACGGGGATCACACACTGCCCATTTCTGAAATTGGATTCGATAATGTATTAACCATGCTTCCTCCCCAAATTGACTGGACCGTTGCCCTCAGTTCTTCCGGTTTAGACGAACCCGACAAGCGGCAGTTCGGTTCGGCCTGGTATGCGGATTCTTATGACCCGGGATTCCCCTTCTTTGGTATTCTTCCACGCATTATACCGGCACACTATGGCCCATACACCCCGTCCGCAAATTTTCTTCTGGGGAATCTTGCGAGAACCTGGACGGATATTTCTGAAGAAAGCGGGCAATTATCTATAAACTGGAAGTTCCCATTTGAACAATGGAGCGGTGATAAAGGGTACATAAAACTGGGCGTCTTTCACGATCAGACGGATCGCGCGTTTAATCAGGATTCTTTTGGTAATTACCGGCTGACCGGAGATGAACCCATCCCTATTTACGATGGATCCTGGGATGATTATTCTTATAGCAAGGAATTTCTCAATCTGGGCGGTCCTTCGATAAAAGACGGACCGCCTTTTGTGGACGTGGACTATACCGGCGAACAAAAGATTTCCGCGTGGTACTACATGGCAGATTTACCCCTATGCTCATTAGTAAAATTGATCGGGGGTACCCGTTACGAGACTACCACACTCAGCATTATCAATGATCCCGAAATGGATGCAAAATGGGTTACGACCGACGACAGAGGTAACCGTCTGTACACGGATCTGTTCCCGGGCGATGCCGACGTCTCGTTTGACCAGGGTGACGTGCTGCCTTCGATTGGGTGTATATTGACGCCGGTTAAAATGATTACCCTGCGCGGCTCCTACAGCGAAACCGTGGCCCGTCCGACCTTTAAAGAACTTACGCCCATTCAACAGCAGGAATTCCTCGGCAGCGACATCTTTATCGGAAATCCTGAACTGCGGATGAGCGCCTTGAAAAATTACGACCTGCGC
>CAYJPZ010000183.1:0-7489 GCA_964372185.1 uncultured candidatus Brocadiaceae bacterium
TTTCAGGCCTAACTTTGAATTTCCTATACGTTGAATTAAACGAATCTTGCTGTACCAATTAACAATATTTTTTAAAGTTTGTCAAACAAAAAATATCATTACCATTCGTGACGTAAGACTTTATATAAAATCTCTTCGGTAACTTTGTCAGAGATAATCACATCACCGATCCTTAGCGGAAGAATAAAACGAAGCCTTCCCGCAACAGTCTTCTTGTCAGTATATAAAATCTTTACGATATCCCCTGCATCTAATCCAGGATTGCGTGATAATCCCATTTTCGTAAACAAAGTACGCTGCCGCTCATAGACGGTATTGTTGGTTAAACCCATTTCAACGGCAATTTTAGTCGCGTAGAGCATTCCTATGGCGACGGCTTCCCCGTGCCGGTATTTTTTGTAATCGGTAAGTGTCTCAATGGCATGGCCTATGGTGTGGCCATAATTTAATATTGCCCTTATGTGTTTTTCTTTTTCATCCTCAGCAACGACGCTTGCCTTGATTTGGCAGGACGTGGCAATGATGTTTAGGAGGGCATCGTAATTCAACTGCACTATTTCATGTAATGATTTTTCGATATATTCAAATAATTTCTCGTCTTTAATAACACCATATTTAATAACCTCTACAAGACCCGCCACAAGCTCTATTGCAGGCAACGTGGAAAGCGTTTCCGTGTCAATAAAAACGGCCATGGGCTGATAAAAGCTGCCAATCATGTTTTTCCCTTTCGGGTGGTTCACCGCTACCTTACCGCCAATGCTGCTGTCAACCTGTGCAAGCAGCGATGTTGGCACCTGAATGAACGGTATACCCCTCATAAAGGTAGAGGCAACAAAACCTCCAATATCACCCACCACACCGCCGCCCAGGGCAACGATGAGGGAGTTTCTATCCAATTTGCGGTCAAAGCACGCATGGTACAACATACCGGCAGTTTCTAACGTCTTTTGCTCTTCACCAGGGTCAATTGATACAAGACCGACGTCAAATTTTTTCCGCGCGAGACTTTCTATTACCGCATTGCCATAAATCTTTTCGATATGCTTATCTGTTATCAGGAGCGTCTTGCACGGTTCTTTTTTTTCTTCAACCAGAAGCTCACCGATTTTTTCGACAATGCCCTTGCCAATATAGATGTTGTAACCGTTGGCAGACAGATTAACCCGGATCGTTCGCATAAACATTACAGGATTTCTACCTCATTATTCCAAATCTTGAGTCTTTCCACCATCTCTTCCAATTCCTCATTGCCAATAATATTCTGTATCTTGAAATACTTTCCTATCGGCGGCTGAAGCCTGTACTGTCTACCCAAAATAGCCAAAAATTCAAAGTACGTTAAATACCCGTTGCGATAAGCAAATTCTCCAAACTTCTCCTTATACGTCCGCTCGGACAAGATCATCTTTATGTCGTCCATGCTCAATATCCCCCACTCAAGCGCAATCTGCCCTACGCGAGGTCTCTGTTTTTTTTGCCATATAATTGCCTCAATAAGCGTTTTCCATGAAATGTGCCTGCAATAATAAAGATACTGACCTATTAATAATTTACGCTTGGGAATGGACCCATTATAAAAAATTTCCGACCCCGTTATTTCGGGTTTCGGCTGAACAACGATTTTTTCGTGATTCCTACTATCGCACACTTCCTCGTCGGGAACGTCGTCATCCTTCCCTTGAACAAACGTAATCAACCGCTGATAGGCCGTAGCCACGTCTTTAAACCGTTTCGCCATTTCGGTTGCAGCCTTACCGAGGGCGATTGCTCTATCAGGATGGGTTTCCATGACTTTTTTCCTATAAGCGGCTTTAAGTTCCGATAGCGAAATGTTTCTTAAATGCTCAACAGGGTTTGCTTTACCACAACCAAAAAACAATTGATAATCAGTAAAAATCTCCATTTTTTGCATATTTACCATATCCTACCTTTCAGACCATATTGAAATATTGTTATTTTCAAGTGGAATAGCGGTATAGACTTTATTATTATCATAAGAGATACGTTTTTACGTTTTCATTTTGAACGTTAACTATTATAGTCATAAATCTTTATCCGTCAATAGTTTCTTTTAATTGGATACATGAAAATTAGCGTAATCATTCCCACTTTGAATCGCGCTGGCACCATCGAAAACACCTTGAAAAGTGTCTTTGGTCAAAATTGGCCGGATATTCAAATTATTATACAAGATGGTAAATCCACGGACAATACTTATAAAATTGTCGCAAGATACCCATCGGCTGCGACCGGCTGGCAGTCAGAACCGGACAACGGCATTTATGATGCCATAAACAAAGGCATCAGCCGTGCCACCGGTGACATTATAGCAATTCTTAATAGCGATGATGTGTGGCTGCCCAATACGCTTGAGCGGGTTGCAGCACTGTTTTCGCGCAATCCCGACGTTGGCATAGTATCAGGAGCCATAGAGGTTTGGGAGGATATTACCGGAGGCGCTAAGGTTGTGTTAAAATCAAGCCTGCTTCACCTCCATAAGGGTATGACCATTCAACACCCGGCCACCTTTGTGAGGCGCAACGTGTATGACCGTGTCGGAACTTTTGACACGCACTACCGCATTGGCGCGGATTATGATTTTGTGCTGCGGTGCCTTAAGGCCACTATTCCATGGATAATAACCGAGGACGTCTTTACCGGCATGAGGGCGGGCGGAAAAGGCGGGACACAATTTCACCTGGACGACTGGAAGATACGCCGGTCTTACCACCTTTCACCAATAATCCATGAGTTATTTTTCCTCACCCAATACTTGCTGCTTTATTTGGGAAAACAAATACTTCTGCACACCCTGGGGAAAAGGGCGTTATCGGCGCTGAGGACATATCGATGGCGAAAGCGTACCTATCGATAGAAGCGTATCTGGTGGCACAGGCTTCCAGCCTGTGGAAGAATTTAGCATTTGCAGAAGAAACTTGCCCCATGGGGAACGACCAGAAAGGGTATTTCGTAACCTTTAGAACATTCAAACAAGTTATTCTCACAGAAGATTCAAGGGATATTACATTTATTAGCATACTATTTCATAACAATAAAATACATAAAAGCACAGGCAAGATGCCTGTGCCACCAAGGGGATAAACCGGGTGCATTCCCAAATTTTTGTAAATTTGTGTTTTGTCCCGTAGGGACAGACGGAAATAGCCCACCGATTTATCGGTGGAACTGTATGCCAGGATTTTTAGTCCGTAGGGACGGCTGACCGCATTGGAGTTTCTAGCCGTTCTTACCGGAACAAAGAGTTTACAAAAATTTGGGAATGCCCCCCTGCGACAGAGATCATCAACCAGCGGGATTTTTTCTTCACTGCAAAGGTGCGAAGGACGCATTAAAAACGCACAGGAACAAAGGGAAAATGATTATAGTCCTAAAGCCACGCACAGTCTCTTGTCTACTTCGGATAAGTCTGCATCTGTCAAATTACCCGGCCTGATTTTCGTGCCAGTAAGATCAGCGAAAGGAAAAGGAATTAAAACGATATCACCTCTTTTGTACATGATAGCGATCCTTCCAATCGTCATAAATTGCGTCTTTCTCATTGTTCCAATCGTTAGCGAAACTGCTCATCGCCAGGTTGCCCCATTCTCTATCTCTTTGTTCTTCTTCGTGAATAAATTCTTTGGTAAGCGTTTCAGATATGGTAATAGTAACTTCTTTACCTTCCGTCATCTCTACTTTTTCCAAAGGTTCAATTACACCATGCGAAAATCTGGCTCTGATTGTTCTAGCCATGTCTGACCCTCCTTTTTTATTGTTATTCTCTGGATTTTTTGGTGGCCTTTTTCGGCAACTTTTTTGTTGTCTTTTTAGCGGCTTTTCCTTTTACTGCCTTAGCAGTGACGATCTTTGTTGTTTTCTTTACCAACTTCTTTGCCACCAGTTTTTCAGGTTCGTGAACAGTCTTTTTCACGGCGTTTTTTCTCGTTCTTGCAGCAGCTTTTGCCTTTTTTTGCGATTCGGTATTTACGACAACCTTGACTTCGTTTTTCCTCTCAAAACCAGAAGAGCTATCCATCTCAATGCCAAAAACAGACGACAAATCCTGGCCCTCAAGAATTCGTTGACTCTTCTTCTGCGCCCGGGTAAGTAATTCTTCCGTTTTGTCTCTAATTGTTTCCGATATCAAATCACCGATTTCAATCTGTCGTAGCAGAAAGAACAAATTCGGTTCATGATCCAGCCGCGCCCCAACGCCATAAAGGGTTGCCGCAACGTGCTTGCACATACTTGCAATATCGGGGCAGCTACAGTCAAAGTCAATCTCTTTCGGTGACGGGAATAATCCTTCTCCATGCGCGGTAAACATTTCACCCAAATCCTCCGGAAACTTCCCCATCAACAGTTCCTGCAGCGAATCAAGTTTTCCGGCGCAAAAACCTTTTATCTCTTCCCAAATATCTTTTTCGAGTGACTTTATTTTTATTACAATGGAATAAGGGTTCGATTGTGAACCCTGCACCAGCGCCTTGACGTGTCCTTCCTGTATCTGGAGATCAAGCACGGCCCCGCTGCGCACGTAGGTACGCCCGCGCCCGATGCGGTTGCTGTAATCCGCATAAGCCTCCAGATTTTTGTTCCAAGCCTTTCCCCACCATGTTTTAGCAATGGCAGTGCCTTCTATCCTCACGGGCTTGATATCCTTGTTTTTCTTCATTAACTTTTCTAACTTCTTTTTCGACCGCTGCCGTTTCTCTCCTACGGAAACGTATCGTGGAAAACTCCAGAAACTCATAATTGCCTCCCTTATTATTTAAGATTTACAAAAAAATACCCATTTGATTAACGTTCAATCGTTAGTGGACGGAGTAGACTTTGTGGACCGGGTGGACGAAGGGCGTAATGTCCGTCTTTCGGAACGCACACGGTAGAGGCGCTCGGTGAAGCCGCCCTCCGCTTCAAACAACTTTGCCAGAGCAGTAATCTGGCGGTCGAGTAAGCTACACGCCACCGCCAGCAGCACCAATGCGGCGTTAGCCGCAATCTCTGAGTAAGCAAACTGCTGCGATTTTTTCTGTCCATTCAGTCCACCACGTCCACCCAGTCCACGCTCATGCTCCTCCCTCACCCACTGAGCCACGTCGTCCACGGCAGCGCACCTGCGATCAATCAGGCTTTGCCTGCGAGGATCATCGCTCCCCCCCCAGATCAGCAAGCAGGCCGCGCTGACGCAGGAAATCCTCGTAATCGAGCCGTAACTCTTCCAGGCTGGCACGCGCTACGTTTGTGAGTTTGAGTTCGGTCTTTTTCGAGGTGCCCGAAGCCTGACTTCCTTCGGCAATGTTCTGCACGCCCGACCGCGCAGCCTGTATCATCTGGTCGTGGGTACGGCTACGTCTGTCAATGTACCGTTCGCAAAAGCGCACGGTGACATCATAAACCAATTGCGACACCTGAAAGCTTTTCAGTTTCCGGTAGCCGCCATGTTAATGAAACGTAATCCTTGACGTATTCCGGTATCAGGGTTCGGAGAGGATATTCCCGCCCAAATATTCATAAACGCCACCTGTGACCTATAATACCAACTTGAAAAGATCCAGCAGCTCGCGATTGCCCATTTCCGTGATCAACGACTCGCCGGTGACTTGTATAACGTCTGCCGTCAATTTTGTCTTCTCGCACAGCATATCATTGATTTTTTCCTCTATGGTTCCTTTTGTTATGAACTTGTGAACAATGACGTTTTTCTTCTGGCCGATGCGAAATGCCCGGTCTGTCGCCTGATTCTCAACGGCGGGATTCCACCACCGGTCAAAGTGTATCACATGATTGGCCTCTGTCAGATTCAGTCCTACCCCCCCTGCTTTTAACGATAATACCATGTAAGGAATATACTCACCACCCTGAAATTGTTCCACAAGCTTCTTCCGCATCCCGACGGCAGTGCTGCCGTGCAGCACCAGCCCTTCCCGTTCAAATATCGTCTTCAAAAACACGTGTAAAGGCGCGGTTATTTCCTTGAACTGGGTAAAAATTAATACCTTCTCCCGTTTCTCGTGGATTGTTTCACAAATTTCGCGCAACCGCAAAAACTTCCCGCTGTCCGCCTCTTCATACGCGTCCGTGCCGAGAAACTGATCCGGATGGTTGCAAAGCTGCTTGAATTTCATTAACGACGCCAGGATAATCCCCCGGCGCTGCACCCCGTCCAGGCTTTCAATCCGTTTCGCCAATTCACTGACGGCATTTTGGTACAAGACTATCTGCCTCTTGCTTAAACCGGCATAGGTGTGCATTTCGACCTTCTCCGGCAAATCGGAAATAACGGATTTGTCGGTCTTCAATCTCCGTAAGATATAAGGACTGATAATCTTCTTCAACCGGGCATATCCGTTGTGTGACTTCTTCACCTTGCCGGCAAATTCGCTAAACTCGCTCGCCGTCCCAAGCAGTCCTGTATTGAGAAAGTCAAAAAGCGACCACAGGTCTGTCAGCCTGTTTTCAATGGGAGTTCCCGTCATGATAATCCGGTTTTTTGACTTCAGCGTTTTTACGACCCTCGTCTGTTGTGTGCCGGGATTTTTTATGGCCTGGGCCTCGTCCAGTATCACGTAATTCCAGGAATAGGTCTTCAGCCATTCGTACCTTTGAACAAGCGCGTAGGTGGTAATTACCAGGTCTAATTCGTTCAGCGACGCCACGTCTTTCACCTCAACCTTTTTATCACGGTGTGCCTCGGGATGGGCGACATAGTATTTCATGTCCGGAGTAAAGCGGGTTAGCTCGCTTTCCCAGTTTGAAATAAGCGAGGCGGGAATTACCAGCAGGTTGGCATTTTTCTGCCTGCGTTTTTTCAGGATATGCAAAAAAGCCAATATCTGTATCGTCTTGCCCAGCCCCATGTCATCAGCCAGGCACGCCCCGAAACGCAAGGAATCCAGGAAGCAGAGCCAATTTACTCCTTTTTCCTGGTATGGCCTGAGTTGTGCCTTGAAGGTGGCGTCCAGGCTTACCGGCGGTACCAAATCCAGGTCCGCCAGCTTCTCCATAACCTGCTCCAGCCATTTGCCGTTTGACACCTTGACGACGTCATTATCGTCAGGCAAACCCAGCATATTGTTTGAGTACAATTGAAGCCGCAGGGCGTCGCGCAGACTGAGATTTTGGTCTGCCATCAATTTACGGGCATTGTCGTAAGCGTCGAGGGTCTGCTTCAGCTTCTCGGCGTCCACGGCAATCCATTTGCCTTTTATGAACGCAAGGCCATCCGTTTCCGCCAACAGCCGCCTGGCTTCATCCTCGGTAATGGGCATATCCCCCATGAGGAGGCCGACGTTAAAATCAAGCACGGAGTCCATCCCTACAAAAGCCGCGCCCTTACCACCCATCTGAATATTTACCTTGAACGGAGAGGCCGCTTGCTTCCACCAGTTGGGAATCCGGCACAAGATACCGTATTTTTCATAAATGGGGATTTCTTTCAGAAAACGGTACGCCTCCTTCTCATCCCAAGCCAGGGGATGAAACA
>CAYJPZ010000184.1:0-7464 GCA_964372185.1 uncultured candidatus Brocadiaceae bacterium
CGTTAAACGAGTCTATAAATTTATAATTTAATTTATAGCAAAACCACCCGGCCTTGTAGTGGCACGGCGCGCCTTGCCACTACGCTGTTGAATGTCGCCTAGTCCTAATTTAGAAACCCTTTATCAACATCATTAATCGCCTATGCACAAACGCAACCATTTTGACAATGACTCTTTCGATGAGAATAACATTCGCCATCCCCGGCTGGAAGACATTCCAGCCCTGCTGCACCTGGAAACGGAGTGCTGGCCGGAACCGTTACGGGCATCACCGGAAACAATCCTACACAGGATCGAACACTTTCCGGCAGGGCATTTGGTCTATGAGCTGAATAGCCGGGTTGTGGGCGTTATTTATTCTCAGAGAATCCAAAGCACCGGGCCGCTGAGTTCGACAAATTTCAGGAATGTTTCTTCACTCCATACAGCGAGCGGCCCCATCACGCAACTTCTCGCCTTAAACGTGCTTCCTGAATTGAAACACCTGATGCTGGGAGATATGTTGTTGTCCTGTATGCTCAGGAGGTGTTTGCTGGAAAAGGACGTCAAAAAGGTGGTCGCCGTAACCCTCTGTCAAAACTATAGAAAACATACCCATCTTTCCATCAAAGAATACATCCACACCCGCAACGAGCAGGGGCAACTCCTTGATCCCATTTTACGTTTTCATGAATGCCATGGCGCAACGATAAAGGATCTTGTGCCAGGCTATCGCCCGGAAGACGGCGATAACCAGGGGAATGGGGTTTTGGTGGAATATGAGCTTGGAAAAGATAAGGCCGCTGCGCCTCAACAAGGAAGGATAGATGAAACCGAACGTGATGACGATCTCGCCTCAGCCATCAGAAAATACGTTGTTTCCGTGACCCACGACGATAATGAACGGAGCTATTCTCCCAGGCGCGCGTTGATGGACATGGGTCTCAGTTCCCTTGATCTTTATGGCCTGAGAATGCTCATCGGGCGAAAATTGGGCGTGGAATTAGACCCGTCGTTCTTTTTCCGGTATGGCACGCCTGAGTCCATCGTTGCTTATTTTGATTCTCAAGCCAGGGGGTTGGCGGACGGCAACGAGAAACAGAAGCCGACGGAGTTTTCTCATCAAACAACGTCGTTGCCAATAAGCAATCGTACGCCGGATTCGTCATCTTATACGAAAGACAGCATTGCCATCATTGGGATGTCCTGCCGCCTTCCCGGCTCCGCCAACAGCGTTGACGCATTCTGGCGTCTTTTGCGGGACGGGAAGGATGCAATTATTGAAATTCCAAAATCACGGTGGGGCACCGGGCTTTATTATTCACCTGACAAGGACGCACCGGGTAAGATCGTTACCCGCTTCGGCGGTTTTTTGGATGAGGTTGACCGGTTCGACGCCTCCTTTTTTAACATTGCGCCAAGAGAAGCGGTAAGTACCGACCCACAACAGCGGATACTGCTGGAATTAACCTGGGAAGCGTTGGAACACGCGGGGATAAACCCTGAATCTCTGGCCGGAACACAAACGGGGGTCTTTGCCGGTATCTTCTCGAATGACTACGAACTTCTCCACGTCAAATGCCACGATGCGCCGTCTCTGAACTCCTATTTTGCCACCGGCAATTCAACCTCTCTGGCGGCGGGGCGTGTCTCTTACGTGTTTGGTTTCCAAGGGCCTGCCATTGCGGTAAATACGGCCTGTTCGTCGTCGCTTGTTGCCGTTCACCTCGCGTGCCAGAGTCTGCGCAATGGCGAATGTGGCCTTGCCGTCGCGTCGGGGATAAACCTTATATTGTCGCCGGAAATGAGCATCGCTTTTTCCCGTTCCGGGATGCTTGCCCCCGACGGGCGTTGTAAGACCTTCGACGCGGGCGCAAATGGTTACGTGCGTAGCGAAGGCGGCGGCGTGGTTGTCCTGAAGCGGTTGTCGCAGGCAATTGCCGATAACAATACGATCCTTGCCGTCGTGCGGGGAACCGCAATCAATCATGACGGTTCAAGTAACGGCCTCACCGCCCCCAATGGCCTGGCGCAGGAGGCGGTTATCAGAAAGGCGCTGTCAGACGCGGGCGTATTGCCCAACGCCGTTTCCTACGTTGAGGCACACGGCACGGGTACCTCACTTGGCGATCCGGTTGAATTACAGGCGCTGGAGTCCGTATATGCGCACGGGAGAGACAAAACCAACCCGCTGATACTTGGCTCCGTAAAGACGAACATCGGCCACACCGAAGCCGCCGCCGGTATTGCAGGCTTGATAAAGGTTGTGCTTTCCATGCAGCACGGATACATCCCGCCCCATCTCCATTTCAAAAAACTGAACCCCCTTATCTCACTCGAAAAAATGAACGGCCTGATCCCCACGGAAGGCATGGAATGGGCGCGACCGGGCGGCAATGGAAAATACCTGGCAGGCGTGAGTTCCTTCGGTTTCAGCGGAACCAATGCACACGTCATTGTGGAAGAGGCGCCGGTTGTATCCCGGAATCAGCGGGCAGAAGGCAACAAAGAGCGACCGCTCCACATTTTGACCCTGTCGGCAAAAGATTCAGCGGCGTTACAAACCCTTGCGGAAAGATACGACGCGCACCTTGATGCCAACAAGGACGCCAACTTGGCGGATATTTGTTATACGGCGAACACCGGACGTTCTCACTTTGCGCATCGCCTCGCCTTTATCGGCGAATCGCCTTCGAAAATGCGGGAAGGGCTAAAAATATTTCTGGCCGGTCAACAGAGCAATGAGGTAATTTCCGGCGCTGTGCGGGAAGAGAAAACGCGAAAGGCCGCTTTTCTTTTCACGGGGCAGGGGGCGCAATACCGATCTATGGGAAAACACCTTTTTGAAACGCAACCCGTTTTCCGTGATTTATTGTGCCGGTGCGGAGAAATCCTGAACAAGCATCTTGAAAAGCCGCTCATGGAGGTCTTGTATCCGGGGAATGAGGGAGCAACGCTTTTGAACGAGACGGCATATACGCAACCCGCGATGTTTTCCCTGGAATACGCCCTTGCCGGATTATGGAAGTCCTGGGGCGTCACACCCGGCGCGGTGATCGGGCATAGCGTGGGCGAGTACGCGGCTGCGTGCGTAGCGGGGGTGTTCTCGCTGGAAGACGGCTTGAAGCTCATTTCCGCACGCGCCCGTCTGATGCAGGCGTTGCCGCGCACGGGCGGCATGTGGGCCGTGTTTGCGGATGAGGAAACGGTAGTGAAGGCAATTGCCCCTTACCCAAAAGAGGTTTCCATCGCCGCGTACAATGGCGCCAGCCTGCTGGTGATTTCCGGCCTGCGTAATACGTTAAAGGCCGTCATTGACTCGCTGGAAAGGAATGGAATCAAGTCCGTTCCCTTGCAGGTTTCCCACGCCTTTCATTCTCCCCTTATGGAACCGATGTTATCTGATTTTGAACTCGTTGCCAGCGAGGTTTCATACTCAGCGCCACAAATCCCTGTTATTTCCAACCTAAGCGGTAGTCAGGCGGGCGATGAAATCACTACGCCCGGCTATTGGGTGCGCCACATCAGGGCGCCGGTAAGGTTCGCTGCCGGCATGACAACGCTGTTCCGGCAAGGGTATGAAATCTTTTTGGAGATTGGCCCAAAGCCGGTCTTATCGGGAATGGGACGCAAGATCGAAGACAATAGCCGTTTTCTCTGGCTTTCCAGCCTGAACGAGGGCAAACCGGATTGGCAGCAACTGCTGCAGAGCCTGGGACGTTTGTACGTCAATGGGGCGGCTGTCGATTGGGACGGATTTGACCGGCATTTCCCGCGTTGCCGGGTTGCACTGCCCACCTACCCATTTCAGCGAAAACGATACTGGATAAACACAGAGTTCTTATCAAAGGGCGGCGACGGGCTTTCCCGCCAACAAAATGCCGAACAGATTCTCCGGCAACAGGAAGAGTCCGGTAAATTTACCACGGAAGAAATGCAATTAATGCCCAGGATACTGGATGCCCTGTTTAACCAGGGTAACGGGGAATCCACAACCAGCGTGGGCAGCAAACCGCTCTTCCGGATTGATTGGAAGCCCGCCGGCTTGCAAAAGACGGAGCTGGCGTCGGAGTATATGCCCTCTCCCGACGTAGTCAGGGCGGCGATTGAATCTTCAGGCGCAAATACGCAAAAGGGAAGGCCGGAACTGTTATCAAAGCTCGAATCGTTAAGCATCTCCTACGTTTTTCATGCCCTTCGGGAAATGGGCTGGGAATTCCGGGAAGGCCAATCTTTTTCTTCCGAGGAAGCGGCAAGCAAAACGGCGATTGCCGATAAGCACAAAAGATTGCTGAACCACCTCTTTGGGATGCTTGCGGAAGAAGGGATACTGGAGCAAAACGGCAATGGCTGGCGGGTGCGCCGCGTTCCCGACGTGCATAATCCCCGCCCGTACCAGGAGACGTTGCTCAATGATTACCCGGAACTAAAAGCGGAGTTGACCATACTTGGCCGCTGCGGCGCTAACCTGGCAAAGGTTATGCGGGGTGAATGCGACCCGACGCAGTTGATCTTTCCCAACGCGGACGTTGCCATGGCCACAACCCTTTACCAGGATTCCCCCTCGTTTGGCATTATGAACAACGTGATTAAACAGGCAATTTCGGGGATAGGTAGCTACATGCCGGCCGGCCAGAAAATGAGGATTTTAGAGATTGGGGCGGGCACCGGCGGAACGACGTCACACCTCCTCCCGGTCCTGGCGGGGCATACGGCAGAATACGTATTTACGGACGTATCGGCGCTGTTCACGGCAAAGGCAAAGGAAAAATTCAAGGCGTATCCGTTCATGCAATACCGTTTGCTGGACGTCGAGCAACCGCCCGCGTCCCAGGGTTTTCAACCACAGCAATACGATATCATCCTTGCGTCAAACGTCCTTCACGCTACACGGGATATGCAGCACACCCTGCGGCACGTGAGGCAGTTGCTGTCGCCCGGTGGTATGCTGCTGCTTATCGAAGGAATCGGACGACGCCGCTGGGTTGACCTGATTTTTGGCCTACTGGAGGGATGGTGGCGTTTTTCAGATTATCGGTTGCGCCCTTCACACCCGCTACTTTCCATCTCCCAATGGGAAACGATACTGAGAGAGACGGGGTTCCATCAATCTGCCGCGGTTGTTCCCCATCAGGAGGCCGGCTCCGGGTTGTTTCCGCAGGCCGTAATTATCGCCCGGAATCCCCGGCAAAATCCGGTTGACGCCGAAAAGAAAAGGAATTGGCTTATTTTTTCCGATACCCGTGGAACCGGGCAAAAGCTGGCGGCATTGCTACAGGAGCGGGGCGCACGGTGTACACTCGTATTCCCCGGAAAATCGTATCAACCATTATCGGATCATGAATTCACCATTGACCCATGCAACAAAGGTGATTTTGTTACATTGTTGGGTGAAACAGGCATGAATGCACACCTGGACGGTATTGCCCACCTGTGGAGCCTGGAGCAAGACGACTCTGAAAATAACACAAGCATCGCGCTTGAAAAGGCGTCTGAACTAGGGTGCCGCAGCGTGCTTAACCTGGTGCAAGCGCTGGATGCGCAGCAAAGCAACGTTGCGTCCCTCTGGCTGATAACGCAGGGCGCACAGGATACAATTACCCATCAGAGCGGGGTCGCCCAATCTCCTTTGTGGGGTTTGGGAAAGGTGATTATAAGGGAGTATCCACGGCTTCAGTGCCGTCTGGCGGACGTTGATTCGGGAGACGACGAATACACAATACCGGCGCTTTGCGAAGATATGTGGTCTCATAAAACCGGGGACAGAGAGCATTTTCTGTCCTTTCATGGCAGGCAACGGCGCGTAGCTAGATTCTCCCTTGCCATGCAATCCAATGAAAACCGGCAACCTCTTCAGCTTAGGCCGGACGGCGCCTACCTGATTACGGGAGGGCTTGGTGGCGTGGGCTTGAAGGTCGCACGGTGGTTGGTGGAGCGTGGGGCAAAACATCTGGCGCTGGTCGGGCGTTCCAGCCCTTCTGCCTCTGCTGAAAAAACGATAAAGGAGCTTGAGCTGTCGGGGTGTGCGGTTGCGGCGCTCCAGGCGGACGTGTCTCACTTCGAACAGATTGCCGGGGTTTTTCAACGGGTTGCAGAGTCCATGCCGCCGTTAAGGGGCATAATCCACTGCGCCGGTGTGTTTGAAGACAGGCTTTTGGCAAACCAGGAATGGCCGCTCTTTGAAAAGGTGTTTGCGCCCAAAGTAAAAGGGTCATGGCATCTGCACGTGTTGTCGGAGGAATTACCGTTAGACTTCTTTGTCCTCTTCTCATCGGCGTTTTCCCTGTTTGGCGAGACCGGACTGGGAAATTATGCGGCTGGAAATGCCTTTCTGGACGCCCTGGCATGTTATCGAAGGGGACACGGCCTTCCGGGGCTGAGCGTCAATTGGGGACCCTGGGAAAAGGTGGGCATGGCACAGGCCGTTGGTGAAAGACGGGAGGCTCAATGGCGGGCGCAGGGAATAGAAACCCTGCAACCAGCGCAGGCGCTGAAGATTTTGGGGTATCTGATGCAAAGGGACACCGCACAGACGTGCGTAATGCCATTGAATCTCCCAAAATTTACCAAAAACTTCCCGGAAGGTTTTCAGCGGACATTTTTGGAAAATGTGGTAGACATCCAGGATCTGCAGGTTCAGGAAAAAACCGGGATTTTACAAAGACTCAATGCTGCTCCCGCCGATCAATACCGTGACATTTTACAGGGGCATATAAGCGCTCTGGTTGCCGGAACGCTCGGATACCAATCGTCGGAACCGTTGGACGCGCATCGTGGATTTTTTCAATCAGGCATGGATTCGCTCACCTCAATGGAATTACGTAACCGCCTTGAATCCAGCCTGAAACGCCCGTTTCCTTCGACGGTGCTTTTTAAATATCCCTCAATTCACACACTAACCGGCTACCTGATGCAAGAGATGTCTTCCCCCGCGCCAGCGGCGCAAAATAAGGATTTGACCCATAAGCCCGATACGACTTATAAGTCCGAAGTCGCAGCGACTTGCACATCATTGGGCGGCGTTCAGACCGGCCCTGAAGAAATACCCGTTCCTCAACCTGAGCCTTCCCTTTTAGACGAACTTGAAGGATTGGAGAAATTATTGAACAATGAATAAATGATAACAAGGCGCGGGCAATTGCAATTTATCTTGCAGTAAAGACATAACTTTCCTCCTTTTTATATTATCGCACTAACGACTGAAATCATCGGCACCGTTTTACCGTGTCCGCTGTATTGATTTGTTATACGGTTTCTTTAATTTCAATATCTTCGCCTGTGATGATTCTAATATAGAATCACGCAGAAAAGAACTCGCCTCTAATATCTCTATGCCGATTAATTCACCGCTTTCATTCAATTCGGCTGTAATATTTGGGCTTAACTCAACACTATCTGATTCTCTTTCGTCAGAGATCGCTATATGCAAAATATCTTCCTCTTTAAAATATGCCATTTTTGTTTTATCCATATATAAACCTCCCC
>CAYJPZ010000185.1:0-2039 GCA_964372185.1 uncultured candidatus Brocadiaceae bacterium
ATACGTACGTTTGAAATTCCTATACATTGAATTACGAATATCGAACAAGGAATTTCGAATGATAAAGTTTCCTATTTTTACCCACTTTCTTCAACCGCAAATGAACGACAACAAAAGAGAATAAAAGATTGTCGAACGCCCCCGGCTGGTCATCTCGACTATTAGCGTTCATTTGCGTACATGAGCGGTTAAGCGGGGGGGTAATATCAAATATTCCCTACCCTTCGACATTCGTTATTCATGGTTCGATATTCGATATTAGACTCCTCTGCGAAACTACCGTAATATCCTTTTCCCCGCCTTGCGTCTCATCGACATAAAAAGCTCTCGCATCATAAGCCATTTGTCATCAAGCGCCCACAGGTGAAAGGGCAAAACGCAGCCACATCGCAGACAGTCCGCCTGGGGACCCATCATGCAGGGTTTTTTAATTTGACCATGGGGGTCAAGGCAAAAGGCCACCTTTTTGAATAGACAGTTTCTCGTAATTTCTTTACACTTATCCGACTTCATCAACTTCAACACCAGACTCGGTACACCGATAAAATCTCCGTATTTCTCCTCCTTCAGTGCAAGCAGTTTATCCAAAATCTCATCCCGCAACTGCCAGCCGGGCCAAAGGTCGTCATTTTTTAACCCTTTTATCGGGGTGTGTATCTGAAAGAGGCATCCCTTTACCCCAACGTCCTTCCACTCTTCTAAGAAACGCTCAACCTCCTGATAATTCAGCTTGTTAATGACCATTGACACCATTATCTTAAGTTCAGGCCTGTTGGCGTGCTTCTTAATCTTATCATGACACCCCTTGCCCCGTATGGCATCATGCGTATCCTTCAGGCCGTCCACGGAGATATAGAAGTTGACGTCTGGCCAGGGGGGAAGTTCTATCGTGCCGTTTGTCGCAACGACATTTGACTTAAAATATTTCATCCCGCGCTCTATCAAATCCTTCCGAAGCAACGGTTCCCCGCCAATCCATGAGCATTGATAAAACGGAAAGTCCGTATCCTTCAAACTCTCCAGCTTTTCTATCCACTCATTATCGCTGAGTTCCGGCTTTTCCTCGTAATCATGCGCATAAAAGTAGCAGTGCTTGCACCGTAGGTTACAACGGTTGGTGATGTCTATCGCCCCGATTGCCCCAATGGGCTTGCCAAAAAGGTCAAACCTGCCGAGGTCGTAGAGCTTGAAAAAGAACTTGGTGCGTTCCTTCCCTATCTTTTTACAGGAATAATCGAATAACTTGTCTCTAAACGTCCTTTTCGGACCAAATGTCCTTTCGGTGGTAGTGGCAATCATTTTATATCTGAAAAGTCAATTTTATACCGCTTTTCGTCCTTTCTTGTCCTGACGATGATTGTGGTATTTGCCCCGGGATTAATTTTGTCGTGCTGAAAGATACCATCAATGCTTTGTTTATAATCCTTGCGTTTCATCCCTAACTCTGTCTTTTGCGGCAGGATATTATTTGTTCCCTGCGCCAAAATGATTTGTACGTCCTCAGGTGTCTTTGCCTCTTCCTCGGAAACAACCACAATCACTTTAAGCGTTGTTAGTTCCTCAATTTCCTTCAGTTTCTCTGACGTAATGGTTTTATCCTTTAGGTTCATCATGGCGGAAATGACTACCGTATGTATATACTTACTCATGACGATCCCCCCTTCACCATTGGGATAATCGCCAAAGCATGCCTGTTTTACAACCGCGCTTCCAAAGACGGCGGTTCCTTTATACTTAGCGCCGTATTCGGCAGCCTCTTTAATTTGTTCCGGTGTCAATTTGATATCAAAAGCGCTTGACGTCGCCGGCAATCCCGCTATCGCTATCACGATGCAGGCCGGGATTATCCACCATTTTGTCAATTTCATAATTGATTCCCCCCCCTAATGAC
Organism: uncultured candidatus Brocadiaceae bacterium; assembly: GCA_964372185.1. Classification (GTDB taxonomy): domain Bacteria; phylum Planctomycetota; class Brocadiia; order Brocadiales; family Brocadiaceae; genus JACVXV01. Next base: position 1,892 of record CAYJPZ010000185.1, read on the forward strand.
TATACTAAATTAAGTCTTCGGCAACTTCCGCTTGTAGAACGAAGTGTTACTTCGTTCTTTAACCGTGTCTTTTCATAAAGAGAGCGAAGAACCTCTTCGTTCTACAACAGGCCCGAAGGGCAGAAAGCACATAGCCAGGGGTGAAGCC
>CAYJPZ010000185.1:2049-7331 GCA_964372185.1 uncultured candidatus Brocadiaceae bacterium
CCCCATAAGCGCTAACTTGTTTTTACGTATTTTCAGTCTCCTCGTTCCCATGCTCCAACTTAGGAATGAGAGAAACCGTGTAACGAATAATGAATATCGAACAACGAGAGAATTCCTATACGTTAAAACCAGCAAAGCTACTCACCGGATATCTTAAGCTCTTTGCCAGTAATCACGCTGATCTTTTTACCGAGATTTCTCATTTCCTTAAGACCACCGCGACTTGAGGACTCGCCAACCTCATCCACAACCACCTTTTTCCCGTCGGTCAGGTGGAGCAACACTAAATATCTCATATAGTTGCTTGGCGCTGAATCCAGTTCTTCCGTGGCAACCTCTACCTTTTTTATTCTGGAAAACGGGAAACTTTCCTCGTCGTCAAAAAAGAGCGTCCTCCTTACACCGGTTGTTACCTGTTCTGCCTTTCCATCAATGGTAATTATCTTGAAAAAGGAACTCAATACAAGTTTATTTGTATCTTTACTCTTCACCATTTTTTTCCTCCCTTTTCAATTTCTTCAGAGACATACAATGGACAAATTACGTTGATTTCACTTAAACAATCACCGGAACAAACCCTTATCGTGAAGGGTCACACAAAAGTCGCTTAACAGACCGCCTTCCAGACACACGACAGTCTGTTGCAAGTACTAAGGAATATACCACATACGGTTTAGATAGTCAAAGCTATTATTCTGACCATTACTTTACTTTCTCTCCTTGCTTTGAAGTACTTTTGGGCGTTCCCCTGATTGACGGATATCTCCAGATATCCCATGCTGCCAATGATAGCCAGCGGCCTTCCCTTGCCTACATCCATATATGAGGCGCACAAACCTATAATACTTTCTTTTCCGACAATCGTTTCGAGTTTCAAGTTTCGGGTTTCGGGTTTCTTCTTTGTCGTCCCATACTGAGGAAGAAAGGGGGCGGAAGGTGTGGGATTAAAACCGCATTGCTGGAGATGGTCTCTGGTAATATTGGTAATAAGGTTGCCAAACCGGTCGATGTGCATCACCTCGCCGACCAGTTGGCCGGATTTCCCCGTCACGGGAGCGGAAATGTTCAACCGTTCCAGCCGGTCAATCTTGTCACCCAGGCGCTGCAATTTTACACCTAACGACATATACGCCGCGAGTGGGGCAATGACATCCCTTCCGTGAAAGGTGTTGCTGGGTGATGACAGGAAATACCGGGTATTTGTAGCCCTGACTATGCGACGCGGCGATTCTTGCTGGATAACAAAACTAAGGAGGCCGTTATCCGGAGTAATAAAAAAACAATCCCGGAATTCAACACATACAATATCTCTTTTACTCCCGACACCGGGATCGACAACCGCCACATGGATCGTCCCCTTCGGGAAATAGTGATAGGCGGTAGAGAGGAGATAGGCTCCGCCAAAGACGTCCTGGGGCTGGACGTCGTGGCAGATATCAATAACCGTTGCTGAAGGATTGATACCGACGATAACACCCTTCATAATGCCAATATATGCATCCTGACTTCCAAAGTCCGTCAGGAGGGTAATCACCGGCGCGTGTCGCCTTTTTTTTGCAAGCGGTATTTTCACTTAAAAAACCTTGACCAGAATCTGTTGCGCAACGAGTTTTCCGCTGCCGGAATCAATTAAATCTTCTGCGTCTTGACAGCAATAATATCGTCCGTAATTTTGTCAAATACGTCAACCAATTCCGGGTCAAAATGTGAGCCTTTATTCGATTGGACATACTTTACGGCGTCGTTCGTATTCCACTGTTCTTTATATGAGCGCACAGACGTTAATGCGTCAAAGCAGTCGGCCAGGGCAGCGATTCTGGCCGGCAATGGAATATCAGCACCTTTTAAATTACTCGGATACCCGGCACCATCCCACCGCTCATGGTGCGACAGCGCGATTTCTCTTGCCATATACATGAAATGTGACGACGGATTATCCAGCAATTTAGCCCCAATCAGCGTGTGGGTCTTTATAATTTCATACTCATCCCGTTCAAGTTTGCCCGGTTTCAAAAGGATATTGTCCGGTATCCCCAGTTTCCCGATATCATGCATAGGGCTTGCGTTGAGCAACAAGTCCGTTTCTTGATTTGGCAAGCCTAACGCCCTGCCGATTAATTCACACATCTTACTCATACGGATAATGTGAAGTCCGGTCTGGCTGTCTTTATATTCAGCGGCAAGACTCAGGCGGCGAATGATCTCCAATCGCGAGTTGTGCAATTCCTGGGTGCGAGCCTCAACCTTTTGCTCCAAGAGGGTATTTTGATAGGCTACCTGCCTATGAAGAAATTTTGTTTCTAACATATTCTGGATTCTGATCAGCGCCTCTGTCTGATCAAAGGGTTTGGTCAGGAAATCCTTAGCCCCCCGATTGAGTGCGCTGTAGCAGGTTTCTCTATCATGCTGGGCGGTAAGCACGAGTATGGGCAGGTACGCGTCCTTTTTGACTTCATTTATTTTTTCCATAACCTGGTAGCCGTTAAGATGCGGCATGTTTATGTCGAGGAGGACAATATCCGGTTGAAAGCTTTCGTAAATGCCCATCACCTCACGGGAGTCCGTAATACCCAGCACCGAGGTATATCCGGCATTATCCAGCATTTTTTCAAGCATCGTGACGTTGGCCTGGGTATCATCCATGATCAAAATCCTTGCATCCAGAACCTCTTGATTGGGTATCATCTTTCCGTCTCCTTCAAAACGTCGTCCACTACTTGTAGAAAATGACTCACATTGATGGGCTTGGTAATATAGCTCAGAAAACCGGCAACCTTACCCTTTTCGAGGTCCTTTACCATGGCATTAGCGCTTACGGCGACGACAGGGATAGTCTTCGTTTCGTCACCATTCCGTAATATCTGCAATGCCTCATATCCATTCATCCCCGGCAGGTTTATATCCATTAAAATAACGTCAGGCCGTTTTGCCCTGGCAATCTCTATCCCTGATTCCGCGTTTACCGCGCTCAACAATTCAATCCGGGGGCGACGTTTGAGGATACTCTGCACGAGGACAAGATTGGCAGGATTGTCTTCTACGTAGAGTATCGTTCTGCTCTTTTTATTCTTTATCTTCTGAGACTCCTGCAGAGTAATACTCTCTGCTATTTTATCCATTTCTACGGCAGGTTTCAGCACCCTCTTAAAATCAACATAAAACGTGGTACCCTTTTCAACAACACTTTCAACGCCAATATGACCATCCATCAGCTCCACCAGACGTCTTGTAATAGTCAGGCCGATGCCCGTGCCCTCTATGTTCGTCAATTCTTTGCCAAGCCGGTTGAAGGGTTGAAACAACAGGCCAAGTTTGTCCGCCGGAATGCCGTAGCCGGTATCCTCAACTTTTATACGCAGCATATCGTTGTCCCGAAGCTCGTACGACACAATTACCGAGCCATTTTTACGATTATATTTTACCGCATTTGTCAGTAAATTCGTTATAACCTGCTTTAATCGTGTGCGGTCTGCCATGATATACACACCGCTTTGGACAAATTTGTCGGTTATCGTTACACCATATTTCACGGCAATAGATTTAATGATGGATACAACCTCTTCAATAACGGAATCAACCAAAATGATTTCGGGTGATACGGAAAGCCTGCCCGTTTCTATACGCGAAAGATCAAGTATATCATTAATAAGCTCCAGCAGATGGTCTCCGGAATTTAATATCAATCCCACAGACTGGCGTTGCGACTCCGTTAGAGGAACATGAGGATCATTTTTGAGTACTTGTGCAAATCCGAGTATTGAATTCATAGGTGTCCTTAATTCATGGCTCATACTTGAGAGAAACAAGGATTTTGCCTCATTTGCGCGATTTGCCTCGTCAATAGCCGTGTGGAGTTTGTCCGTCATCGTATTAAAACTGGTTGCAAGCTCACCGATTTCATCCTGGCTATCCATTCGAACCCGCCGCCACAGCTCGCCTGATGCAATTCTTTGTGTCGTAAGCCTTAATCGGTTAATCGGTCTTGAAATAGATAATGAATACAGGGATCCTGCCACAACAACCATTACGACGCAGATAGCGCTCACAACAAATACAACCACGCCAAGCGAGGTTAACGGGGCAAACAACTCTGACTTGTCCACTTCGGCCAACATGAGCCATTCATATTCCGGTATAATAATGGACACACCGACAACCGGCACACCCCGGTAATCAGGGTATATGCCTGTCATTTCCAGCCCGGACGTTATTGCCATTTGAACGGGTTTTGTATCAACTATCAGATTCAGCGGCGCATGTTCAAGAAAACGGGACGGGGTAAGCATCCTTTTTTCCCTGTTTACCAGATAGACCTCCCCTGTCGCCCCCATTTTTACGTCTGTTTTCATCACGTCATGTAAAATAGCCAAATCATAGCAGTTTATAATAATGCCAAGCTTCTCCGCGCTTGCAGACCTCCGGGAGGTAAGGGGCGCCGTAATATAAATGCTGTTTTTCTTGCTAAACACGCAAGACAACGGTTGATGAACCGTGGCGTTTCCATACGAGGCCTCCATCCCTTTCGTAAAAAGCAGGGTGCCGGCATAACTCTGGCCAATCCACCGTTGATTTGTCGAGGCAACGACAATGCCGATAGAGTTCAGCACGGCAATATCGGAAACATAAGGGTCTAATGGTCTTTTATTTTTTGTTAAATGGTGGTTTAAGGATTTTATTAACCTATCCCGGTTGCGATTATCTTCGTTTATTTTTTCCAGCGTGTCTCTTATAAAACCATCTGAACTAAAATCAATGGTTCGCCCCTTTTCTGCATTTATCGCGGTATGCAGATGAGTCTTTTTCGATTCAGCAATCAAAGACAACTCGCCTACCTGATGCATTCTTAGTACGGTGTAACCCTTAACACAATAAACGACCGTGATGACCGCAATGGGTATCAGCGAAAGGCTGAGGCAGAAGAAGAGCAATTTGCTTCTGATTGATTTGAACAATACCAATGACTTAACCTTTCCGGGAAATAGTATGGCGTTTTCTTCGACCCGTTCCCAAACTCCAGTTTCTCGCTGTATGAGGATTCGTACTATTTAATTAGGCATTCGGCGACTTTTCAAAGGTATAGAGACGCATTGCAATGCGTCCCTACATTGCCGTTTTGAATTTCCTATACGTTAAATTAGGTATTCGGTGGCTTTTACCTGTTTAGTACGTAGGGTAAGGCTTCAGCCTTGCTACTGTTTGAACACGTACCCAGAGGTGGCAACCCTAAAGGGTCGCCCTACAACAGGCCCGAAGGGCAGAAAGTTTATAGCCAGGGGTGAAGC
>CAYJPZ010000186.1:0-7317 GCA_964372185.1 uncultured candidatus Brocadiaceae bacterium
TAGCATGATATTTACAAACTTCATAACACATTCCACACTTAATACAGATTTTCTGATCAATATGGTGCACCGCCTTGGCCGTGCCTGAAATGGCCTTGACCGGGCAGTTCTTGAAGCAGGCATGGCAGCCCGTGCAGTCCTTTTCAACGACTGCGAAGTTGATCAGGTCTTTGCAGACGCCCGCCCTGCACTTTTTGTCTTTAATGTGTTCTTCGTATTCGTCTCTGAAATATTTGATCGTCGTAATGATGGGATTTGGGGCTGTCTTGCCCAATCCGCACAGGGAGAGGTCTTTGACTTTTACGGAAAGGTCTGCGAGTTTATCAAGGTCTTCCATAGCGCCTTTGCCTGCCGCGATTCTTTCCAATATCTCCAGCAACCGGGTGGTACCCACACGGCAGAAGGTGCATTTTCCGCAGGATTCCTTCTGGGTAAAGGTGAGGAAGAACTTGGCCACGTCCACGATACAGGTATCGGCGTCCATGACCACCATACCGCCGGAACCCATAATTGCGCCCGTTGCAGCGATGCTTTCGTAATCCACGGGTGTATCGAGTAATCTTTCCGGGATACAACCGCCTGACGGCCCGCCCAATTGAACGGCCTTAAAGGGTTTGCCCGAAGAGGTGCCTCCACCGATGGTGTAGATGATGTCACGCAGGGGGATGCCCATATCCACTTCAACGAGGCCGCCCTTGGCGATCTTTCCGGCTACGGAGAATACCTTCGTACCCTTGCTCTTCGCGGTGCCGTAAGCGGCGTAGGCCGCGGAGCCGTTGTTGATGATCCAGGGGACAGAGGCCAGGGTTTCTACGTTGTTAATATTGGTGGGGTGTTTCCACAGCCCCGATACGGCCGGGAAGGGTGGCCTTAGCCGGGGATTTCCCCGCTCGCCTTCTATGGATGCGATAAGCGCCGTTTCTTCGCCGCACACAAATGCGCCAGCGCCTTCTTTGATTTTTAAGTGAAATGAGAAGTTGCTTTTGAGGATGTTGTCGCCCAGGAGGTTTCTTTCCGTGGCCTGGGTAATGGCTATTTTCAGGCGCTTGATTGCCAGCGGATATTCGGCGCGCACGTAGATATAACCGTAGTGTGCGCCAATTGCGTATCCCCCGATGATTAACCCTTCGATGACCCTGTGGGGGTCGCTTTCCAGCACCGCGCGGTCCATAAATGCGCCCGGATCGCCCTCATCGGCGTTACATATCATATATTTCTTTTCCGACTGGCTGCTTCTGGCAAACTGCCATTTCATACCCGTTGGGAAGCCCGCGCCGCCACGGCCTCTCAGGCCGGAGGCCTTCATTTCCTCAATCACCTGTTCGGCGGTCATGGAGGTCAGTACCTTTTTCAGCGCCGTGTAGCCGCCTTTTTCTAAATAGGGCGCAATGTCGTCGGGGTCAATAACACCACAGTTTTCCAAGACAATTTTGTGTTGTTTCAGCCGGAAGCTTTCTACTTTGTCCGGTTGGAGGGAGTTTTCAATAATGAATTTTTCGTCTACTGATTTCTGGGTGAGTAACGGCTCAAGCACCTTGTCTACGTCTTTTTTGTGGATGTTTCCCAGCATCAGGTGGTTGCCGTCGGGGTAAAATACTTCCAGGATGGGTTCTTTAAAACACATGCCGTTGCACGAGGTGTGAGTCAGCGTGGCGGCAGGATGGCTTTTCATTTTTGCGGCCAATTCTTCATAAAGGTCTTTGGCACCGGCCGCAATGCCACAGCTCCCTAAGCCTACTACGAATCGGATATGCCCATTATTCTTTCCCATATTTTTTTAACGTGCTCCTTACTTTCGATGATGACAGCCCGCCGTAAACGTCTTCATTAATCATAACTACGGGGGCAAGAGAACAACATCCCAGACAGGCCACCGTTTCCAGAGAAAACTCGCCATTTTCTGTAGTCTGGTCTATATTAATGCCCAACTGATCCTTAAATGCCACGATGCTGACGTCCGCGCCCTTTACGTGGCAAGCCGTGCCTTTGCATATTTTAATGGCATTTTTGCCTTTGGGGGTAAGTTTGAACTGTGAATAAAAGGTGGCTACGCCGTAAAGATGGGACTTCGTTATTTCCGATTCTTCGCAGACCTTGCCCAAAACGTCCAGAGGAAGGTAGCCGTAATCGGTCTGAATGGCCTGTAAAATGGGGATAGCCGCTTCTTTTGTCCTGCCGTAACCTGCTATGTATTTCTCAACGTTGATTTGTGCCATATTTACACCCGATTGTTTATGTTATAGGTATAGTAAATGAACAAGACCTAATCATTGAAGCATAAGTTTTAAAAAATGCAAGTGTTTTTATTTGTTTTTTTCGTGGCTATAGCAAAACAAGGCAGACTTTCGATGCTTAAACGTGGAAATACAAGAGGTTCGCTCTACAGCAGGCCCGAAGGGCAGAAAGCACATAGCCAGGGGTGAAGCCCCTGGTAAATGGAATAATATAACAAGCCCTGAAGGGGCGACAGAAAAGGATACTTAACATAATCTTTACAGGGGGCTTCACCCCCCGCTATATCCTGTCGGCCTTTCAGGCCTAACTTTGAAATTCCGATACATTTAATTTGGCCTTTCGGCGGCTTTTTTGTTCACACGCAGGGACACGGGCACCGTGTCCCTACTTTGCATTTTCTATTCGTTAGGTCAGCGCAATGGATTCAAGAGGTATTCCAGGCCGTTCAACTTTATTTCATAAACAAATTCGAGCATTTTGCCTATTTCGTCTTTGGGAAACCCTTGCTGGGCAAACCAGACGATGTATGCCTCCGGCAAATCAATCAGCAGGCGTCCCTTGTATTTTCCAAACGGCATGTGCGTCCGAACAATCTTCAGGAGATATTCTTTATCGTTAAACATTGTTTTATTTCCATAATTCTTTAATCTTGATTTTACCTTCGACGAGCAGCTCTTTTTCGGTCTTTGGCAGTTTTTTTATCTTTGCCTCAAGCCTTAGTGCCTTACCCTTGCTTCCAATCTTCTTTTTCATAACCAAGGTTAACGGTGACTTTCCCCGTAAAGACTTTGCGCCCTTTTTGTCATTCCCGGCGTGTTCGGCAAACCTTCTATCCACATCGGTGGTAATACCCGTGTATAGTTTTCCCTGTTTGCATCGGATCATGTATAAAAACCAATTATTCATCAGTTAATGCTCCAGTCGTGGACAAACAGGGTTTGTCCATGCCACACCAAGAATCGCTTAACTTAACACGTGTGGGCTATTTCCCACCCCTATTCTATAAAATACATAGGCACGGGAAGCATTTTTATTTCTGCTAATCGAAAATCCAGCATCTTCCTACCCACAAAAATAGCCACGATGTGCTTCTCGTGCTTGGCCAATTCACGGATGTTTTGCTCCAAAAAACCTTTGCGGGAAAGAAACGCTAAATTGAGGGGCTTGTGACCGGCAGCACACAAATCATGATTCAGGGCAGCGAACTTCTCCTGCGCCGATAACTCAATGCCGTGCGCAACGGTAAGGTCGTATTTATTCTCCAAACACAGCAGCAACAAGATACGTTCAACGCCATGATTCTTTGCCCAGGCAACCACTTTTGGCAACCGTTCAACCCAACTGTAACCACGGGTAGTCAGTACCACCGTGGGACCTTCGGCAATAGTAATATCAACGTCGTCGCTCATAGCCATAGCCACCTTCAACTTATGCGCCATCCATGGCGTGAGCGGCGGTTCAATCAGAAGGGTCAGGAGGATGACCCACATACCCACCGCAACCAAGCCCTCCATATCCGGCAAGCCCATGCTCACAATCGTTACCAGCAAGACGGCTGGAATTGCGCCGGTTTCCCGAATGAAAGAAATGAACAACAAGTCCGTCAAGGTAGGCCGCCCCTTGCCGAAAAAGGCAAATGGGCCGAGGGAAATAAATACCGACAGAGGTCGAACAATGCCCATAAACACTATGGAGGTGGCGATGCCGATTAAGGCGAAGTCAAACATTTGGTGCAAATCAACCTGGGCGCCTAACAGCAAAAAGATGGCGGGTTTGAAAAAACCGTCGATGATGTGATTAAAAAAGCGCTCTGTTTCGTGCAGGCTTTCGTTTAAGTTAAACATGAGTCCTGCAATAAAAGCCGCCAGGTATCCGCTGCCGCCTAAAGCAAGGGCCAGCGTGAAAATGATAATTGGGATAAACAAGAAAAAGGCGGAGTCCGCCTCGTGTTCCCGATCGTGATTGGTTCTAAGGCTCGTCAGCGTCTCAAGCAAAAAGTAGCCGCATACACCGAACAAGATGCCAAAGATCAACTGCCTGCCAAGTTGCAAACCGATTTCGGCTGAAAAAATAGTCCAATAACCACCGATAACGTTTTCGATATTAAGTTTACTGCCAATTGCTGACAAGATTGCCAACGTTAACAGCGTTCCGGTTGCGTCAGTCACGGCTGATTCTGATATAATAATGTCTTTGAGAGAGCGATTATGGAACCGAAGGCGTTTAATTACCGGGATGATTGCCGCCGGGTCGGTAGACGCCAGTACCGCGCCCAGCAACAAGCAAACCGGCAGCGACAAAGGATGTCCAAGCGCACCAGATATCCAGGAGGCGAATAGAGATAGTAAAAATGCCGTGAGAAGCAAACCCAGAAAGCTAATCGAAAAAATCTTGAGGAACAATTTGCGAAAGTTATCAAAGGCCGTTTCCAATCCGCCGCCAAACAAAATCAACGTGGCTCCGAAACCCACAAGCGCGCCGAGTACGGCTCTGGCCTCAATTACCGGTGCAAAGAGTGGTTTTGCCGCCATGCCAAAAATTACGGCCAGTACGAAAGACGGCAATACCGTGCCGTTGGCCAGATGAAACATGACAAAGCTCATGGCGAACATTACGGCGATTACGAAGAAGATGGTGAGATGATCACCCTCGGGGCTATGGGCAAAGAAGCTAAATATCCGGGAGGCGTACTGCGACGCCATGGCGACTATGGCCAGGGCGAAAAGCAGTCGTCCGTATCGGGTAATGGTTGTTTGCACACGATTACTATTGTGGCCACTACCTTGCTGTAACCGTGCCTTAAAAAGAGATCGTTTTTCACGCATGTTTTACCGGTTTATGGAAAATGAATGATAAAGGAATTGTCTTTTTACAAAGGATGTTATAGATACAATTTTTTTGACAAACGAGTCAATTTCATCTAAAGTTGGAGTATGCCATACCGCAGCAAAGCCGCAACCAAAAAGAGCTTAACCACAAAGACACGAATTACACGAATTTTCACGAATTATTATTGGGACACGAAGAAAAATTTACAAAAAAAAGAAGTTTTTACAGAGTAATACTATTATTGCAAGTAGTCGTTGTCGTGCCAATCGGCCTCTGACATGTTATCAAAAGGGAAAGGCAGCGTCAAAGGTATTGCTAAAAAACGTAGCCGGTTTAAACGGTTTGAACCGTTTGAACTGTTTAAGCGGTTTAAGGTAAATATCGAAGTTCAGTACAGGAGTCTTAAATTTATGAAAGCATCAGATCTGCTCGTAAAGGCGCTTGAGAATGAAGGGGTAGAGTATATTTTCGGCATACCCGGAGAGGAGAACCTCGACTTTCTCGAATCCCTGCGCGCCTCAAAAATCAAATTCATTTTAACCAGACATGAGCAATCGGCCGGTTTTATGGCGGCGACTTACGGACGGTTGACCGGCAAGGCCGGCGTCTGCCTCTCCACCCTCGGTCCGGGGGCTACCAATCTGGTCACTGCGGCGGCATACGCCCAACTCGGCGGCATGCCCATGATGATGATTACGGGCCAGAAGCCTATCAAAATCAGCAAGCAGGGGAAGTTTCAGATAGTAAACGTCGTTGAGATGATGCGGCCGCTGACAAAGTTTACCAAACAGATTGTGAACGGAAACAACATACCGAGCCTCGTCCGTGAGGCGGTCAGGCTTGCCGAGGAAGAACGTCCGGGCGCCGTACACCTGGAGCTTCCGGAAGACGTTGCGCGCGAAGATACAAAAAACAAACCGTTCCACATCATGAAAATACGCCGCCCGACTGCCAATGAAAGGGCCATCGACACGGCCGTACAGATGATCCGTGACGCAAAGCGCCCCCTGCTCCTTATCGGAGCTGCGGCCAACCGGAAGCACACGTCGAGGACGCTGAGAGAGTTGGTAGACGCGACGGGCATCCACTTTTTCAACACACAGATGGGCAAAGGGGTCATAGACGAAAGGCACCCCGCCTTTTTGGGTACAGCCGCCATCTCTTCGCAGGACTACATACACTGCGCCATAGAACGGGCAGACCTCATAATCAACGTCGGCCATGACGTTATTGAAAAACCGCCTTTTATCATGGAACCCGGCGGTTTACAGGTAATTCACGTAAACTTCTCCTCCGCTCAGGTAGATGACGTCTATTTCCCCCAGCATGAGCTTGTCGGTGACATAACGGACACGATCCGGAAGATAAAAGAAAAAATCGTGAAATCGCCCAATTGGGACTTCGGCTATTATCAACGGGTGAAACAGGATGTAGAAACCCATCTTCATGACAGGGGTGCGGACAACCGGTTTCCGGTCATTCCGCAAAGGCTCGTTGCGGACGTACGTGCCGCAATGCCGCCGGACGGCACTATTGCCCTTGACAACGGGCTGTACAAAATATGGTTCGCACGAAACTACAAGGCGTACGAACCCAACACCGTGTTGCTTGATAATGCCCTTGCTACGATGGGCGCCGGCCTTCCTTCAGCAATAGCGGTACGGTTGGTGAACAAGGATAAAAAAATACTGGCTATCTGCGGTGACGGTGGTTTTATGATGAATTCGCACGAGCTTGAGACGGCCGTGAGACTGAAGATTGATCTCTGCATCCTCGTGCTTCGGGACGACGCCCTCGGCATGATAAAGTGGAAACAGGAGGGGATGGGGTTGCAAAGCTTCGGCCTTGACTATGGAAATCCCGATTTCGTAAAATTTGCCGGGTGCTTCGGCGCGCACGGACACAGGGTAACGAGTGCGGAACGCCTCAGCCATACCATCAGGGATTGCTTACATTCACCCGGTGTGCATCTCATAGAGGTACCCATAGATTATTCGGAAAGTTACGCGGTATTTTATGAAGAGTTGAAGTCGCGGCTCTGTGTTTTGTAGTGTCTTAAGGGGTGCATTTTACTCTTTTTAATTAGGCCTTCGGCGACTGATTTGTATTCACACGCAAGGACACGGGCGCCGTGTCCCTACATTGAAATCCCTATACATTAAATCAGGTCGCCTACGGCGACTGCTTTTTCATGTAGGGCGAAGAGCTTCTTCGCTCTACAACAGGCCCGAAGGGCAGAAAGAATATAGCCAG
>CAYJPZ010000187.1:0-7214 GCA_964372185.1 uncultured candidatus Brocadiaceae bacterium
ATATCCTTTCTGCCCTTCGGGCCTGTTGTAGAGCGAAGAGGCTCTTCGCTCTACAGGGGAATGCGTTATTTTGTGCGGAATATCAGGTGATATGAGCAAACACTGTTTGTCCGCGCCTGTTTATGTGAATTTGTGACCATGTATTATCTGCAAAATCTGTGCAATCTGTGGTTTCAGTTTCTTTTTATCGGTCTGAGGCTTCGCCTCGTTAAATAATCAAAAATAGCGTAAGGAGTATCGGAAAGTGGGCGGGTTCCTATCAATTAAGGGGCGATTGTTTTTGTTTGCGCTCTGTATTTCATTCATACCAATTGCTACCGTTACCTCACTCTATTACTTTTACGCCAGAAGCGTTCTCATACAACAGATACAGGAAAACATGAAGGCGGCTACAGGGGCAAGGGCGCTGTGCCTCCTATCCTCCGTTAAAACCCTAAAGTCGCAAACGCTGGAGTCTTCATCCGATGATTTTATAAGAAAAACCTTAGAAAATCTTGTCCAGGGCACGGATTTATCTAAAAATACAGCCGTCGAATTAAACCGATATTTTACTGCAAATACAACAGCGCTCATCAACCATCCCATAGCAACACTCCTGGTTGACAAACGCGGTAAAATTGTTTGGTCAAGCAATGAACGGGTGGTGGGGCAGGACTTACCCGACCGCACGGCATTCCTCAGCGCCCCGGATAGTCGCCGTGGGGAAATAACCCTTAATCAGCCCGGCGATTTCCCCGGCCTTGATGCAAGTTGCATCAGCGTGACCGCTCCGGTGTTTTCCCCGCAAGACACAACCCCGGTAGGGGGCGTCGTTAATGCATACAACCCCGCGATTTTAGGTGAAGGCATAGCAAGCCCCCTTGTCATCGGGAAAATGGCCGCAATGTATCTAACCGATGGACATAAGACAATAACGATTTACAGGGTGGGTATTGATGTTGCAAATGGTATCTCTTCAAAAGAGGCCTCCAATGTGTGGTCTGCCGGACGCGAGGCCGCGCCTATTGTTGGCGTTTCCGTTGACGTCCCGGAATATGGGTGGACACTCTCGACGGAAATTGAAAAGGCAAAGGCTTTTTCGTCTTTAAAGTCTTTGGGCTTTGTCGCATTGTTCTTTGGGATGGCCGGCATCATTGTAACGTCTGTCGCCGGAATTAAGTTTGTGATTTCAACGTACAAACCCATTCAGGATATGACTGATGCAACGGCAAGGCTTGTCGCCGGAGATTTGGATTACCGTCTGACGGTAGACCGAAATGACGAGGTGGGTATTTTGGCCAACAGCCTTAACCTTATGAGCGAAAGGCTTTCGGGAAAGATTACCGAATATATGTGGACGGAAAACGAATTACGGAAGCTCAACGAATCGCTGGAGCGCCGCGTAGCGGAACGAACGGCGGCGGTAACGAAGGCAAACGAGGAACTGCAAGCGGAGATATCGGGGCACAAAGCAGCGTTAATACAGTTGCGCGAAGCTGAAAAAGGGATGTTCAACCAAAAGAAATTTTTGGATACGTTGATACAAAACACCAATGTGTACGTGATCACCATTTCCGCGCAAGGCAACATTTTGTTTGTAAACCACGCTATTGAAAGCAAATTTGGTTATGCGCCGCAGCAAATACTTGGAAGACCAATAATCGATGTATTTATACCCCCTGATAAAAAAGAAGAGGTAGTTAATGACATTGAGGCCTTATTGAACGGCGCCTGTGGAACACAGATTGCAATCCCCTTTATGTGCAAGGATTATCAGATTCGCGATATTTTATGGGACGTTACGTATTTTAAAGACGAATCAGGCGTTACTACGAGCATCAACTTATTTGGCCATGACGTTACCGAACAAAACCTGTTAAAGGAGCAGCTTGTCCATGCCGACAAGCTGAGCAGCCTCGGCACCATGGTTTCCGGGGTGGCGCATGAGCTCAACAACCCCTTGTCCGTTATCATGAGTTACAGCGAGCTGTTAATGTCGTACGAGGGTATTCCAAAGAAGGCGACCGACAGGTTGTGCCGGATTATGGAGGCGTCACAGCGTTGCGCCCGCATCGTTGACAATTTGATCAAATTTGCGACAAAGCGGAAATCCGTTAGAAACATGCAGTACCTTTGCGTCAATGACGTTTTGCGGGAGTCGCTTGAATTAAAAGCCAACAACCTGCGCGTTGACAACATTGAAGTGGTACAGGCGCTTTCCCCAACGTTACCCCATACTACGGTTGACCGGGTATCTCTTATGCAGGTATTTATCAACATTATTAATAATGCCCACGACGCTATGAAGGCTGCGCACGGCAAAGGCATCCTATCGCTCCGCACCTTTCAAAGAGGGGGACAAATCTTCATCGAAATTGAGGATAATGGCCCCGGCATTGAGAAGCCGGAGAAATTGTTTACCCCCTTTTATACCACAAAAGAGATAGGAAAAGGCACCGGTTTGGGACTTGCGGTAAGCCACGGGATTATAAAGGAACACGGCGGAACGATTGTTGGAAGCACGAGCAAAAGAGGCGCGATGTTTACCATTACGCTTCCTATCAGAACGCAAACAATCCCGGAAACGAAACCGCTTGCTGCCGGGGAAAACCACGATTTGAAGGGTTTGTGCCTGTTAATCGTTGAAGATGACGTGAACATTGCCGAATCTTGCTGTGAGTTACTGGCAAATAAGGGTTGTCAGGTGAAGGCGGCATACAATACCACCGACGCAAGGCAGATACTCCAGAAGGAACCTTTTGACATCGTTATTATGGATTTAAAGATGCCGGGTGAAATGACCGGCATGCAGTTGTATGAATGGATGGCAACCTATAAGCCTGTCCTGAAAAGCAGGGTAATACTGACTACCGGTGACGTCCTTTCTCCTGAATCTAAAGAATTTATCGAAAAGTATTCCGTGAACGTCGTACCCAAGCCTTTTCACTTTGATGACCTGATGAATAGCATTTACCATACGAAACAGAAGGAAAAATCCTAGCGCGTCTACGCCGCAACCAAATCATCTTCCTTTTTGCCCACGGTTACGAAAGGGATTACAGTCTGTCCAGCCACACAGCTTCCGTGTGTTCCGTGGTTATAATGACGGCATTTACGGTACGTTGGCAGAGAGAACCGCTTGTATAGAAAAGGAGTGGTGAGGTATGGATTCCGGTTTTCAAAAACCGTTAAAACCACGGAACACACGGAATACGGAACGCACAGATTTCAAGATATCCACCAAGAACCCCGGCCTAAAGACTGAGTAATGACCGAAGTACTTGGACACAAGCGATACAGCGTCATCCACGAACAGCCGTTCATTAACCCCAGCCTTCAGGCTGGGGCGCCAGTCCGCCCCTATCCGGGCTTTAGCCCTGACGGCACGCAACGTGGCTTTCTTCTCGCTTCGGTCATGTTCTTAATATCATAACGTTAATGAATACCAAGCCTTCATCCATTACCATCAGGGCTAAAGCCCATTTCCGTGGACGTCGTGAACCCCAGCCTAAAGGCTGGGGTTAATAGCGAAAGTGCTACGAGAACCATATTATAAATATCTGCTTAAATACATTCCAACTTAGAGGAATAGGTAACTTTTGTAGGTGGCTTTGCCACCTTCAAAGGGATGGGTTAAGCCACTCAACCGTTAACCTGCCGGATGATTTTTATTCGTGCAGATGTGTGTTTAACGGCCTGATACGATGTGCTTTTTCCAGTGGGTATTATCCATTGTGGGATAATCGGTGCGATGGTGTACGCCGCGGGATTCCTTGCGTTTCCGGGCTGCTGACACAATAAGGCCGGAGACCAACAACATGTTCTGCAATTCCCACCCGGCCGGATGGGAAAACTCCTTGTCTAAAACGTAACTGCACCACATTTGTATCATTTCTTCCGCCTCAAGCAGGCGCATCTCGTCCCGCTCTATTCCGGCGTCTCTCCACATAAGGCTTTTGAGAGAATTTCTGATATCGTTTAGGTCCAACCAGCTAATCTTCGACAAACCAAGCGTCTCTTGAACGGTATAAGGCACCTGTTCCCGTTTCGCCCTTCGTATAGACTTGCATGCGTCAATCCCTGCGGTACAACCGGTTACCAACCCTTCGAGAAGAGAATTACTGCCAAGCCTGTTCGCCCCGTGCATCCCCGTGCATGACGTCTCTCCGCACGCGTAGAGATGCTTGACGACCGTTTTACAGAAACGATCTACCTTGACCCCGCCGATCATATAATGGGCGCTGGGCCGCACCGGAATTAAATCCCCGGCAATATCGATCCCAAACGAGGCGCAGATTTCCCTGATCTTGGGGAAGCGGGTATACAACCGTTCTTGTGGAATGTGGCGGACGTCGAGGTACACGCACGTATGTCCGGTCTTCCGCATTTCCTTCAAAATACTCTGGCTGACAACGTCTCTGGGCGCCAGTTCCGCTTGCGGATGATAGTCGGGCATAAATCGTGCCCCTTTGCTGTTTCTCAATATTCCGCCTTCTCCGCGCACAGTTTCGGTGATCAGGAATCGCACGGCACCGGCAATGTAAAGGGTTGTGGGGTGGAACTGGACAAATTCCATGTCCTGGAGGACGGCGCCGGCGCGATAAGCCATGGCAATCCCGTCGCCCGTAGCAACGTCTGGATTGGTCGTTTCCCGGTAAACCTGCCCACACCCACCGGCAGCCAGGATCGTCCGCTTGGCCCAAATTAACACATATCCCCTTTTCGCGTGCCAGGTAATAACGCCATGGCAGACACCATCTTTCGTGATAAGGTCAATGGCAAAGGTATGTTCAAAGGTTTTAATGTTCCTGTTTTCTTTCACCACGCGGATAAGGGTGCTTTCCACTTCCCTGCCCGTAGAATCGCCCTGAGCGCGGATGATGCGGGGAAACTGATGTCCGCCTTCCTTGGTAAAGATTAACTTGCTGTCCTCACGGTCGAATTTTGCGCCCCATTCGATCAAGTCATTCACCCGGCTGGGGCCTTCGCTTACAATGGTTTTTACTACTGAGGCATTACAGAGACGTTGACCGGCATCAAGGGTGTCTTTGGTATGTTTTGCTACGGTGTCTTTGTCCGCCAGCGCCACGGCGATGCCGCCCTGCGCGTATGTCGTGTTATTCTCATCAAGCTTGTCTTTTGTAACCACCAGCACGGAGCCGCTCCTTGCAGCCTGTATCGCAGCGCTAAGACCGGCCACACCGCTTCCAATGATCAGGACGTCGGTAAATACATGGGGAAATGCCCGGCTGTCAAAGGAGGTAAGATATTTTTTTTGGTTTTGATGTTTTTTCTTCACGGTATGAATTCTATCTTTATCAAAGGTGTTTGTCAAAGAAAACCGTAATGTCAAACTTTTGGTTGCAGAGGAACCTCAATATCGAATGTCGCCCGTTCGGGTTATGTTTGTTCAAAACAACTTGAAACCCAACCGCAAACCCATACTATTGTATTTGCTTATTGAGCACTTCTGCTATAATATTATTTTTACGGTAGGTTTGTAATCTGTACCAACAGGTTGTTGTAACGGGACACAAAGGGTTCTGGTGTTGCATTCCCGCGATGAAGTGTGGGAGTAGGGACACGGCGCCCGTGTCCCCCCCCGTGTGAACATATAAAAGCACAGGCAAGATACCTGTGCCACCAGGAATGTGGCCGGGTGAAAATTATGTATAGAATAATGAGGGACAACAAAGAATTTAACGATATTTATTTAAGGACAATAACATGCGTAAAAAACTATTAAAGATACATCTGTTGCTGCCGTGTTTCCTGATAATTCTCTGCCTCTTTTCCTTAAAACTATACGCAGGGACTTTGCACTTCATCGCCTACGGAGATACCCGCCGGAATGGCGATACGGTGGATAAACCGCAAACGAAGCACAATGCGATAGCAAAGGTTATACGGGAGTTGAACCCCGACTTCGTTTTATTTTCAGGCGATATGGTGTATAACAACGAATTTGAAAAATTCTTAACGGTAGTTATCAATAACTATGCGGGGGATAAAAGGATACCCCTCTACCCGGTTATCGGTAATCATGAAGTTGTGATTAGTGAAAAGTTGGGGGGCATAGAGGCGTTAATAAAGGCAAGGAGCCGGTACGTCCTGTTTGAAGCGTTCAAAGGCAAATTGGACGATCCGTACAGTTCATACCTGAATACTATATTTGACCGTTTGAAACCGAAGCAATCCTGGTACTCTTTTGTCAAACAAATTGACGGCATGGAGATGCAGTTTATCGCGCTGAATTCCTCATTGCCTGACGATGAAGACCAATTCAAATGGTTTTTAAATGAATTAAAACGGGTTGACGGCCCAAAGGTCGTCCTTGCTCATTACCCGCCTTATTCTATAGGGCTGCACGGCAATGAAAGCGCTTTACACGGTTCATCAAGAGAAGCAAAGTTTCGAAATCGCTATGCAAAGGTTTTCAATGACCCCGGGAATAACGTTTTGCTGGTTATCGGCGGACACGACCACAACTACCAGCGCATCTGCAAGACGGATGAGAAGGGGGGCATCCGGACGCCCGTGTACGTCGTCTCCGGAGGCGGCGGCGCCGATTTGACGGGTGGAGTGGAAGGCAACGTCTCTCAGATTTTGACGGAGGGTTTTCAATGCCAGGGGCTGGTAACGGCCTATCACTTTGTAGAAGTTACGGCCACCGCAGACAGCCGCCGGAATGTAACTATCAAATGCAGGGCGATGGGTCTGCGCTATGATTTATCAAAGGGACTGCCGGATGACACAACCTTCGAAACGCAGTTTGTGTGGAAACAACTGGAACTGATTGATGACTTTACCGTAACGTGGCAAAGTAAGCCTGTAATGGGGAATGAATTTTAACCATGGTGACACTAAAGGGTTTTTTGATTAATTTTTTGCTGGGCGGCACCATTGTCAGTGTGGCTTCCCTGATAGGCTCTCAGGGAAAGGGTTTGCTGGCTGCCTTTGTGGCAACCTTTCCGACGATGACGGTGTTGACTTTTTCCATGATTTACCGCACGTCGGGATATACGCCAACGGTAAACTATGCCAAAGGACTGCTCCTGATGACGCCGCCGTGGATTGTTTACGTCCTGTGCCTTATTTTCCTATTGCCCAGGTGTGGTTTTGTAAAGGCGCTTATTATTGGCATTGTAACTTATATGGTACTTGCGGGTGTGGCCAGTATGGTGATGAAACATTTTAAGTAGCCTTTATTGCACACGTAGGGCGAACCTTTAGGT
>CAYJPZ010000188.1:0-7203 GCA_964372185.1 uncultured candidatus Brocadiaceae bacterium
GAATGAAAATAGAGGTTTTTCATTTGACCCAGTCTGTTCACTCAACCCAACCTACGAAACTGCCGCCAATGGTTAACAAGGTAAAGCCTCAAATCAATAAAAAATTTTAAACCACAGGTTTCACAGATTTATGTAAATATTTTTGTGGAATCTGTGGTTTCGGTTTAGGATTGAGTTCGCCTTGCACAACCAAACCTACTTGATGAGTAGGCTCTTTTACTCTTCAAACAAATTATGTTGGGAATAAATAGGGATAGCGTCTAATTTGTGCCTGAAAAGCTCTTTATTCAGGTTTCCTTTTTTCTACGCTACCAAGGAATTATCCGGTGGTTTGGCTATTTGCATCAATGATAGAAAAAGGGGGACATGCTATGACTGATCGGAAAAAAATCCCACAACTTATCCCGTCGCACGGCGGGTATCGGGAACTACAATCTTATCAAATGGCGGAGATTATCTATGACGCCACAATAATATTTTGCAACCGCTTCATTGACCGCCGCTCACGCACCCACGACCAGATGGTGCAGGCCGCCCGCAGCGGCAAACAAAACATTGCTGAAGGCAGCATGGCATCAGGCACGTCCAAAAAAACCGAACTCAAACTCGTTGGCGTGGCGCGGGCTAGCCTTGAAGAACTGCTCCTTAATTTCCAGGATTATCTGCGGCAAAAAAGGCTGCTTCTTTGGACAAAGGACCATCCGGGAGCTAATGAAGTCAGAAAGCTCTGTTATCAGAAAAATAGGTCTTATTTGACTTATAAGACTTATATCGAGCAAGGCCCGCCCGAAGTTGCCGCAAACACTATGGTCTGCCTGATCCACCAGACAAGCTACCTGCTACCTGCTTGACCAACAATTACGGGCATTGGGAAAGGCATTTCTGAAAGAAGGCGGGTTTACTGAGAGGCTCTATCGGATGCGCAATCAGGAAAAGAGGCGCTGAAACAACGGAGTCGGTGCTTCCAGCGACGAATAACGCATGGAGGAAAAAATATGAAACAGCTTTTGAACACGCTTTACGTAATGACACAAGGCGCTTATCTTACCCTTGACCACGAAACGGTCAAGGTTGAAGTGTCGGGCAAGACACAGCTTCAGGCGCCCCTTCATCATTTGGGCGCGGTATTTACCTTTGGCAACGTGATGATGAGTCCGTTTCTTATGCACCACTGCACGGAAAACGGCAAGTCCATCGTATTTCTTGACGCAAACGGGAGGTTTCTCGCCTGGGTCGTCGGCAAAACGACGGGCAACGTTCTGCTCCGGCAGGCACAGTTTGAGGCCGTAAGGGACGCGCAGATGGCCGCGTCCATCGCCAAGAGCATCGTCGCCGCAAAACTGCAAAACTCACGGCAAATCCTCTTGCGTGGCGCAAGGGAGTCAAACGACGGCGGGATAGAGGCCGGATTGAGGCATGCGGCCAACGTCCTTTCCGACGCGATCCACAACCTGAAGAATAGCGCCAACGTTGACGAAACCAGGGGGTTTGAGGGCGTGTCCGCAAGCGCCTATTTTCAGGTATTTGATACGATGGTCAAGGAAAACCGTGATACCTTCCTTATGAAAGGGAGGACGCGGCGTCCGCCGGGAGACCCTATGAACGCCCTCTTATCGTTCCTTTACACCCTGCTCCTGAACGACTGTGTGTCGGCATTAGAGGGCGTGGGGCTTGATCCCCAGATGGGGTTCCTGCACGCCGTAAGGCCGGGGCGTCCGGCGCTCGGCCTTGACCTCATGGAGGAGTTGCGTTCGGCGCTGGCAGACAGGCTGACGCTTACCCTCATCAATCTCCGGCAGATTACCGGTAAGGATTTTGAGGAAAGAACAGGGGGCGCGGTGTATCTGAATGACGCGGGGAGGAAGACCGTTGTGGTTGCGTACCAGAAACGGAAGCAGGAGGAGTTTACCCATCCGCTCCTGGAGGAAAAGGTACCCTTCGGCCTGATCCCGCATGTGCAGGCAAGGCTTTTAGCGAGGCATTTGCGGGGGGACATGGAGGCGTATATACCGGTCTTGTATTCCTGATTGTGTAGAAATAATTCACTTTATGTATGTGGGTTTGCGAATAGGTATCATTATAACAATTGCTACACGTAGGGGCGCGGTGCCCGCGCCCTTTTTGAACTCGCATTGCGGACATACGTAGAGGCGGAAAAACGGTATTGTACAGGGAGGGTATTATGTGGATAATTGTTACCTATGACGTTACTACGGAAACAAAGCAAGGACGTAAAAGGCTTCGCCGTGTCGCCCAGGCTTGTAAGAACTTTGGGCAAAGGGTGCAAAAATCCGTCTTCGAATGTTCGGTGGACCAGGCGCAGTTCGAAACCCTGCGGCATAACTTATTAAAAGAAATTGATACGAAAGAAGACAGCCTGAGATTCTACCGGTTACATGAGCCACGGGATAAATATGTGGAGGAGTATGGCGTTAACCGGACGGTATTTTTTGACGAACCTTTGATTATTTAACGCGAACCTGTTGTCCCATCGAAAACCCCGGGGGATTCGCGGATGGTGTAAGGGTTTTTAACAATTCATCTTAAAGGAGGTGCGCTATTAATAAACAGTCACAAATGGACGCCAAAATGGGTGGTTCGCAAATACGCGGACATAAATATCTGAAATTAAACAGGTACCAAGAGGCGCCATAGCATCCAGCCTTCGGGCTGGATGGGGATTGAAACAGAATCACGGCCGGTGCTTATGCTTATTTGCCGATCATAGCATCCAGCCTTCGGGCTGGATGAGGATTGAAACGGACGGGGTGTGGTATGATGCGGTTTTACTCTATAATAGCATCCAGCCTTCGGGCTGGATGAGGATTGAAACGTACAGAGGGTCAGGCTTTAAACAGTCCCATTTTATAGCATCCAGCCTTCGGGCTGGATGAGGATTGAAACAATTATCCGGGCAACGCCAGTCTTGCGCGAAAGAATATAGCATCCAGCCTTCGGGAATCTTAGTAGAATGCCTACCCTGTTTGCCAAACTGGCTGATTTTATGCCGTACTTACGTCGTACCTTGCGGTAAAAGCATATCAAAACCCACAAAACCACACAAGAATTAAATTCCCTTGAATGCCTTGAAAAGACTGATAGAATTAAAGCATATCAAAGGAACACAAAAAGGATAAAAGCAGGTAAAACATCATGGAAAACAATGGAACCAAATTCCCGGCGGGTAAGACAAAAAGGATCATCTTGTTCTGCGACCTCAGAGATTCTACGGATATTTTGTTAAATTATGAACAAGGTATCTATCGCAGCAGCGATGATGCCACACAGAAGACGTTTACTTATGAAGAGTTTATGCTCGACGTTCATGAAACCTCTTACAAGGAACTGTACCTGGGACATGAAAACACCTATGCGGAGATATATGGCGATGGTGTGATGGGCATCTTCCCTGAAGACAACGCAAAGTATATCCTGGAGAATATATACCGGCTGACAAAGCGGATGCGTATATACAACGATTCTCCGGGGGTAGGCATATACAAACCCCGCATTGACATTGGTTTTGGCTTGGCCGTGGGAGAAACATCGTTTGTTTATTATCCACTGGATAAACGTTACCATGCCGTTGGCAGATGCATCCACAAAGCCGCCAGAATTGAAGGGGTTTCCCGTCTGTATGACGCCAGGGTTTTGATTTCGGGCATGTTTTTTAAATTCGCGGAGGAATATATTAATTCCGATAGCAGATTTTCTTACCGTTTTATTGACCGGATTATATTAAAAGGCTTCCGGGAACCAACCACCCTCTTCGAACTCCTTATCGACAACGATCCTCGCTTTGAGATCAAAAAACATTCCACGAAGGAATATTCTGAGGCATATTCAAGATATTCCAGAAGGGAGTGGGATGCCGCAAAGGAGATTTTTAAAAGAATTTCCTCCGAATATGGACTGGGCATAGGCGCTGTTATGGCTAAAAGGTGTGACTATTTTTTAAAGAGTCAACCAGGCCCGGAGTGGAATGGGATATGGGAAATGCGGGATAAATGATCCCTGAAGATACTATGGGTAATAGTAACGTGATACCGTCCATCCTAAATCAAGCCCTGGAACATGCATGCAAGGGTATTATGATTCAGGATACAAACCGAAACGTTGTGTTTGTCAACCATGCCTGCGAGGAAATTACCGAATGGCCGAAGGGGGAGATTGTAGGCAAGTATTGCGGTGACCTCTTTCGGTGCCACACCGCTACCGGGATGTCTTTTGCGGAAAAACTGTGCCCATGTGTAGACGTTTTAACCGGAAGGTCTTCTCAAAACGCCAGAGAATTCTTGATTTGCCGCCGGGGCGACGGGAGTGAACGTTGGGTAGAGGCGAGCGCGTCGGCTATCAAGGATGATGAAGGGACAATTACGCATACCGTTACCATTCTGGAAGACATCGATGTGAAAAAAAGGTTTTGGGACGAGATAATTAAAATGAAAACCGTTTCAACATTAGGCGCGTTTGCCTCAGAAGTGACCCATGAAATCAAAAATTTTCTCAATGCCGTAAACATCCATGTATTTATGCTTGAACGTGAAATAAAGAACCTCTGCGGGATAAGTAACGAAGCAAAACAGGAAATTTTTCAAATTGTTACGGCAGTACAAAGCGGCATTAGCCGGTTGAGTGAATTTGCCCAGGAGTGCGCGCGTTTTTCAAAATCGGGAAGGTTGAATAAATGCCCGGTCGCTATAAACGAGATTTTGATGGATGCCTTTTCTCTGCTCTCTCACCGGGCATTGTTAAGTGGAATTAATCTCGAGATGGATATTGCGAAAGATACCCCCAGGATCGTTGTCGATAGGGACAAAATGAAGCTGGTGATCGTGAATATCCTCCTGAACGGGATGGAGGATATGAAGGATGGGGGAAAACTGGGGGTGGAGGTAAAACATATCGGGCAGGAAATCCGGATTTCTTGTCAGCACAAAGGACCCTGCATCTCAGAAGATAGTAAAAATAAAATATTTGACCTGCTTTATACAGACAAGGATGGAGCCACGAAAATAGGCCTTGCCACCGCCCAGAATGTTATCCAAGCCCACGGTGGAACCATAAGCCTGGAACCTTCAGCCAAAGGGAACAAGTTTGTAATCACGATACCGGCGAGTTAAGCCAGGCACGGTTTTAACCGTGCCTGGCTAAATTCTATACAATTAAATTAGGCCTACGGCAACTGATTTGTATTCACACGCAAGGACACGGGCACCGTGTCCCTACATTGAAATTCCTATACGTTTAAATATAAAACTCCGATGGAGTTTCCCGTTGTCCGCTTATCTTTGTTCTATAAATATTTTGCTCCGCTGGAGCAAGTGTTGTTGCAAAATCACGATTAAGAAACAATATTCTGTGAAAACACCGGTATTTACCGCTTGCAGATTAAAGTTACAAATCCCGTAGGGATTTAATATTTGTAGTAGTAGTCTTCAATTCCTCAGGGAAACTCCGTAGGAGTTTAATATGGTTGCTTTTTTATGGAGAGTGAAGAACCTCTTCGCGCTACAAACCGCTTAAATTAACAGGCAACCTACCGTGACAAATATGATAAAACCAAAAATATTGCTGGTTGACGATGATCAAGACGTCCTTGACGGTTTGAAGATGATTTTGACCCAGGACGGCTATGCCGTTTCAACGGCTTCTTCGGGCTATGAGGCGTTGAATCTCCTGTCGAAAAGGGGTTTTGATATCATCCTAACGGACATGAAACTGCCCGGCATGGGCGGATTATCCCTCATCCAGGAAATAAGAAAGAAGAATGAACCGGTGGCAATCGTGGTTATCACGGCGTATAGCTCCGTTAAGACGGCCGTGGACGCCATCAAGTGCGGGGCAGATGATTATTTGACAAAACCACTTAATGTCGAGGAACTGGAGATTGTATTGGAGAAGCTGTGGGAAAGGCAGCAGTTGGTCGTTCAGAACCTGATATTAAAGGAAAAATTGAAGGACAAGTATAAATTTTCCGAACTCATTGGCAGTTCCCCAGGGATGGATCGCATATTTAAGATGATCGGGGACGTCTCTTCCAGCATGGCCGCAGTCCTCATTACCGGAGAAACCGGCACGGGAAAGGAATTGGTCGCAAATGCAATACATTATCGAAGCGATAGGGCATGCATGCCGTTCGTTGCCCTTCATTGCGCTGCCCTGTCGGAAGGGGTGCTGGAAAGCGAACTGTTCGGCCACGAGAAGGGGGCCTTTACCGATGCGATCCAGACAAGAAAAGGCAGGTTCGAAATGGCCGATCACGGCACGCTTTTTCTGGATGAGGTGGGTGAAATGAGTTTGAAGGTGCAGGTAAAGCTGCTTCGCGTGCTGGAAAAAGGCGAGTTTGAGCGGGTGGGCGGCGAAAAGACACTGAAGGTGGACGTGCGGCTGATCGCCGCTACGAATCGAAATCTGGAAAAAGAAATCGCCGAAGGCCGGTTCCGGGAAGACTTGTTTTATCGCCTGAACGTCGTCAGCATTCACTTACCGCCGCTGCGGGAAAGACAGGAGGATATCCCCTTATTATCCAACTTTTTTGTGGTTAAGTACGCAAAAAAATATAAAAAAGAGATAGAAGGGCTTTCCCCGGACGTAGTGAATGCCCTTTGCGCTTATTACTGGCCTGGAAACGTAAGAGAGCTGGAACATGTTATTGAAAGGGCGGTCGTATTGTGCAAGAATAGCGCCATCTCCATGGACCACCTCCCGGAAGCAATTGTTTCCAAAAAGGAAGACGTTGCCGTCGTTAAGATCCCGATAGGGCTTTCGCTGAAAGAGGCGGAGAAAGAGATTATACAAAAAACGCTCCAAATGACCCGGGGCAGTAAAAAAGACGCCGCAAAAATATTGGGCATATCGACGAGGAAGATCGAGTACAAAGTCAAAGAATGGGAATAGGAACGAAATTTTTTCCATTCAAAAAACCAATTTTTACATCCATTCCGCAAGTTTTTCGCAAAAACCCCCTTTTCGTCGTTTTCTCTCCGCAGGTAATTCCGTCGATTTCCAAATTTAAAATTAATATAAGCATAATATTGTAAATATGTTACGCATTTTAATAAGACGCTATTAAGGAATGCTGGCATGAAAATTGTTAGCATAGAGGAATATTCAAGGAAGTATATGGTCTTTGAACGAAAACTATTAAATTTAGCCACGAATGGACCTGGCGCGGCCTCTGGCCGCAACCAAAAGGTGAAA
>CAYJPZ010000189.1:0-1776 GCA_964372185.1 uncultured candidatus Brocadiaceae bacterium
TCAATGGCTTATAGGATTATATCAATTCAGTGCTTGTGCTTTTCTTTGCGCTTTGCGGCTTTGCGCGAGACAGACCTGAGTAGTTACGTTTTAGCTTTGCATTCATTTTTAACGGATGCTATAGTATGGTCAGTAGACGAAGGCCTTATGTAACGTTTTCGGCGTCGGTGTGAACTGTTACCCTTTTTTCAAAAATACCCCATAGTTTTACCCTACAAATTTTACTCACATTTCCATAACAAGGCGCCTTATGGGCGAATTTTCATTTATACAGTGGATTCGAAAGCGGCAGAGAAGGCGTAAAGGCACCCTTCTCGGCATAGGCGATGACTGTGCAGTGATAGATGTTTCCCCGGATAAGCTATGCCTTATTACCACCGATATGCTGGTAGACGGCACGCACTTTGACCTCAAAAAATGCGCTATTCGCAACGTCGGCAGGAAGGCCATTGCGTGCAGTATTAGTGACGTGGCAGCGATGGGATGCCGGGCTACGGTTGCAGTGATTTCCATTTGCTTTCCGAACCACACCACCGAAAAATACGCAAAAGAACTCTACGAAGGTATGTGGAGTCTCACGGATAAATACAACATTGAGATTATAGGCGGTGACACTATCAGTGGCCGTGGCCCCTTATGTATCAATGTCACTGTGTTGGGAAGCGATGGGGGACTAAAACCCATCCGGCGCTCGGGCGCAAAGGCAGGAGACGTGATTTTGGTAACCGGGGAACTAGGCGGCTCAATCCTTGGAAAACATCTTTGTTTTG
Source organism: uncultured candidatus Brocadiaceae bacterium (assembly GCA_964372185.1). Classification (GTDB taxonomy): domain Bacteria; phylum Planctomycetota; class Brocadiia; order Brocadiales; family Brocadiaceae; genus JACVXV01. Next base: position 771 of record CAYJPZ010000189.1, read on the forward strand.
AACCTCGACAAAAAGAGGGACTCCTTTTAAATAAAAATTTCACCATCCACGCCATGATTGATATCAGCGACGGGTTAACGGCAGATTTAAATCATATTTTGGAAGAAAGCCGCGTAGGCGCAATTCTCCATGAAGACCACATCCCCATCTCTCAGGCGGCCATAGAACTGTCAAAAAAAACCGGGTACACGCCGCTTCATCATGCATTGTCCGACGGCGAGGATTACGAACTATTATTGACCTTATCAAAGGGGCAGGCAAAAAGGATCTTTGCATCCGGTTTGCTTGAGGGGATACGGTGTATTGGAGAAATCGTTAATGGCCAAGACATTCGGATGAAATACGCTGACGGCAAGATACGTCGCATAAAACCACGTGGCTACGAGCATCTTAAATCATAAAACAAGCAAAAAGTTATTATTCGTGGAAGAAAAAGAATTCATTTTTAAAAGTACAGATGTTGAGCAAACATTACGGCTCGGTAATCTGCTAGGCGCGTTATTAACGCCAGGAGACGTTATTGCTTTGGTGGGAGAACTGGGAGCGGGAAAAACTACCCTTGTGAAAGGCATTGCTCAGGGACTAGGAATAGCAGATAAACGTACTGTAAAAAGCCCTACTTTCTCCCTGATGCACAGATATGAGGGGCGTATCCCCATCTATCACTTTGACGCCTATAGATTAAAAGATACCCAGGAAATGTTTGATATTGGGAGCGATGAGCTGATTTACGGAACCGGTGTGGCTATCATAGAGTGGGCAGATAAGGTATTACCCTGTTTACCTAAAAAATATATACAGATAACCATAACAATTGTTTCGAATAATAAAAGATGCATAAAAATCAAGCATCTTAGAGAGCGTTACGACAAACTAATTCAAGACATAAAAATGAAGTAAGGCCATTGCAACATGCAATGGCCTTACACTCTTAATTTGAAAGTACGCAGGTGTGAACCTATCAGCCTACCTTACTTCTTTTCTTCCTTCTTCTTCTCTTCCTTCT
>CAYJPZ010000189.1:1876-7197 GCA_964372185.1 uncultured candidatus Brocadiaceae bacterium
TCTCTTCCTTCTTCTCGGTTGCTACTGCTGACTTAACTACCATGCTGCCTACACCAGTGATCATCAATGCACCAACAAAAGCGAGACCCAAACCAATCTTCTTCAACATTTCCTTCTTCTCCTTGCACCTTTAAGGAACCGAAGCCAAGCCACCAGGAACGCTCCCGGTATAACATCCCTGCTTCATAACAGGTAAGTAAATTACTTCTTTTCTTCCTTCTTCTCTTCCTTCTTCTCTTCCTTCTTCTCGGTTGCTACTGCTGACTTAACTACCATGCTGCCTACACCGGTGATCATCAATGCGCCAACAAAAGCAAGACCCAAACCAATCTTCTTCAACATTTCCTTCTTCTCCTTACAATAACTTTAAGGAACCGAGGCCATGTCACCGAAAACACTTTCGGTATAGCACACGACCATTGATAAACATATTATTATCTCCACATAACTATTGCAAGAAAATTCCTACAGCCATCGCAAAACACTGTATGCAAATACATACACACCGGGTAACATAATCAATAGATTCTATTCATTTTTGTAGTTGTCCGGATTTATGTTGTATTTTTTCACCAACTTGTAAATATCTGCCCTATAACGTTTTGCCATCTTTGACACGCTTGTAATGTTCCCCTTGCAAATCTTTAGAAGGTTTTCCAGGTACTCGCGCTCAAATCTTTCCTTGGCGTCTTTGTAGGAATTAAAGGCGTTCTTAAGCACATTGGTATCGGTAAAAATGTCTTCCGTTGTAATAACGTCTTTATTGGTCATAATAACCGCGTGCTCTATCTTGTTTTGCAGTTCACGTATATTGCCGGGCCAATCGTAGAGGAGCATCCGCTGGATGGCCGCCGGGGTAAATCCGATGATGTTCTTTTTTAACGCCTCGCAAAAATCCGTTAAAAAGTACGTGGACAGCAACGGGATATCGTCTTTTCTTTCCCGTATTGGCGGAAGATAGACAGGCGCAACGTGAATTTTATAAAATAAATCCTTTCGAAACGTCCCGTTATTTACGGCCTCTTGCAAATCCGTATCGGAGGAAAAGACGAACCGTACATTAACCTTAATGTTCTTTGTACCCCCAATTGGCTTGAATTCGTTTTCTTGCAATACATCTAATAATTTAATTTGTAAGGACAAGGAGATACTATCGATCCCGTCAAAAAAAAGCGTGCCGCCATCAGCCTGTTTGAAAAGCCCTTCTTTTGGTTTACCGGCATTTCTAGAGGATATCTTTGCCTGTCCAAACAATTCATTTTCCAGTAACTCTTCAGACATATCGCTGCAATTTACGGTGATAAATGGCGCATTGGAGCGAGAGCTGTTGTGATGAATCGTCCTTGCCACGAGATTCTTTCCCGTGCCGCTCTCGCCGTATATGGCAACAATACTGTCTGTTTGGGATATCCTGGAGATTTTCCCGAGTAATTCCTGGATTTGTGGTGCCTTGCCGATAATGGGTTTGCCTTTTTGCTGCTTGTTGAGTTGCTTTCGGAGTTGTTCCACCTCTTCGGTAAGCCGCTGTTTTTCTAGCGCATTTTTGATATGGAGCAATAGGTCTTCGCTGTTGAATGGTTTGGTGAGATAGCTATATGCCCCCCGCTTCATGGCCTCAACGGCGCTCTCAATGCTTCCGTGCGCCGTTAATATGATGATGGGAAGGTTCGGGGAGTGGCGGATAAGTTCTTCCATCAGCTCTACGCCGCTCTCGTCTTCCAGGCGCAAATCAATAATAGCAAGGTTGAATAAATCGGCGGATAGCGCGGTTAATGCCTCCTTTCCATTCCTTGCGATGAACACGGAATACCCCCAAGCCCTTAACCGCATCTGAATGACTTCCAGGATGTGGGCGTCGTCGTCGATTACTAATATTTTTTCATTACGCATGGGTTAGTGTATTAATGTATTCGCGTCAATTAGCGTTCATTCGCGGTTGAAGAAAGCGGTTCTTCAATACTTACCGAATCGGTTCCAGGCAGTTTCCCTAGCACGTCCTCCGGTATGGCTTCTTCTATTCGGATATCAACCTCTTTCTTCTTCTCCTCCATCTGCACGTCCACTTCACGGAGTCGTTCAATATCATTTTTAAGATTTTCAATGGTCATGGTAGCGGTATTGAGCTTGTCATGAAGCCTTCCGATCTCCTGATCTTTAGCAGAGAGGCGGTCCATGAGGACATTAATCATTTTTTTATTACATTGAACGTCGGCGCGTATGGTGGCGCGTATGGTTTTGATTTCCTCATTGCTGGCGCAGCCGGCGCCCAGAAACAGCGTTGGAAATATAACCGCCAGGGAAAAGACACCCTTTATTATGTTTACCATATTTACTCCCGTGTAGATTTTCCAATGTAAAGCAAAGACGATCTATAGATTTTGGCCGTAATCAACCTTGCAGGGCAGGGTAAAATGGAAGGTACTGCCCTTCCCGTTATTATTTTCTACCCAAATGTTGCCTCCATGGTCAAGCACAATGTGCTTGACAATGGAAAGTCCCAGTCCTGTACCCTTCATGCCTCCAATTCCTTTGTTGTCCACCTGCTGGAATTTGTCAAATATCTTTTGATGATATTCAACCGGTATTCCGATGCCCGTGTCCGATATGCTGACTTGCACGAAAGAATTGACATTGTTAACGCGCTTTTGCTCCAGTAAAACATGCGCGGCGCTGGAAGACGCTATTTCGTTGTGTGTTATCGTTATCATGCCGTCTGACGGTGTAAATTTGATGGCGTTGCTTAAGATGTTATCCATGACCTGCGCAATTTTATTGCGATCCAGGAGTACCTCAGGCACGGAAACCCCATTCAGATACTGAATCTTGATGTGCTTACTTTCCGCCAATAATCGAATCTCGTGAATACTTTTCAGGATTATGTCTTTAATCATCGTGACCTGGAAGTTGTATCTCATTAAACCGGCTTCGACCCTTGAAATGTCCAGGAGATCGTTGATCATCATAATAAGCCGAAGGGTGCTTTCTTTTACAATGGTGAGAAGCCTGACCTGCTGCTCAGATACTTGCCCCGCAACCTTATCGAGCATAAGTTCATTGGCCTCTCTGATAGCGGTTAAAGGGGTTTTCAAGTTGTGAGAGACGTTGGAAATAAACTCCGCCTTCATCCGGTCAAGCTCCTTAAGCCTGTCGCACATGTGGTTAAAGGCCAGTCCCAACATACCGATTTCATCCCTGGATACCACCTTTATATAGCAATCCAGATTCCCTTGCGCAATGCCGTCCGTTGCGTCCTTTATCACCTTTATCGGATAGCAGATACTGCGGGTAAAAAAGTAGGCAAAAATTGCCCCAAACAGCACCGCAAAGCCCGTAATGGCGGTGGATATTTGGGTAGATTTACTAACGGTCTTTTGAAACAGTTCCATCTTTTTGATTAACGCAGCTTGTTGGGTAACAATCAGCTTGTTGATAGATTCGGTTAACTGGTCGAATTTCTTCTTCTTCTCATATTCATAACGGGGGTCCGGAGAAGTATTCCCATCTTCACCCACCAGAAGAAATTCCTTGGAGACCATGGCAATATATTCCTGATAAAGATTTTTCATCTGGCTGACAATGAACCGGCTCTCTACGTCCATTGCCGTTTCATCCAAAGACTTAAGCCGTTTATCAAAATCTCGTTTTTTATTCTGAAAGAGGTCCAAAAAGGCACGGTCTTTCGTTATTAGATACTTTTTTTTATTTTTCACCTGTTCTAGGAGGATGTCAAACAGCTTTTCGCTATTTTCCATAAAAGGGATGTCACTCCTCATAATCGATGCCGAATGCCTGTTGAGATGGTTAAGGCGAAAGATCAAGTAGAAATTCATTACCAGCATGAATAGGGCAATAACCGCATAACCAAAAACCATGCGTTTCCAGAGACTGCTTTTAATCATAACAAAAAACTTCCTACCCTTCCCTTTTTTGCTTTTTTTATCTTTTTGACGTTTTTCTGATAGTTTTGTATTTTATCAGCATTTTCAAGGCATTTAAAGGGAATTAATTCTTGTTTGCCTTTATGAATTTTGAGGTATTTTTTTGGCTAGGCGCAACGAAAGCACGACATGAAATAATGAAACAATGGAAATACCGGGCAGCGGAAGATGGGGGCTGTTTTAAAGGTTTGTCTTTCAGGAAATTAGATGCAATAGAGTAAATTTTATTACAATTTATCCGATACTATAATAGTATGCTCCGATAGCGCCCTTTTCTTTAGGTGATAGTAAAGTTTTCCTTTGGGAAAAAGGAAAGCAGGGAGTGGGTACCTGTCGCTACTTAACCACATGAAATGTTGCAAGCAATGCGTATGTTTGTTGGCAATCAGGTATTAGTAAACCGCATTATTATATTGCTCCCCTTAAGAAAGGAGGATACGGGGGGGCGGTCATCTGTTTTTACCGATACAACGTGAACTGCTGCTGAAAATCAATGTGAATGTAGTGATGGAAGGTGGATTATTTATTCTCGTTATGGAATACGGGAAAACAATTAACATGGAGGGTTAAACATGAGTACAAGAATTAACACCAACATTAATGCGTTAAATGCCCTGAAGTCATTGAATGACGTCAACGGGCGTATGGCTGTTGCCCAGTTGCGTTTGGCTACGGGCAAAAAGATCAATACGGCCGCAGATGACGCCGCTGGCTATACTATAGCCAAGAAGTTTAACGCCAGGGCGGAAGGCTTGGGGCAGGCACTAAGTAACATTGGTTCTGCTAAAAACCTGGTGGCGGTTGCAGAAGGTCATTTAAATAATATCGTCGATATTTTGACACAGATGAAGACGAAGGCAACTCAGGCGTCCGATGACTCACTCGGCACGGCAGAACGTACGTCCATCAAGGCAGAGCTTGCCGCATTGGCAAAGCAGATTAACCTTGAAACTACGCAGGCGACATGGAATTCGAAGTCTATATTTGCGGGTACCGCATCTGCCAACGCAACCGCTGGTGGCACACAGTTTAAATTCCAGATTGGTGGTGGAAACAGTAGCACGAATGACACGTTGCAGTTTAACCTGCTTAAGACGGGCAACGTCAGTCTCGATAGTAGCAATGCAGGCTTTAGTGCTTATGGCCTACGCCTTGATGCAGTAACACCGGGCGGCGCAGCATCTACACGTTTGGGTGGTGGTACACTTGCGGGATCGCTTGTCGGTTCTTCCGCATCGGCACAGGCATTGATGGGTAGGATTGATACCGCTATTGCCGATGTTTCTGAGGCATTGAGCTATATCGGGTCAGTGGTGAACAGGTTGAGCTATCAGGAGTCAAGCTTGACGGTAGCAAAGACCAACACCGAGGCGGCAAGGAGCC
>CAYJPZ010000190.1:0-6734 GCA_964372185.1 uncultured candidatus Brocadiaceae bacterium
GTATTATGAATTTTCATCATAATTTATACAGGTTTGCATGGGAAAGGGCGGGGAAACCCCGCCCCTACGACGCCCAACTGTAACGTTTTGTAACTTTACCAAAACTTTTTACCAATAACTTTATTAAGGAAACTCTACCCATGAAATGGACGCAAACGCTGATTCCTACGCTCAAGGAAAGTCCATCTGAAGCAGAAATTGACAGTCATAAACTTATGATACGGGCCGGGCTCATCCGGAGAATCACGGCCGGTGCTTATGCTTATTTGCCGCTCGGAACGCTGGTTTTAAACAAGGTAATTAACATTGTCAGGGAGGAGATGAACCGGGCAGGCGCCATTGAGGTGTTTCTCCCGGCGCTCCAGCCATTGCATCTACTGGAGGAAAGTGGACGTTTAGCGGTCTTTGGCGAAGACCTGATTACCTTTAAGGACCGTCATGGTAAAGTATCCGCATTAGGTCCCACCCACGAAGAGATTATTACCGATATTGTGCGGAATGAAGTGAACTCTTACCGCCAGCTTCCCATCACCCTTTATCAGATTCAGACCAAATTCCGGGATGAGACGCGCCCCCGGTTCGGCGTTATGCGCAGCAAGGAATTTATCATGAAGGACGCCTACAGTTTTGACGTCGATTACGAAGGGCTGAACAAGAGCTATCAATTGATGTACGACGCCTACTGCCGCCTTTTTACGCGGTGCGGACTCAACTACATCATTGTCGAGGCCGATTCCGGCGCCATGGGGGGCGACGTTTCTCATGAGTTCATGGTGCCGAGCCCGGTAGGGGAAGACGTCTTGATCCTTTGTCCCAAGTGCGGGTATAGCGCCAACCGCGAGCGGGCGGAGGCTGCCCCTATCCCCGCGGGAAATCAAGCAGCGCTTCTGGCGACGAAAGAGGTTGCCACGCCCGATAAACACACGATCCAGGAGGTCGGTGATTTTTTGAAGATAAGCCCAAATCAAATGGTGAAGACTATGATTTACGTCGCCGACGGACAGCCCGTTGCCATCCTCTTGCGAGGAGACCACGAGGTTAACGAGACGAAGCTGGGCAAGCTTCTGGGGCAAAAGGAGGTGACCCTCGCGGACCACAAGACCATTGAGCGTGTTACCGGCGCCCCAGTGGGGTTTGCGGGTCCTATGGGCTTGAAGCTGCAAATTATTGCCGATCAGGCGGCGTCCGTGCTTCGCAACTTTGTCGCCGGGGCAAATAAGGCGGATATGCACACCTTGAACGTAAACCCGGAAAGGGATTTCAAGATTGACCAGATAGCGAACCTCCGGTTCGTAGCCCAGGGAGACCGGTGCCCGAAGTGTAATCACGAACTGGAGATTTCACAGGGCATTGAGATCGGACACGTGTTCAAGCTCGGCACGAAATACAGCGACGCCCTGAAGGCCGTGTATTTGGACGCAAACGGCAAGTCAACCTCGATGATTATGGGGTGCTACGGGATCGGGGTCAACCGCATCATTGCCTCCCTTATTGAAAGATCACACGATGAAAACGGCATTATATGGCCGCTCTCCATAACCCCTTACCACGTTGCTGTGATTCCCATCAATATGAATGATGCGGCCATCGTGCAGGCGGCAAACCATATTTATGCCGACATTATGGGTGTTTCCGGCATCGACGTGTTGATGGATGACAGAGACCACAGACCTGGCGTGAAGTTTAAAGATGCAGACCTTATTGGCATTCCCATCAAAATCATTATCGGCAAAAAATTCATTGAAACAAAGGAAGTTGAGATAAAGTTGAGAAAGAGCGGAGAATCCTTCCTGGTGAAACGGGAAGAGGTCAAGTCAAAGGTAAAGAGCCTGCTGGAAACCTTATCCCAATCCTGATGCGCTATGCATAACCCATTAACAGACCAAACCATGCGCATCCATCGTGCTGATAAGCCCGGCAATGGCGCTGACCAGTCCGACCGGTTAATTCCCGACGAAATCATATCAGGTTTGAAAACGAAGGTCGTCGGCAGTGAGGTGCGGTCTTATGAACAAGCGACCTCCACGATGGATATTGCAAAAACGCTTACGGGTAAGGATTTTAAAAACGGCATGGTGGTTTTTACGGAGTTGCAAACGCGCGGCAGGGGGCGCTCCATCAAGGCCTGGCATTGTCCAAAATACAAGGGTTTGCTCTTTACACTCCTGTTAAAACACAAAATGCCGCCAGACCAATTATGCCTGCTGATCGGCGCCGTGTCGGTCGCTATTACCGAGGCGATTCACGAAACCTTGCTGCTTCCCGCTGAAATAAAGTGGCCAAACGATATCCTGATCGCCGGGAAGAAGGTCGGTGGCGTGCTGGTGGAGATTGAAAAGATATCGAAGGCGGAAACGGTATTTTTGATTGGAGTAGGAATCAACGTAAATCTGTCGGAAGAAGAATTACCGCAACAGGTGCGTTTACCGGCAACCTCGCTTTCTATCGAAAAAAAAGGGCCTATAAATCGCACGATGCTTGCAAGGACGTTGCTTCAGTATATTGACAAGTGGTATCTGATTCTAAGGGACTCGCACTTCAGATACATTACCGAATGCTGGAAGGAATTTTGTGTCACCGTAGGAGAAAAGGTAACCATTGCCGACGGCAGTAAGGAATACGTGGGCAAGGTCATCGACATCTCCCATAATGGCGGACTGATGCTCAGGCTGGAAAGCGGTGAAATAAAGATAGTCCGCGGAGAACATGCAACGATTAAGGGATGACGGACGAAGCCTGGAAACCGCGAATGAACGCCAATAAACGCTAATAAATGCACAGGCAGGATGCCTGTGCCACTAAGTGTATGGCTGAAGTGTATGGCTGGATGAAAATTATGACAGGATAATCAGGGACAACAAAGCATTTTCAGGGAAAAAATGAATTACATTATAAATAACCCAGTAAAAACCAGTCTTATTGAACAGGAATACAATAGGGAATCTGGTGGCACAGGCTTCCAGCCTGTGCAAGAATTTGACATTTACAGAAGAAACTTGCCCAATTGAGAACGTACCGCTTTGTTCTACAAGCGAAATAAGTCAAATGCCTAACTTCAACCCGCAATCTTTGGTTTTGTTTGGAGACGCGCGTTTCCTTCTGCCGCCCAGTCACGGGTAGGGACAGTCAGGAGGAAGCTCCTGACTGCACACAAAACAATCCAGTCCACCCCCGCCTTTACGCTTCCGGCTCGTTCGGGTTATGATTTTTAATGATTTACTGTCTTTTCAATTGCCAGTATCTTCGACTCAAGCCTGCTGATGCGCTTCGAGACGTCCCGGTACACGATGTATCCTAAAATAAGCATAATCGCCGTATACACAATGATAAGGTAGTTGGAAAATTTACCCGTTGAAACCGTGTTGTCCTTGCGAGTTATTTCTGGCGTAGGTCTGCCCATCATGGGAGAGATAGATCTGGGCGCGTATGTTGTTTCCGGGAATACGGATTCCATAGAATGCCTTGCCTCCTGAGACGCGCCATCGCCCATCGTCGCCGGTTTTTCGTAGAGACGTCCAATGGAAGTCCGTGGTTTTGCCGCCGGGGTTTCTACTGTGCCTGCCATTCTGTCTGGGGAAGAGGGTATTGTTTTGTCGTGAGCCGTTGTCGGGACTGCTTTTGTTTCAGTCATCGGCCTTGCATCCTGGCGCGCATCTTCAACTCGATGAGGAGTAGCCGGTTTCTCCCTTTCTGGTGTAAGCTTTTCATAGAGACGTCCAATTACAACCTTGGACTTTTGTGTGGCTGCGGGATCTGCATTGCCCGTCATCCTTCCGGGGGCATGAGGCGCCCTGGGGACATCGGCAAGGGCTTCTTTATTAGCCGCAAGGGGTTCCGGACGTCTAAACGGCCCCGGCGCATTTGTTTGTTGCGCATTTCTATCGCCCTGCGGGTTTGCCGTAACCGGGGCGTCCAGCAAAGGCGACTTCCTATTTTCGTTCGGCGACCTCGTCCGGCTCAGCGGGTCGTACCCAAGTGCATTCTCTTTTCCCATACATCCTCCTTTTATAATGATAATATTGGCGCAACTACTGAATAAAGATTTTGTTCAATCTGTTTAAACAGTTTAATCGGCTTAAAAGGCTTTGCCTTGTTACATTTCTATCCATCTGTTTCTCTACGATGGACGGCTACCAACTGCCCTATTTCTTGTCTCCAATCACCTGAATAATGACTTCCTTTGCAAGCGACATATAGTCTTCCGCGCCGTAAGAATCAGGTGCATAAGTAATAACCGGCTTACCGTGGCTGGGGGACTCTGAAAGCTTTACATTCTTCCTCACCACCGTGTTGAATACCTTACTCCCAAAATGTTCTTTTATTTTTTCTACAACTTCCTGGCAGAGGCGCGTGCGACTCGTATACATACACAGGACGATTCCGGTAATTTCCAAACGGTTGTTTAGTCTTTTTTTGACAACCTCGAAGGTGTCTAATAGCTTGCTTACCCCCTGCAACGCGAAGAATTCGGTCTGCACGGGGATAAAAAGCTCATCCACTAACGTCAGGACGTTAAGGGTCAACAAACCCAGAGAAGGCGGGCAATCAACAAGCACGAAATCATATTGTTTTAATATGTCCCCGACATATTCCTTTAACACCGTCTCCCGCCCGACAACCCCCACCAGCTCGATTTCTGCCCCGGAGAGGTCAATGTTGGCCGGAATAATATCCAATCCAGGAATCTTCGTGGGCAAAAGTACGTCCGACATCTTAGCGGTATTCATAAGGATATTGTAAACGGAATACTTTATGTTATGGATATCGACTCCCAGGTGAACGCTTAAGTTGGCTTGCGGGTCCATGTCGATTACCAATACCTTTTTCCCCAGTATTGCAAGACTGGCGCCCAAATTTGCCGTAGTAGTAGTTTTGCCTACACCACCCTTCTGGTTGAGCAATGCAATGCTTCTCATTAAGCACATCCTCCATTAAAGGTAAGCATTTAATTTACACGTATTTTCTGATAGACCGCATCCGGTATGAATATCTTGTATGCCCCATTAAACGGATAAACAAAAAAGTTCCTTAAAAAGTTTAGCATGTATCGTTAAAAATTCAAGCTATAAATTACGCCACCGGCAACTTTTATTGACATTGTTTTTGTAGAGCGAAGAGGCTCTTCGCTCTCCATGAAAAGGTTGCCGAAGGCCTAATTCAATCACCGTCCGCTGTTTACCCGGACGTTGCTGCCTTTGATAATGGCTTCTATATCGTGATACTTTTTTGCTATTGCCTCTTCATTTTGCTTCAAGGTATAGATTCGGCTAAGCACTTTTGACAACAAATCGGTGATGGTAATTGCCTGTTCCCTAGCGATTTTCAACAGGGGTTTTTGTATAAGAGGGGTTTTTTTTACGGCATCCCAGAGGATATGCGCGTCGACGCCAAACCGGGAGGCAATATCATAGACGCTGAACTTTGAACGTAAGGGATTGGAAATTGCCACACAATGCGCTCCAATAACCGTATCTTCGCCAAAACAGATCGGAAGCGCAAGGAGCGTCAGTCCACCCGGACAGACGTCTTCAAAAGGCTTTTTGTAGCACATAGCGCTTTTTGCCAACTCCCGGCTATAGGAACGGCACCGTTCTTTGTGCTCGCTGATGAAATTCAGCACCTTGCAAAATGGCGAGTAGTTAATCTCATTAACAATCTCTCCGTCCACGTCGTAGACAATGTCATGACTGTTGAGAATGCCCATGAGATAGGTTTGAATGTGAGAAGTGATTTCCCTTTCAAGGTCTATCTTTAATTGCCTGATTTGTTCCATGTTATTTAAAACGCAAAATACGGTTGCCAGAACCTACGTCCCGGTGCGTATGACAATGGATTTTATCTGTACAAAACACCAAAAAAACTCTATAAAAGCATACCAATTTTGTGGAATGGTATCGCCGTGCAGAGCAATTACTATACACGAATCAAAATACATTTGCAATAAAACTTGTGAAAAGCGAACGTTATTGCAGATTGCAGCGCCCGGATATTTTTGATAAGATGTTTTGATCTATGATACATGCATCCATAATTATCCCAACCTATAATCGCGGAAAGCTGTTGTGCGATACCATCAGGTATCTTGCCGAATCATTACCGGCAGACGCAGAGATTATCGTGGTAGACCAGAGCGACGCTGTTTATCCCGGCCTTATGGAAATTATGAGAAACCACAGCTTCCGGCTGCGCTATTATAAGATATTTATAAAGGGACTGCCTCATGCAAGGAATTTTGGCCTGGAACGGGCAATTGGTGAAATCGTTATTTTTTGTGACGACGATATCATTCCCGGTCACGGCTTCATAGAAAACCATCTTCGAAACTATCGTGATAAAGAGATTGGCGGTGTCGGCGGACGTATCTTGCCGGCGGGTAAGGATGGGTTGACAAATCAACCATCGACGTACCGCCGTTTTCCGGCAAGCGAAACGGGGTCAAGGGAAAAGGGTGATGAAAAATCGCGTCGAAATGCGGTAATTGGACGGGTTCGATGGTGGGATGCACATCCTACCGACAACTTTGATGCAACGACGAGGAGATACATTGACCATGCGCAGGGGTGCAATATGTCATTCCGAAAAGAGGCTATTATGAAGGCGGGCAAGTTTGATGAACGATTTGGAGGAAGCTCGCATTTGGAAGAAACGGATATGTGCCTCCGTGTTCGCAAGGCCGGCTACCGGCTTGTCTTTGACCCTGAGGCAGCGCTCGTCCATTTAAAGGACAACAAGGG
>CAYJPZ010000190.1:6744-7191 GCA_964372185.1 uncultured candidatus Brocadiaceae bacterium
TATAATTATCAACAATGGTTTTACTGGTATGGACATAACGGCATGCTCTTTTTCCTGAAAAATTTCAGCCACCATCTCCTCCCCGTATTTATTGCATCGCAGTTTCTACGCCTAATACTCTCCGCCAGCAAAAGGCATAAGCCCCTTGTGGTGTTTTGGGGAATACGCGGCTACTGGAAGGGTCTTAAGACGTATAAACCGGATGCCCCATAGCGCAACAAAGCCACAATCAGGTACCCCTTAAAAAAGTGGGATAAAGGACATGCGTATTAAGTTAAGAAACCTATACAATTAAACTAATGCAGGCTGGAAGCCTGCGCTACTTTTTCTGCAAATATCGCTTAACTTAACACGTATGCCCCCTCCCGGAAGTGGAATTCTGAGGGATGTGTTAATTTAATGTATAGGAATTTCAAAACGGCAACGTAGAGACGCATTGCAATGCGT
>CAYJPZ010000191.1:0-7134 GCA_964372185.1 uncultured candidatus Brocadiaceae bacterium
CTATTCCATTCCCTCATTACACCGGCATTCACCAATACCCGGTACACGCTTGATGGGCTTACCGCCACAACGTTAGCATCCAGCATCATAAAGGTCTGTCTACGATAACCTTCCAGAGGATACTCTTCATAATAGGCAAGGATCGCCTGCTTTTCCCACTCTTCAAGCCACGTATCACGCGGTATCCAGGCATTGTGTTCATTTACTTTGCCGTAACGAGTCCTCCATTCATTAAACTTAGACGGAGAGATACCAATCCATCTGGTCAACTGGCGAACCGGTATTTCAGCCTTTCCAGACCACCGATTGACAAAATCAACCACGATATCCCTCGTGTCATGGGCAACCCAAATTCCTTTTAGTTTGCCCCAAGACTTTTTTTTAGCGCAACGTGTTCCTCCATCAGTTCTGACAATACCTCGTTTTTGCGGGCAAGCTTCTTCTCCAATTCCAACGCCTTATTCTTCCATTCCTGGCACTCCCTGTCCTTCCCTTTTCCAAAGGCGTATACGGCATTTGACAGCAATTCTTTCAGCCAACGATAGTACATGGTTGGATGAATTCCATTTGCGTCACAGACTTCAGAGAGCGCTTTCTTTTCTAATAAATGCTGCTTCATTATCTCCGCTCGTTTCTCCGGTAAATACTTTTTTCTCCCACTTACTTCTTCCATTTTTCCCTCCCTTGAAATAATTTAAGTATCGCTTATTTCAATTAGAGAAATTCCATTTCCGTCTGAAGCAGAACAGTTCTACATAGTTTAAAACTCTACTTGTGGGGCGGAATACTTTCGAAAAAACTCAATCCATGCTGATGTATCAACCAAAATATTATATCGAAACTAGAAGAAATCGTGAAGATGCACGACGGAAGCATCACATAGTAGAAATTACAACACTTCCCTCTTAATAAATATCTCCGTAAAATCTTGATCAAAAACCTGTTTAACCTTGATTTAAGGTCGTGCAAGAGAATTAGATCATAAGTAGATTGTTAAAAAAGAGTCCACTTCGCTAGCAAGAATAAAGACCGCACAAAGCAAAGTGTGGCCCCCATGACCCTAACCCCATTTTAGCCACACTTTGCTTCTGCTTCCCTTTGATTCCACCCCACTGTGATTAATGCAGGATGGAAGAATCTGCTAAATCCTTCGGTACAATTTAGTTCCTTAACAAAAATGTTTTTACATTTTCGGCAAAAAAATGTAGCGCCGACCCTTGTGGTCGGCCTGCCTGCCCCGTACTTGATACGGGGGCGGGGGATAAACCCCCGCGCTACGCATTCCGATTTATTCGGGTTAGGGGTAACTCAGTCCCACGAGCACGCCTTTCTTTACCTTCTCCGTGAACACCGCTTCAGCACAGATGCAAGAACCACCATTGACAGAGATGCATGTTTTAACGGGGTTCTCTACACAATCCTTAAGCTGTATGCCTTTCAGTCTAAGCATGAACGTGTTTTTTTTGCAATTAATCACGAGTCTGGCATTAGCCGTCTTCCCGAGGAACCTTGCCGATTTCCCTTTTTGTGCTACCGGGATGGTTATTGGGCCGCACCCACTGAGTTCTACCGTTACAACCCCGGGTAGTGCGTCACAGAAAGCAGAGTCAACAACAATATTCAGCTTTGCCGTATCCCCCTTCTTGCCGAACTTTATCGCTCCCTTGATGTAATTTTTATCAATCCTGCAATGCAGGATCGTTGCAATCTATAATCCCGTCGTAGTCATTGTCAAGACCGTCACCACAGACCTCAGGAGCGGGCGGGGTTCCGTAGTCCGGCGTGAAAATCAGGCTCTGATTGGTCGCAACGCCCCTGCTCAGACCGCCGAAGTGGAAAGACGAAGTCTCGTCGCGCGCAGGCAAAGCCACGCAGCCGGAATCCACGAGCGGCAGGGGCATCCTCTGCTCGCGCTGGCTCCACGCATTGGCCGCGATGTCGTAATCATACACGGCGTCGCTCTCCTGCCCCGTGGCGTCGTAGCCTCCGAACACATGGAGGATATTCTTTCCCTCGCCGTCCTGGCTGGAGACCGCGGATGCGTTGGAGACCGCGGATGCGTGCCCTTTCAGCCTGGGAGCGCCGGACAGCGCGGTCCAGAGCTTCCGGGAAGGGTAGTACGAGTACATGTCGCCTTCCTGTCCGAAGATGTACACAAGGCTGTCCACGTACAGCGCGTTGTGGAACGCGAACGCCTTCGGAGCGGTGTCGAACGCCACATGGTTGTAGCCGGAGTCCAGCATCCAGACATCCGTCAAAACCGTGCCGTCCTGCGATATTCCGCCCGTCAGGAGTACGAGGCCGTCCGTGAGAGGCACGGCGGTGTGGCCGTAGCGGGGCGTCGGGTTTCCGCCCGTGTCGATCCTCGTCCACTCCCTGGTTGTGGGGTCGTAGGCCCAGAGATCCGGCAGAACCCTGTTCCCCTCGCCCAGCCCCTGGTGGATGTAGATCCTGCCGTTCCGGGTCCACGCCGTGTGATTGCGGCGGGGCGGAGGAGGCTCGTTAACCGGCGTCTCGGGAGTCCACACGGCCCCGTTGAAGATCGCCAGGTCGTTGAACAATTCGCCCACTGTGTTGCCACCGGCGAACAATCTGACTTGCCCGTCGGGAAAAAGAGTCAGCGTGTGCCCGCTGCGGGCTTCCGGAGCGTTCGCGGGATCCAACGGCGTCCAATCTCCGTCGGCCCAGGCTCCGGCGCACAGCACGAAGCACAGCACGAAGCACAGCAAAATCAAGATGGTGTTTCTCATAACTCAACCTCCAACAACGCAAAATAAGCGCCGCACGGCGAGCCCGCAGTATCGGGTTCGATACGGGGCGGCGAATCTCCGTCTACATTCACTTCACTTTTCTCTTCTGTATTCATTCTATGAACAAAAGACGGGAAAAGAAAGCGAAAATCCGATTTTTCAATACTCCTGCGTCAGAGTGTGGCCGATCAAGGCCCCGAACATAATCCCGATCCAGGGATTCGCCAGCATGTTTCACCCGCCTCCCGAACAACGCAAGAGATAGCTCACGCCGAAACCGGCGGCTGCGCCGACCAGCACGGTCGCCGCTTTTTTCCAGATGGTCTAGGCATGTCCATGGGGTCACACCTTGATTAGTGATTTACTTTCATCCAAATTGAGGCAGACACAATAGTATCTAACCCCATCTGCTGCTTGCTTACACACATCTCTCATAACGGTCTTCACCGTTGGATTGTGAATATACTTTTTTCAATAGGTTATGTATAACCCATACTCTTCTTCTGTTTATAATCACTGATCAAGGTGTGACCCCGACCTTACCAGTATGGCGGGCATGAGGAATATGTAGAAACTGATTCGAAAGGGGTTTTTGCCCTCAAGGTGAGGGGCGACAGTATGGAGACGGAATTCCGCGAAGGCGATATTATCGTTATCAACCCTTACCTGAAACCGGAACACAATGATTATGTGGTTATCGCGAATGATGAGGGGGAGGCAACGTTTAAGCAACTGAAAAAGTATGGCAAGACGCGCGTGCTTCATCCCCTGAACCCAAAATACGATGACATGGAGCTTAACAAAGATATTGAATACCGGATCGTTGGTGTGGTGATGGAGAAAAAGAAGAGATACCGATGATTTCAGGGCAGTAATTTATCTACGGATAAGAAATACGCCTGTCCACAATGCACTTTTTTAAGCGCTTACCTGATACCAATAGCAACGAAAGATTTGGATATTCTTATAGAAACTACAGCGCCGCAACACATCTGGAACAGATGGTGGGATGTGAGGTGTTGGAGCCTACGCTTTCTCTGAAATTCCAGCACCTTTCGCACTTTTTATGCTGCGACACCTTACACTCTATGCGGAGGTTTTGCACGGTTTCTCCTTTTACCGCAGCGACGGGGATATCGTTGCCCGTCACCTGCCCGGAGTGGGCAGGGAAGAGCTTTACTTCGGATACAATGAATATCATCGGAAGGTCTGCTTCGTAATTTTTAAGGAACTGCCAGAGTTCTTCGCTTTCCGGGTACAATGCAACGGAGGCCTCCAGCGAGTTGCCAATCAGCTTGGCGGCGCGCATTTTTTCCAGCTCTCTTGCCACGTCTGACCTGATGTTAATCAGTCTTTCCCACTTTTCGTCCAATGGGCTGTTTGTCCATGCCGGATTGCATTCGGGGAAGGTTGCCAGGTGGATGCTGGAAACCTCTTCGTCCTTGTGCAGGATTGCAGACCACACCTCTTCCGCCGTGTGGACGGTTATAGGCGCCGACAATTTTACGAGACTGAGCAGGACGTACTGCAGAACGGTCTGCGCGGAACGGCGATCACTGGAGTTCTTTGCAAAGGTGTATAACCGGTCTTTCAGGATGTCCAAATAAAAGGAGCTCATCTCCACGCTGCAAAAGTTGTAGATGGTGTGGAATACCTTGTGGAACTGCAATGATTCGTAACCGGCCGTAACGTTTTTGATCAGTTCCTGCGTCTTGTGCAATGCCCACCGGTCAATTTCCAGCAGCAATTCGTAAGGCACGGCGTCCGTCTTCGGGTCAAAGTCATAGAGGTTGCTCAGCAGGTACCGGTAGGTGTTGCGGACGCGGCGGTAGGCGTCTGCGCACCTGGTGATGAGGTTTCGGGAGACGTTCATGTCGTTTTGGTAATCAAGGGACGACGTCCACAGCCTCAGCACCTCGGCGCCGAATTCCTTTACGGCGTCTTCGACGGATATGAAGTTCCCGCGGGATTTGGACATCTTTTTGCCCTGTTCATCAACCACAAAGCCGTGCGTCAGCACCGACTTGAATGGCGCCTTGTCCCATGCGCCAACCGACGGCAACAGTGACAACTGGAACCACCCGCGGTGCTGGTCGGTGCCTTCAAGGTAGAGATTGGCCGGATATGCTAATTCCGGGCGCTTGCGCAAGACGGCGTGGTGACTCGAACCGGATTCAAACCACACGTCAAAGATATCCATCTCTTTTACAAACTCCTCGCCGCCGCATTTGGCGCATTTTGAGCCGGGCGGGAGGAAGTAAGAGACGTCCTTGTAAAACCAACTGTCGGCACCGTCCTTCTCAAACCGGTCTTTAATGAACTGTACTACACCTGCGTCTATCAATACCTGACGGCAACCCACGCAATGAAACGCGGGGATCGGAACCCCCCACGCGCGCTGGCGCGAAATGCACCAGTCGGGGCGTTCCGCAACCATCTTTGCCAGCCGGTTCTCTCCCCAGGCGGGTATCCATTTTGTCTGTTTTATCGCATCCAGCGCCTTTTGGCGCAGGTTATTGTAATCAAGGCTGACAAACCATTGCTCCGTTGCCCTGAAGATAACGGGGTCGTCACAACGCCAACAGTGCGGATATGAGTGGGAGATTTCTTTACTGTCAAGCAATGCGCCAATCGATTCCAGCTTCTTTACAATTGCGTCGTTTCCCTCTTTCAAGATGCTCAGTCCGGCAAATTCGCCTGCTTCGGCGGTAAAAACACCCTTTTCGTCAACGGGGCTCAGCATGGGGAGGCGGTACTTAATGCCGGTGAGATAATCCTCCTGCCCGTGTCCCGGCGCCGTGTGAACACAGCCCGTTCCATCGGACAAGGTCACGTAATCCGCCAGCACGATTGCACTAACCCTATCAATAAACGGATGGCGGTATTTTCTGCCTTCCAGCGAACGCCCCTGCACCTTGCCTAAACAGTGATAATCCTGGACGCCGAACTGAGACATTACGATCTCCACTCTCTTATCGGCCAGGATGGTGATTTCTTCCTTCTGTGTCTTCGGATGGCGGTAACGGACTGCGGTGTATTCGTGTTCCGGATGAACGGCGATGGCAACGTTTGCCGGAAGCGTCCAGGGGGTAGTCGTCCATATCATGACGGATACGCCTGCCGAATGTGCTTCTTTGAACAAGTTGCCGATTTCGTCCGTAAGTTTGAAGTTTACGTAAATAGACGGGCTTTTGGTGTCTTCACGATAATCGAGCTCCGCCTCGGCAAGGGTGGTTTGCCCCAGCTCGTTCGGGCACCAGTGTACGGGTTTTTTGCTCCGGTATACGTATCCCTTTTCTACAAGTTTCCCGAATACCTCAATGATACCCGCCTCGTAGAGGGGGTCGAAGGTCAGATAGGGATGGTCCCAATTCCCCATTACTCCCAGTGATTTGAATTGTGTTTTCTGGAGTTTTACGAACTTTTCCGCGTATTTCTTGCACTTTTTCCGTATGTCCGTCTTGGTTAAATTCCTTCTTTCCTCCCCAACGTCCTGCATTACGCGGTGTTCAATCGGCAGACCGTGGCAATCCCAGCCGGGGACGTAAGGGGCATCGTATCCCTTCATGGTGTGAAAGCGGACGATGAAGTCCTTGAGTATTTTGTTAAGGCCCGTGCCGATGTGCAATTCGCCGGTCGGATACGGAGGGCCGTCGTGCAATATGTATTTTTCCTTGCCGGTGCGTGCTGCCCGGATTTGGCCGTAAAGGTCGTCAGCCTCCCATTTTTTCTGGATTTCCGGCTCTTTCCTGAGCAGGTCGGCCTTCATGGGAAATTTGGTCGTGGGCAGGTTGAGGGTGTTTTTATAATCCATAGTTGGGTTGTTTTGACGGTATAACTGAAGAAAGGTTGGTATAAAAGGTTATCATCATTGCGGTAATTTTATTGGGCTGGCACGTTCAAAAGCGAATTTATGTCGCCAGGGCTTACTCCTTCGATTATTAATTTCTTGTTACGCGAAGATTCACCGGAAACTATTTGTATAGAAGACTCGCAAATACGAAGCGCCCGTGCAAGGAGTTCCACTACGGCCTTATTAGCCTTTCCTTTTTCGGGCACGGCTGTAACGGCGAGTTTAAGCCGTCCGCCGTATTCCCCTATTATCCGGTTTTTACTGGAACCCGGCTGTGTGCGAACAGACATGATAACGCCTGATTTTGTTGCAACAACGTCTAGCATGATGGACACCCTCCGTTATTAGCCACAGAGGACACAGGGCCACAATATTCTAACACCCTTTTAAGGAATTCAAATATTGAATATCGAACAAGGAATTTCGAATGATGAAGTAGGGGTGGAATGCAATACGCCTCTGCTTTTCCTTCGACATTCGTTATTCCTGACTCGAAAATAAGGCCCAACAAAAAAGTGTAAGTATAAATAT
>CAYJPZ010000192.1:0-7052 GCA_964372185.1 uncultured candidatus Brocadiaceae bacterium
GCCCCGTAGGGGCGACACAATTACCTCAAAAGAAACAGTCCGCCTAAGACAAGCAATATCCCTATTGCCTTTGACACGGTAACCTCTTCTCCCAGAAAAAGCCATCCCAAAAAAAACGTGAAGAGCGGTGAGCAGCTTACAATGGGGACAATCCTCGATATTTCACCCAGCTTGAGCGCCTTGTAAAATACAATTTGTGCCACAAAACCAGCCAGGATACCCGCAAGGACAAGAAAAATGATTGATTTTATTCCCACCTTGCCGAGTGAAGACGCGTGGGGCGTGAAAGCGACAACCGCAACAACGCCCAAAAAAACCCCCGAAGAACGTATCAGGTATGCGGTTGTTGGATGCACGGAGGAAAGCCCCACTTTCTCTAAAAATGGCACAAACCCCCATATCAAGGCCGTAAGCAAGGCAAGTAAAAATGCTTCCATCAAAATTACTCCCGTTAAACAGGGTGAAGCGTTACGATAAAAACAGACGTTGCAACATGATATATTTATTCAGAAACAATATATTAAAGATTTTACTGTTGGTTATACCTTTTAAAATAATTGTCAATTTCCGGTCGTAATTCAATTCCTATTCGTTCAAAGCTATTAAGCAAATCCTGATAAGCACCTTCCCCACCGATAAAGTCCCAAAATTCATTTGATACCTTCAATTCGTTATCGAGGTCTAACATGCCTCTCATTGTCCAGCGGGTGTAAGGCTGTGGCTCGTAAGGATTGTAAGGAATTGCAATGAGTGATTGAACATCTGCTGTTGGGTTCGTTGCAAGTGTTGCAGCAATCCATTCTAAAAGTGTTCGCTTAAATTCTTTAAAACCACCGGCATTCGGTTTTGCAGTTTTGATGTCAAAGAGGTACATCGTTCCGTTGTGAGCAACAAGTTTAATATCAACTTTAGTCAGCTTAACTGTTTTCATTTCACCTTGTCTGCAAACGGCTCTGATTGCGTTGATTTCCTGTGGTTTGTTTGGAGTTGAACTGGCGGTTGCCAATCCATCCATTATGCCTTGAATAACCCTGTGTGCCTCAGTTGAAATTTGTGTACCTGCAACTTGTTGAGATGATGCTGTTGTAAAACTTGATGCGGCTAATGCTAATGCAACTGGCTCAAAAATACTTGTTCCAAAATTCGTGTTTAGAGAATGTATGAAGGAGAATAATGCCATCCGGTTTTTATTAATAAGAAACCATTATTTATTTTTTTTCTTTGTCCCTGAGTTAAATTCCAATAATTTTTCCCAATCAATTTTTCCATTTATGCAAAACCGTTGAGCAAATTCTAGGGTAAATTTATTTACGACAACACTATACGCTTCAAGAAATTCTTCATTTTTTTGTTTTGCCTTATGTCCGATTGGCTCAATAATATCAATGTAAAAACCTTCACTTCCCGAAACCAATTGCCAAAATTCCTGTCCGCAAATTTTATAGTAACCATTCTTTTCAGGATTTCTATTTTTCTTGTTTCCAAAACAACAACCGTTTACCGCAATTACTCTTTTGCCTGTCTGGTTTTCTAAATTTATTTTGGCATTTTCAAAGTTAATTTTCAACTGCTTGATTTGGCTTGCATTGCCCCAATTCCATCCAGCCTTAATTTCTACAATGTAGATGCAATTGTTCTTTTCAAATTCCAAGTCAATCCCTGTTAACTCTGATTTTTTCGCACTAAAAACTCTGCCGCATACAAAAATTGCCAAACCTTCAATAAATTCACCAAATAAAGTTTCTTCTTGAGATTGAAGAAAAGCATCTAAAAATCCTTTTATTAAGTCCTGTGCAGTCAAAATATTTTTAGCTCTGAACAAATAAGGATTTTTTTGTTGAAGGATTTTATCTAATTTTGTTGTGGTTGTAATGTATTCAAGTCGTTTTTGATGAAAAGTTGAAATATATTTTTCAACATAGTTGTAAACCTCATTTAGATTTAACTGATTCATATCTTACCTTTGGTTCAAACAATACAAATTCTTTTTCTATTTGATGGTTTTTCTTAAACATTTCCACATATTCAGGTAATATTTCTATACCAATAGAATTACGACGCATCAATTTTGCGACACTTAACGTTGTACCTGAACCTGCAAATGGGTCTAATACCCAATCATGCTCTTTCGTAAATAATTTCATAAACCATTCTGGCAACTCTTCCGGAAACGGGGCGCTATGGTGTTTATTATTACAAACTGTTGCAAAATGTAAAACATTCGTAGGATACACTTTATCTCTATTTATCCAATTAGAGACATTCTTACCAAAACCACTTCCGCTACGTGAATTATCTCTGATTTTATCTGTTTTACTTAAATTTTTTAATCTTCCATTTGCCCAGTCCCCAACAGGAATCATTACTTCTTCCTGATACATCTTGAATCTTTTTGTTTTATTAAATTGCAAACATCGTTCCCACGCATCTCTGAAGCGATTAGGCCATTTCCCAGGGTAACAATTTTTTTTATGCCAAATAAATTCTTCTGTCCAGAGCCAACCTTGTTTTCTCAACTCAAGCATTAATTCTATTACATAAGTATGTCGTTCACCACTTTCTGCTTTTTCTTTAATATTTAAAATGAATACACCCGTAGGTTTTAAAACCCGTAAAAGTTGCTCGCTAATTGGTAAAAACCAATCTACGTATTTTTCAGGTTTTATTCCACCATAAGTATGTTCTCGTCTATCGGCATATGGTGGCGATGTAACAATCAAATCAATTGAATTGTCATTAATTGTTTTCAAAACATCTTTACAATCACCTTGAATGATTTTTGTTATAATTTCTTTCATATTGTTTTTATTTCATGGCAATCAAAGGTTTCATTCACAGTACACTCGATATTTTTAATCAGGAACTTTTCTTTATCTCTGTTTTCTATCGTTGAAATATCCTGAATGTCGTTTGTGTAAAACTCACATATTCTTCGTGCTTGTTCTTTTGTTTTAGCACGAACCGATACCAGATAGCTTTTAGTAAGTACAACCTGATATGTTTTCATAATTCATCCTTTCTTAAAATTGTAAACATGGCTATCAAGAAAATACTCCACAAGCTGTGGAATAAATTTGCCTTTGTAAGGATGAAGGCGGTGGACATGCTTTGTTGTTTCAGCTTCTTTGTATTGGTCAAAAGATAAAGCCCAGTTTAAATCCTCACCTAGTTGGTCTCTCCATGAAAGTTCTCTATGCCCGTTGTAGGATTTGTAGTAGTTGATTAAATCCTGTTTAGAAACTTGGGTAGTTCCATTGATGTCGATTTTCTTTACGCGTCCGTATTGAATGAGATAAGAAATATTTGATGTTGTCACCATTTTACCCAAATATTCCGTTGCCCACGCACTGGCTTCTTTTGTCGTGAGTAACTCTTCGGTTTCTATCATT
Organism: uncultured candidatus Brocadiaceae bacterium; assembly: GCA_964372185.1. Lineage (GTDB taxonomy): Bacteria > Planctomycetota > Brocadiia > Brocadiales > Brocadiaceae > JACVXV01. The sequence goes on from CAYJPZ010000192.1 coordinate 3,390, forward strand.
TTCAATCTCTATTTTACAGGAATTACATTATGTTACATAGCTTGTTAAACCCTTACAGAATGCTGTTATTCACAGCTTACCATTGCTGGATTATACAATGCAACATTATATTGTCAATGTAATATTGGGCTATTACCCTTTTCTCTGTCCGCCAGGACAACACCCCTTCGTTTAAGCCCATCCTACTTGACGGGGTAACGGGGCGTATTTCAGTATAGACTACGGTCTTTCCTCTCAGCATGCAGAACGCGTTGACCGTTTCGTCATCCTAAACAAGATTGAATTTTCACAGGATGTAGGGATGGTTTTGCCCATTTCTCTTTCCTTTGTTTTTTGATTTTGCTGAAAAAAAATTAAAAAGAGCTTGCAATCTTCTCTGTTTTTGTTTTACTATGCCCTTAAGGGAAAAGCAATTTCCTATCATCCTTCACAGAGTACCACCATCATGCTATCCGTTAAGATTGGACAATACCACCCAGCCCTTGAAGACTCGTTTGTTGCAACCATCCATGCAATCAAAAAGGACGACCCCTTAGCGCCCATTGCCGTTATAACGCCCTCAAACCTGATGTTGCAGCGGCTTCAAAAGCGACTTGTTCTGGGGACCCAAACAGCTTCAACCCCGCCACAGCATGAGTCCTGTTTTATGAACGTCTCTTTTATGGACTTTTTTACCTTCGCAGGCGAGATAAATAAGTGGGCTGGAATCGAATCCGGGCGGCTTATCCGGCAATCGTTTGTTTATGAAAGTATTATTGAGGGATTGCTGAGGCAGGACGCGCTTGCCGGGACGCCCTTTAAGCAGGCGCAATCGCCTCATGCCCTTGCCAGGGCATTATTCCAGGTGGTGCAAGACCTGGACGACGCGAATGTTCACGTTGACGACTTCAAGGCAATTATCAAGGAGGGGTTTGTTGATGGCCCGGAGGCGCAAAAGATATATGGAATTGCGCGCTTGTATGATCTGTACCGTCAGCGGTTGAGGGACTTACAGATATCCCATTACTCGGACGTCTACCTTACGGCCACCTCATGCGCGCCACAATCACCGTTTCTTGCGGGCTTTACCGCTATCCTGGCTTATGGATTTTATGACCTTACCGGAGTGGAGGAAGATTTTTTCCGGGAGGTGTTCAGGTCGCATCCATCCACACTCTTCCTGCCTTACCAGAAGGGCAATCCATCTTTTTTTTATGTAAAACCTTTTTTTGAGTCCTTTGTGTTGGGCTTGGCGCATGATGTGGAAGATGTGTCGTCCGCTACCTCCGCAAGGTTCACGGCTCTCATAGATTCCAAATTAGGAAACAGCCCTGTTGCTGAAGGCGGCAATGATGCGGCCACGCGGGACACAACGCCTGACGCACCATGCAAATTAAACGTACAGATGATTAACGCATCGGGCAAAAAGGATGAGGTTTGGACTGTTGCTAAGGAGGTTCTCCGCCTGGTTGAGGAAGGTTACGCATTGGACGAGATCGGGGTGGTGGCAAGGACGCTCGACCCATACAGGGATACTATCAGAAGGATATTTCAGGAAAACTTCATACCATTTTCAACCACCATGAAGGAACCCCTGGAAAGATACCCGATGGTAAAGGTTGTCCGCCAGTTGCTCTTGCTGAAGCGAGATGATTATTACCGTCCCGACGTTATCACCTTGATAAGCTCCCCCTATTTTAAAATACCTGCGTCTGGAGAAGCCGCCTTGTCCCCCCGCCCCGACTTATGGGACGCACTGAGCCGGAAATTGGGCATTCGCTGCGGCATCCAGCGCTGGTTATCACGGCTTCACCAGGCACAGGAGGGATTATCCGAATCGACTACTTCTGATTATGAAGCATTTCGAACGGATGAAAACGCAGGGAAAGCCGGAGAACGCCCCCTTTCCCATGAAACCGAAAATGGCGACTATGCATATAACGAGGTGTCGGCAAGGCACATTCCATCAGGCCAAATTTTATTGCTTGAAAACATCATGAAGGCACTGTCAAACGACCTCTCTTCCCTGCCCGAAAGGGCGTCGTGGTCGGTTATGAGCCGGGAAATAGCACGTCTCCTTCAAAGCTACATTCGGATTCCGCCGGAAGAGGAAGGGCGTGACCGCGCTTTAATGAACAAGATATTGGGTTTGCTAAGCACGTTACGCGTCCTTGACTATGGGGATGAAGAAGTAACTCAGGAACTATTTGTTGACACACTTCTGGAGGCATGCCGCCAGGAAGGGATGCCTTTGGGGCTAAACAACGGAAGCGGCGTGCGCGTCCTCGACGCCATGTCGGCCCGCGGCCTTTCCTTCCGTGTCTTGTTTGTGTTAGGGCTTAACGAGAAGGTGTTTCCCCGTTCCATTTCCGAAGAGCCTTTTTTAAGGGACCACGTCCGCCGCAGGCTCTCTGAAGTCCTCGGCAACCATATACCGGAGAAGCTTCGGGGCTTTGAAGAAGAACGGCTGCTTTTTTATCTCTTGCTGAATGCAGCGGAGGAACACCTCTACCTCCTCTATGAGCGTTCAGATGAATCGGGCAAGCCGAAGGTGCTTTCCCACTACTTGATGGACATTATCCAAAAGATTGAGGGAACGCCTGCGTCAGCGGAGGGCAGTATGGAAAGGCAAAGGCAAAAGACATACGTTCCGCGTGGCATTAAGGAAAAGATTTGTAATAAAGAATCACGGCTGCTTACCCCGAAAGAGGCGGGCATTCGCATGGCCTTTGACCGGATAGACCCTATCGGCCTCATGAAGGCGCTGGGGATGGAATACGAGGCTTATGAGCGCGCGCAACGGGCGCAACGTTCTCTCGAAGGTTATCATCCCGCCCTGACGGCGTACGATGGGATCGTAGGCGATGTCTCCCAATGGTGGAACAGGCAGGCGGAGCGAGGTTTCAGCCCAACGGCCCTGGAGATATTCGGGAATTGCCCGTTTCAATTTTTCGTAAAAAAGGTGCTGGGGCTGGAACCCCTGGAAGAGCCGGAACATGACGAGATGATAGCGGCCGTAGACGTCGGCAATCTCTGCCACAGTATACTGCGGGATTTTCATCAATATTTGATGAGGGAGAAATATTTCACCACACGGCCGCAGGAAATCAACCCGGAAGGGCTTTTGCACCGTGTCGCACAGAAAAACTTTCATGATATGGAACAGCGGCTACCCGTGACCTATCCCATTCTTTGGGAGACCAGGAAAGAGGAAATACTCATCCTGTTAAAAAGATTTGTCGTATGGGACATGCTCCATCTGGAGCAAACAGGGTATGTCCCCACTTACCTGGAAAAGGCGGTAAGGCTCCCCCTTGCAGACGTTACGCCCGGACACTCGCCTGCCTTCGGCGTGGAGAAAGACGCTTCGGCGATAATCTTTAAGGGGAAGATCGATCGCATAGATATAAAACGCGAGAAGGATAGCGGCGATATGTGTTTCCGTGTGATTGACTACAAAACGGGCAAACCACTCCAGGATAACCTCACGAAATCCGCCATTCGCGGCCAAAGGCTGCAAATCCCTTTTTACATTGCCATGACAAAACGTTTGCTGGCGGAAGAGATTGTCCGAAAACTCCTTCATCAGGGCGCAACGAAGCTGGGGGAGGCCGTTTTCCTTTACCTTACGCAGCATACGGATGAGGGGGCGGGGCAGGAAGGTATTTTGGAAAAAGCTATCAA
>CAYJPZ010000193.1:0-6939 GCA_964372185.1 uncultured candidatus Brocadiaceae bacterium
CTATACCATTAAATTAGGCCTACGGCGAATTTTTTTCCCCCACGCAGGGACACGGGCACCGTGTCCCTACATTGGAATTCCTATACATTAATTTGTTGCGTCCGTTTCTATTTTTTCGCCCGCGCTATCAACCCGATAATGATCAAAATAGAGGGATAGGTTTTCAGGAAGATTTTTTATCAGGTTGTCCGCCTTTGCCTTTTCATCAAAAAGGGCGAACATGGACGGTCCTGCAGAACTGATTCCTGAATATATGGCGCCTGCGGTCTTGCTTCTCGCTTCAAAATCCAGCATAATGTCGGGACGATATGACATTTGCATTCTTTTGAATGTCCCGATGTCATTTAACTTCCATATTTTAGCGAACAATTCATCTTTACTATTGTTGACAAAAATCGGTTCCAATTCTGTTCTTAGAAATTGTTTGATTTGATCGCCGTACTGTTTCTGATGTACCATACCAACCTCCTCATTAATCTTTGCCTCCACTAATCCGGTTTCGCCTTTCATTGCCAATCCACGCTTGAGGTAATCGGTTAATGCAATATTCGCCATATTGCCTTTGGCCATCAGTGCATAAAACTTTCCAACTTCAATGTTTCCAATGAACTTGCCGTGTTCATCTATCAGCACAAATCCTCCGAAAAGCAAACATGCCTCCCCAACACCCGTATCGAAACCCCAATGCACCTGTTGGTCGTCCGTGTTTTCAACGTAGTTATGCGTCAATATGTCGTAGACGTCACGCTCTGAAAAGGGTTTGCCGAAAAGAACGTTTAATCCATAAAAAATGGACGTATTTAATGCCACGTTGGAGCCATACCCATGGTGCGAATAGGGGACTTCGGAGGTGATTTGAATATGAACGTTATCCTTATTGTAGTCGGCAAGCTTTTCAAAAAGCAATACAATATGTCTGGTAGATGGAGGTAAATTGTTATTCCGCTTCCTGGAATCGTCTACAGAGATGTTGATTTTTGTTTTAAAGACTGACGTTGATATCCCGACGCCGCCGCCTCCCGGACTGGGTGGCTTCATTTTTGTGTAGTCAAACAAGCTGAAATGCAGCCGGGCAGGCGCTGCTATATCGACGCTCTTAAACTTCGGCGTTGCCGGCCTTTTCCATGGTTCTCTGAGACTGAAATTTTCTCCCGGAAGGAATGGTTTAAATAAAATAGCAGAATTTTCAAGATCCGGAAACGTACTTAAATAGGGTTCCATGTTCACACCTTTCTGTTTGAAGATTCCTAATCTCTTTCCAATAATATTTTGACATTTTTGGGCGTTTGTGTCGCCCCTCCGGGGCTTCATAACGTCTACAATAGCTTACCCACCGCTTACGCAGTGGGCTACGATTGTGTTGCCCCTAACGGGGCATGACAAAGACACCCCATCGGGGTGTAACAACCGTAGCCCACTGCGTGAGCGGTGGGTAAAGAGAATACCTATTATTTTAGCCCCGTAGGGGTGACATATTTTCGCAATTTCCATGATATTTCACCCCTTCGGGATTTTTTCGCACCCAACCCTTCGCATCTTCCTTTACCATCGTCCTCATACACACCTTGAAATATTCTTATAAATCAAAGAAGTTTTTACAGGATAATACTATAATGCCAACCCGTGAGTTGATTAAAGACAACGTGTTTCAAATAAGCAAACGATTCGTATAAAAGAATTCAATGACCGTTTCGAACACCGCAATATCCGGCAAAAAAGCCGCCGTGAATGCTTCCGACAAATCAAATAAGCTGTTCAAGCCGTTGCAACGGTTCAGAAGGAAAAGTTCTCCATCTGAGAGCGGAATCAACCGCCGTGTTTTTTCTGTGACTGCATAGTTTACCGGGCTTAATTTCCACTCAATGGTGTGCAGGCGTTTTTCCTGTATAGCCTCCATCAACCTTTTCAATTCGTGCCTTTCATTTACGGTTATTAACAGTTCCAGCATCGGTTCAATGATATGCGTATTGTTTGTGTTAAAGACCTTTGTCATCAGGTATATCGTGCGGAAACAGGCTTCCTTTGTTGTCGCTGTAAATTCCGTGAACACCGATTTCACCCTTGCCCGCATATCCGGTTCTAAACGGGAACTGCGCTCTTCATCAAGTACCGCTATCAATTCTTTCAGTGAAAATTCGGCAAAAAGCGCAAAGAGCGCTTCCTCTTCTCTTTTTGGATATGCAGAACCCGCCTCAAGCAACCGTTCAGAAAGGATAAAATGCAGATTTTTCACCTTGCAAAACAGGTTAACATAAGGATTTTTGATGGGAAACGCAGCCTTGCTGTTTTTCTCTTTCCCGGCATGGTTCTGCGCAAGGTCAAGACAGGAAATATATGACGCCCCATTCACCCGTGCTTCACAATGAAACAAGTATCTGAACACTTCAAAATCACGGCCAATCAATCCTTCATCAAAACACCTTCCCAGAAACCTGAAAATAACGTTGGATAACTGCTGTTCATCCACGTATTCCTGTTTTGTGCAGGAGTATCCAAGGTACGCCTGACTCTCGGAATATGATTGCATTACTTTCATTTCATGGATAATTTCACTACGATAAAGACCTTCAAACACCCGGAATAAAGACCCGTAGAACCTTTCCATGTCGGATTGAAAAAGTATTCTGTAAACGTACTGGGTAAAATTGGTTGAGATTTCCAGGAGTTTCATCAATGCTTGCACAAAAAGATGATGCGCATTGAATTGGTCTTCATCCATAAATTCACGGAAATGAAAACAGAGGCTGCCAAAACCGCTTTTCCTCTGTAAGAGGCTTTCCCAGAATACTTCAAAAGGGTACTTTTCTCCGTACGCCGATGCCGGGTCGGTACTCAACAACAGGTAGCAGATGCCAAATCTCCCTTCGAGATGTTCCTGCCGGAACACGTCTTCCCAATCGAAAATTGCTTTCAGTGTCCTGAAATCCGGGAAAATCATAGTGCCGTTATGGATATGAGGATAGCTGAAAAATATCAGGAGTTCCAGGTTCCGGATAGTAAACAATCCACGAAGATAGTGCGTGATCCCTTCTTCAACGGTTTTTTCTCCAAAAGAAAGACCTCTCGAATCCTTTAACAAGGCCTCATGGAGAACGTCAAAGGTAAGCTCCAGGCCGACTGCCGGGAATTTATTACAGAGGATTTCGACATAATCCTTGTCCGGCAAACCCCAGGCAGCCACGTTGATCGTAAACGTCTTCGTAATGGCGTCGGGTAATTGCGCGAGGCCTTGCGCAATATTCCTGATATCGCGAAAGTGGTCCTGCGCCAGATACAGGTGTTTGAACTTCAGTTTGTGGTAATTCTGTTCCACCACGCGCCTGATATCTGCCGCTTCAAAAAAAACAGGAAGGTCGCATCCATGCCCTCTCAAAGCCTCATTCCGTCCGCCACAGTGAAAACATTTGAAGAAACATCCCTTTCCCATCTTGAGAATAAACCGGGTGGCTTTGAAATCATCACTATTGTCATAGATGAAATCCCGCATCTGTTCGGCGCCGGTATTATAACTTACGCCGTTAAAACGAATTTCATGGTCCGGCGTTTTCCAGTAAACGTTCGGTATTGCCGGAGATTCTTTACCCTGAAGAATATTGAGAAAAGGTATCTCTCCGTCCCCAACCACAACAAAATCAACGTGTGCGAACCGTATTAACTCCTTCCCAAAACAGGAAGCGGTTAACCCCCCCAAAACAATTTTGGTGCCGGGAAATTCCGTTATCACCTGTTCTGCGATTTTGAGGCTTGGAATCAACTGTGAATGCCAATGGACGGAAAAACCCACCACACCGACTCCAAGCCCTTGAATATCGGAAAACAGTTTTTCCATATCCTGGAATTTACGGATAAAACAGGGTATGCCTGCCGCCTTCAGTACGGCAGATATATGATACAAACCAAAGGCGACTGTCGGTACATCGGTATTTACTAATAGTCCCGCGTGCCAACCACGTTGTTTATCCATAAAACCAGCTTCCGATAGTTAAAAGCTTATTTTACCAAAAGCCTTCTCCGCTTTCACAAAAATTAGTCATAAATACGCATAAACCTATAGCTGCTTGGGGCGGCTTTACCCTTCCTGCTGCTACTGGTAACAGCCGTGTTCCACGTATAGGTGGTTGGACATTCAAATATTGGTTTCGTGAGCGGATCATTGACAAAATTATCCATCATCTTTGCGGCGCAGGGTAATATTGTTGTTGCATGGCCTGCAAGGATGGTAAAGGTAAAACTGTTGCTCATATACCTTGCAGAATCTTGCGCCCAAACGGGTGGGGTACCGGAATCAATACCACCTGAAAGCAACATCGTCGGGATGTTGCTGATTACCGGGTATTGAATTTCGGGAGAAACCGGCGTAACTTCCCACAATCCCTGAACGGCAGGCTCCGAAGAAAGAAAGCTGTTTTTCGCCCAACCTGCTATGGCTAAATTATCCATGGCGAGATAGATCATAGATAAGACCTTTTCCGGCGTGGTATAATATCCATCCGAAGTAGCCGTCATTGATTCAAACATTCCCAGGCTGGGGTCATCGCTGCCGGCGACACTGGCTGGGAAAAAGTAGTTGACGTTTCCAATCCATGCGTCTGCCACCTTTGAATAATCCTGGGTCTCATATATATTCGCGATATTTAACGGCAAAGAGGCGTCGTAAGGAGTTGAGCGTAGTTGTCCCATTACATAAGAGACAAAGATTTCAGCGTCAACCGGAATTAAGGCTTCCATCGGTTTGCCTGTGCTATCGATACCGTGGCCTATGGTATCCACCGGCATACCTTCCAACCGTGAGATAATGTCATAATACGTCTTCTCGGTATCCGGAAAGGCCTCCACGCACGCCGCAAAAAAGGATCTTAAAGCGAACATTACGCCCTCTGGTTGATCGTTAAAAGGGTTGATTTCCGGAGGAAGCACTGAATCAAGCACAACGGAACGAAGTATTTCCGGATATTGCTTCATCATGGTCATTGAGAGCCTCGTTCCATAGGACACCCCGATGAGGTTCACGGTATCATAACCCAGTACATCCCTCAAGTCTTTTATATCCGCGGCGTTTTCAAAGGTGTTATATGCGGAAAGGTCGTATCCTGATGCACTTAATCTCTCATAGCACGCCTGGATTGCTTCAACCCTTACCTTGGCTTGTTCGGAAAAAGGCAAGCCATACACGGCGTCTCTCAGCTTACCCGTCTCTTCAGAACAGTAAAGCGCCGGAACTGAATAATTGGTGCCCCTTTGGTCTACGACAATCAGGTCCCGGTTGTCCCTAAAGGTATCAACGTAGGATTCTTGTATGAACGGGTTATTATCTTTGTTTTCAAATAACGCCACTGCCGGCGCCGTGGAAGCGCCCGGCCCGCCGGTGAGAAACAGTAAGGGGCCTGATTCAGAATGCTTATTTGGGTTTTTAAAGATGGTTAAGTAAATCTTAATGAGGCGGCTGTTGACTTTACTGTGATTTTCCGGAACGATCAAGTATCCACAACGTGTTTTAGAATCCGCTGCAAGCTCGTGTTTACAAACACACTCCTGGAATTCCACATGATTTTTCTTATATATTCCCTTAATCTGCTCTCTTTTTCCCGCTTTCACCGTAAAGGTTGTTTTGCCGTCATCGAAATTGCTGATGGCGTATCCGCTCACCGTTCCAAACACGATGGTATGCAACTCATTGGCGGACACCGTCTTTGTCACCCTCCCGCTCTTACCTGTTTCAAACGATTCTCCATCAAGGGTAAACGGCACGTTCCCGATCTTTTTGCCGTCGGTGCTCTTCGTGACGACCGTAACCCTTCCGGATGCTTTCTTAGCTGCAATTGCCGGATTATGCAACGACAGGATATAAAAAGAAACCAGCGCAAAAAGTATCACAGGTGTACAAAAAAGCCGCTTTAACATAGTTGTCCTCTCACGTGTAAAAGACATGCTACTGAAATAAGATACATTTTAAAGGTTGTTTATAGGATTTAATCTCTTCCGACTCGTTCGGGTTAGGGCATGAGAGGACTCCGGTTCGTTGTGTGTGAGGGGGGAGAGAGAATTATAAAGATGAGCCATCGTCCCTCGTTCGGCTATCACCCGGCGAGTGGCTTGCCGGCAGATTCCACATCTGTTTTGCCGGAAGAGGCGATTCTAGCCCTTCACCTCCGTTCTGTCAAGCGTTTTTAGCATCCCCGCCCGCCGTTTCTTCCATAAAATTATGGATGAACCCCTCTTCATAACCTTGCAATTTTGTAAACGGATAGCAAAGAAGAACAAATCCAATGCCAGTCGGTCAAAAAAGCAAACATTTGCCGGGGATTTTCCCTTTATCCGTATGTTTCTAAGGTTAAAACACGTAACAAAATGGAACGTCAATTTTTCTAAACAGCAAATAGTTAGCAGAAGCATTTTGTTTTATAACAGTATGATATGTGGCTAGTTATCAATAACAACCGATCTGTTTGAAGAAGGTTGTTTTGTCGTGGGAAAAAGGATTTCAGTGAGGGATTACGGGCGGTAAAAAAATGTATAGCGTTATATGAATATTTTAGCATTCCATGCATGACGATTTGTAGAAGAAGTGTGCTTTCTATTGAAAAAGTGTCCCATGAGACATTTTGTGTCATGAGACAAAATGTCTCATGACACCTGTGTGTCATTGAGATACTTTAACTATATAGGAATTTTCATTTTATTTGTACGGGTTTGCGGGCTGGTGTAGTTGTAACAATTGCTATGGCAAAGCGATACGATCTTATATGACACGGAAACCCACCCCTACACCCCTCCCAAGAGGGGAATAAGGAAAAAATCATGCTGGAACTTCGATTACTTAGTGTCTGGACGTAAACACTCCAAAGCCGCGTAAAACAAGGCAAAGCAGGTGGAAATAGTGGGGCAAAGTGATTGAATATTTTCGTTGAAAATGGTAAAACAAGCGAAAATAAAGGGAAT
>CAYJPZ010000194.1:0-6852 GCA_964372185.1 uncultured candidatus Brocadiaceae bacterium
TCCACCTGCTTTGCCTTGTTTTACGCGGCTTTGGAGTGTTTACGTCCAGACACTATATAGACAGCATACATACGCGCTTTTCCTCGCACGTGCTATCCCAGAGGTGTGATGGTATCTGGTTCAGCATGGTCCAGTAAAATTTGTCGACTAACGGTATCAGTTTGTTTAATGCAGATATAACGTTTGACACGTACGCCGTGTCATTCATTAACGAGGCGGTAAGGGGGCAGGTTGCGTCGATAAGCAGTTCCAGTTCTCCTTCGGGGGTTAGGTTGGGATAGAACGGATACAGGCGGCACGCAATGGGGCGGTGCGCGTGGATGAAACATTTTACGCCGTCGGTGAAGTTGCACACACTGCCGATGATTTCCAGCGTCCCTCCAGCCAGATTGAGCGTCTCGTTGCAGATATGACTACCGCTGCGATTGAAGATAAATTCGTCCTCGAAGGGCATTAATACGGACAAGGGTTTTTGCTCGCATCGTCCATCGCACTTTTCTATACAGGGCATAAAGCCAAAGTTGGTCGCATAGATTTCTTCGTAGGCCTTAAATAGCTTTGCTTTGTCCATTGTTGTTTACCCGTCTCCTTTTTTTAAAGTTGTCCGTAGCGGTTTTTACGGAAGGCCAGCACCTTCCGTAAAAACCGCTCACACATTGGCAAATAGCTCAACGAATCGCTCAACCAGATACGCAAGGTATTCTATATCAATGTAGGCCTCGGCGTTTCTATCCAGAAAGAGCTTGCAACTGGCCGGAAACTCGTCGTCCGCCTCCCAGAAGCACAAATACAAGGGGATGCGTGGCAGGAGGTCGAAACGGCAAAGGTAGTCCGCCTTCATCTTGCCCGTATCTTCCCTTCCACCCATTTCCTTGCAACGTTTCTTAAGACTATTCAGGTTTTTATTGAAGGTTGACGATACTTTCTCTTCCGCGCTGCGCTGAAATGCCTTTACGTGGGAGGCGGTATTGGGGAAGTGACCCAGGGTAATCCAATCCCCGCTTAACGGTCTGGCGCCTTTCCTGCGGATGTAATCGTATATAATGATCTTTGACCAGGAATCATGGCAATAGGCATCATTTTCAAATAATCCTTCCCGCCGCATTTCAAAAGGGCGGTTCAACATGGCAAGGCGTATGGACTCGCAGCCGTTTTTCTTTTCATAAGACCCGCCCACGGCTGCGGCTGTTTCTTCGAAATTCACGCGTTTTGCGTCAACTTCCAATTCATTGCTCACACGCTCGTAGTTATCGTCCATCGTGATGGCTGTTTTTTGAGAATCCGGCTCGTTGTTCTCTTTGGCAACGAAAGGGCAATCCGTTATCTTTTGGCGGGCGTTCATGACCTTGACGGCAAATGCCATACAGGTAGGCACACCGCACTTGCCGCAGTTGGTTTTTGGTAGTTTTTTGTATATCTCAATCATTGTTAATATCGCGCTACTTACGAAGCTTTGCAGGTTTTTCAAGCTAAAGAGAAGAGAAAACGGCAGTGGGGGAAAACGGCTTTTTGTTTTGTTAAGTATCGTTATCCGGCTTGAAAATTCAATATAAAGCAACGGTTATACCAATGCCTCCGAATTTTCAGCGTTACCGGGTATGACGAAAGCCTCAGGACGTCTGCGGTGAACTATTTACATTAGCGTTTGTACGAAAGGGCTACAGAACTCCTGCTTGATGAAAAAAGTGGGGAGATAACGAGACGGCTAGCACTATCAGGCCCGTTCGGGACTCCCGTATTTTCTAATCACGGTTCTTTTTTCGATTTCATCCGCTAAACCTGCTATTTCTTCGCTTTTCGGTTCTGCAAATGCTTCACCTACCTGATAATGGAATATGGTGTCAACACCTTCACGAAACATCCGCTCGGCCGAGTCCGTCATGGCTAAAAGCCTGATGTCAATATTGCTTAACGTGTACGTTATTTGATCAAAGAGAACGCTGGTAGCCACGCCGGAATAAACAAAAGAGTGCTGGCACAAATTGCTTTCTATCCCATGCATGTACCCCTCTATTTGGGCAATTTGATTTTGCAGAAATATTATTGCCTTTTCCAGGTTTTTTCTGGTTAGATGGGACGCCTTCAGGTAATCAATGTGAGCATCGGGTTCTTTCGTTATGATGGTGTCTTTGTTTCTTGTACGCAACGAAATGTGACTGTTGATACCCTGTAACTCTTCGGTCAGCCTATCGAAGCTAGCCTCTATCATTTCAAAGTTTGTGACGTCCTTGTAATAGCAATTACTGCCGAGTTTCTCATAAAATGTCACAATCTCAGACAGGAAACTGTCGAGTGCCTTTGCGTTGTATGAGAAAAATACCGGTTCATTCTTAAAGGCGTCGACCTTCTGATGTTCAGCTTGTTTTTCCAGGACGTTTTTAATGCCGGTCTTGATATCCATGATCGTATTGAAAATGGGGGTCTGAAATAGCTTTGTTATGATTCCTTGTGTGGCAGCATCTTTTTTTGACTCCTTCTTGTTCAGAATCATAACTTCCAGGGCATGAATTTTATCTAGGATGCCCTGATAGGCGCTTTCCTTTAACGGTTTTCTGAATAAAAGCGTTTGCAATTCCGCCAGCGTGTGGCGGGCGGCTTCTTTTTCCGGTTCCGACACCAGGACTCCAACGTCGTTTAATGTATGGTAGAATATTTCAAATTTATTGTGCCGGTTAAATATTTTTTTAAATGGTTCCTCTGACGCCTTGTTGTTTTCCACGTGTCTAATCAGTTCCGCTAGTTGGTCAAGGATGTCTGATAACTCGGTTAATTGCGGCACGTGCCTTCGCGCATCCAAGTATGCATCTTCACCGCCTTTGGTTTTTAGCCTGGATAGTTTTCCCAGGTTTTCACTCAATTTCATAGTGAGTTTCCCGATACTTTCTTCCTGCTCTGTTTTTGCGGTTTGTTCCTGACGAGAAGCCGGTTTTGCCGATATGTCAATCCGCACTGGCAGTACCGATTCAACGCATTTTTTAAAAAGGGTAATAAACGCGCCCGGCGCTTGGGGAAGCGTTTTTGTTGGTTTTCCAGCAGTTGCCGCGTGGGAAACGTTATCCAAGGTGGAAAAATCAAGATAGGCAAGGAGTTTGCTGAAGGAATTTAACATTTCCTGATAATCAGTTCGCAGCATCGGATGATTGAGAACCGTGTGCAACTTTTTAAATTCATTATAATTTGCCGTTAGATTATGCAATTCGTTGTGGAAATCAGATTTGTGTTTGCCTATTTTTTGGACTATTTTGGCAATGAACGTTGAGACACAATTGGCATACGTTAAGAAAAGGGCAAAATCTTCCATAAATTTAAATTGGGCGTTGAGACCGCTGGCTGCAGAGTTTACGTAGCCTGCATAAGCTGGGATAGATTTCCAATTGTTATTTTCAATGATGTGCTCGATCCTCATTAAGTCTATAAACAATTTTTCATTAAAAAGGAGTGGATTATCCGTTGTCGCGATGGTGTTAAAGACGTCAGAAAAAAAACCCAGGCCATCGATCTTTTCTTCAACCATGCTGAGGTCTTTTATCTGCGAATTGAATGTTCTCAGTTTAAGGTAGTGCTGCTCCAGGTCTAGTTTAAGTAGTAAGAAAATAAAGTAAAGATTGACGTAGATTTCTTTTAACCCGGTGGTAGTGAACACCTTGTTCTTTGTTTGGATTTTGTTAAATCTTAGCTCGCTACCCAGTTTTTCAGTTGTTAATGGAAGCCCATTCAATATCAGGTAATTCCCCATTCTTCCCGTGTATTTTTCGTGCAACTCTGCATAGTTAATGTAATTGCGGTGTGAATGATCAGGGGTAATACCTCCCAGTTGACCTTCTTCTGTCTCGTCAATGATTAAAAGATTACTTGCGCCTTTGATCAAATCCTTTTTAAAGTGCAAAACAATATGAGGGGTCATAAGATATTGTACAAGTGACTCAACCTCCGGTAGGGTTGCCGTCATATTTACCTCAACGATTTCTTGCCCTTGTAAGGCAGATATGGTTGCTACCCTCCCTTTAATAAATAGATTTTTAGATATTATTTTGAGGGTTTTTTCAAATGAACAATTTATAACCTTGCCTGACATCTTTACCGTAAACGATTTCAGGGATTCTTTATAGACACGGCTTTGCAAATCTTCCTTCCGTCTGGCTATTTGCAGACGCACCACATCGGAGGTATGGTATCTCTTTTTTAAAAGTTCATACAGAGGGTTTTTTTCAAATAATACCTGTGTTTTCATGGATTTACTTTAGCTTTAAGAAACCAGTTCTAATCGTAGCAACTATAACGAGTAGGTAAATTCTAGTAAGAACAAATGATCATCATCCACTTTTCCGCTGATAAATTCGGAGTTTTCTACGTAGGTATAAAGATATTCCGCAAAGATTGATGCGCGTTCAGAAAAACGATACGAAAAATCCGGGCCAATAGAATACCGATCTTCCGTAGGATATCCTGCAAAAGAGCTTTGCGGAAGACCTATATTGGCAGCGCTTCCCTGAAGCCCAAGAAGCACACTTTTGCCAAACTCACGACTTAAACGGGCATAAAATTCGTCTCCCTCTGTGCCTATAAAATGTGAAAGCACATCATCTTTATAGGTAAATCCCGAAGTGTACATGCCATGCTTAAACATGATCGGGGTGGAGTGGGCATATTCAAGGCGAAAATCAAGCTTGGGATCCCACAAGAAACCAGTAAGATACGTACCCACTAACCCGCCGGGCTGGTTTGGATAGATAAAACCTTTACGGGTATCGTCCCAACCCATTTCCCCATAAATAGACATATCCCTGGCAATAAAGATGTACCTGTTTGCATTGGGAATTCTTACCGTAATATCTAAAGAAAGTAAATTATTAATACTTCTTGGACTGTTCCTGTCGTCGACTCCTTCTGACGTTGTGGTTTGAAAGACCGTTCCCGGGAAATCGCCTATAGTATAACCTCGCCCATCCCCTCCAAATTGATAGGCACGACCATGTCCTATCTCCAGGAAACGGGAAGGCGCCAGGCTCAAACGATAGCCACCCACATAGGCATTCGGGAAATCTGTGCGGTCGCTTTCAAGCCGTCCGACAAAAGTAGTTGCCTTTATCGGGCCGATATATTCAAATACCCATGGCAGACGGAATGGTTCAGCGCTACCAAGCTTTACCTGGTCGAGGGGAGCTGCATTATTAGAGAAGAGCATAGAACCGCGGAATCCTGGGCCCCACCAGAGGCTATCCCGTCCAACCTCTAGTTCTGTATTCAGGAAGGTAATCTTTCCGTAACCAAGCTGTAACCTGCCCTGGTTATTATTTTCATCGTTGGTAAACTCTGGTTGATAATAGAGCGAAAGAAAATCCCCTACTTGATTTCTTCCATCCAGCGTTAGGTAAGAGTTAAACCCTTCTTTGGTATGCTGCCCGGAATTGTTTACTAGTTTTTGCGCGTTGTTGGCGTAGGCGCTTCCCAACTGAACATTGTCAACGGGCTTAAATTCACAAAACTTTGATTGTGCCTCTGCGTTGAGCGGTGTTTTTACTCCCATAGCCGCCAGTTCTGTTCCAAACTCTTCTACAAGCCGGTAGACGAGGTCTTCCAGATAGGTGCGGTCGCTATAATCATTACCCATTTCATTTTTTATTTTGGATACGGCTTGTGCAACCATCCTTGCCGCTTCCATGCGGCTGAGAGGTTTGGTGTTAAGGAGCGCGTGATCTACGAATCCCGCAAGGGCAAGTTTTTCCAGCGCATCGTAAACCCAGGATCGGTAAACAGAAAAACCGCCCCAGTTTTTCAGCGGCACGTTGGTCCTGTCACCTGCGGAAACGGGCATGCCCATCAGTAAAAAATTAAGGAAGAATAAAGGGCAGGCCATTAATGCGTAAATTGCCCACCCTTGTTTATTTATTGTTGACATGCTTCAACCGGTATATACCAATTTGTTTTAAAATATATTCTTGGGCAAATACGACAAAAACACCCATAACGATGCTCATGAATCCAGAAATAAGTACAATCTTGCTACGCTGTGGCTTAAATCGTTGAATCGGAGGAACAGCGCGGTCTAATACCTGGACTACCAAGGTGTCCCGTACCTCGGCAATCTTTGCTTTTTCCAATTCCTGAGTTAGCACGGCATAGACCGTTTCATGGATAGTTACGTCTCGCACCAGCCTTTTTAATTCCAACCCTAAACGAGGAACCTTAGCAACCGGGAGATATATTTCTTTCTGTGTGTGACCAGACCCACCGCCAGTTGAGGGCAATTCCAAACCTGAACTATATTGGGCATCAGCAAGCTGCTGTTTGAGTTCTTTAATACGACGGTTAAGCTTTATGACCTCCGGGTGGGATTCTTTTGCAAAACTCTTTATTCCATCAAGTTGCACTTCTGCGGCAATAATCTCCCCTTTAATTTGGGCCGCTGCAGTAATAGCGCCTGCCGACTGTTGATCGATAGATACCGCCCGATATTTTTCCTGAAACTTTTTTAATGTATCTTCTGATTCACGGAGGTTTATTTCCGTTTTTGCTAATTGATCTGCAATAAACTGGCGCTGGCGACTGATAGCCCCTGTGCCAAGCTTTACCGCGAGACGTTCCAGGTGAGTTATATAACTATTGGCAATATCTGCAGCCATTTGAGGGTTCTTATCTATCACGGTAATAGACATCACCCCCTCGGTTGATGTGGTTGTTTTTGTGGCACCTTCCAAGCGGAGTATTGTTTTTTCAATATCTTTGCATTGGTAATAATCCCTGAGGTTGAACTGCGCAATAATGTCTTGTCTAAGGGTACGGCTTTTCAGGATAGACAAAAAAATATCCTGTCGAGGGCGGGGGGTTTGGGGGGCGGGGAGGGGTGGGGGG
>CAYJPZ010000195.1:0-6814 GCA_964372185.1 uncultured candidatus Brocadiaceae bacterium
CATAGGAGATCAGGTGGAAGTTTATCCGCGACACGGCCCATCCACCACGATAGCTGAAGAAAAGCGGCACAACCCATTCTTTAAGCATGAGTGAGCGTTTCAGGTCTGATGGTATCCTTCCAATGTGAACTTTCGATTTACACGATGTATGTGCATGTCTTTGTGGCAATATTGAAATTCCTACACATCAAATTGGGTTTTAACAGCGTAGTGGCAAGGCGTGCCTTGCCACTACACGTATGTTTGAATTTCCTAAACGTCAAAATGGATGGTGCGGTTGGTGTGGTACCGGCATTTTGTATGGGCTTTTGGCGTGCTGTATTATGCTGGAATTCATCGGGGCTGAAGCCCTGAGCTACACCGCTCTTTCAGGGTATTCTAACGAATAAAACGCTTGACACCTTTGTTCTGGATTCGTTATCATACTTTGCTGTAAAAATAGTGGATTTCTTCGTAAATTACCGGTTCATGAAGCATTGAGAACAGAAAGGGAAAAAAAGTTTAATGTCTAACGTACGGGTTCGTTTTGCGCCTAGTCCTACCGGGTATCTCCATATTGGAGGGGCCCGGACGGCCCTTTTTAATTGGCTTTTCGCACGTCACAATAAAGGGATTTTTCTCCTGCGCATAGAGGATACCGATCAACAGCGCTCCACACCGGAGGCTACTCAGGCAATTCTTGATAGTATGCAATGGCTTGGCCTCAACTGGGACGAGGGCCCCTATTTCCAAAGTGATCGGCTGTCGATTTATAAAAAGTATGCCGAGAATTTGGTTTTGAAGAATAAGGCTTTCTACGACACGGACGCTGAGGGCCGTAAGGCCATCCGTTTTAAGATGCTGGATGGCGTTACGGAGATTAACGACCTCATTCATGGCCTCATTTCCTTTGATACGGCGCTGATTGAGGATTTCGTCATCCTCAAGGCCGACGGCTTTCCGACGTATAATTTTGCCTGTGTGGTGGATGACGCTGAAATGGGGATTACCCACGTCATCCGGGGCGACGACCATATATCAAATACCCCGAAGCAGATCGCTCTTTACAAGGCCTTTGGCTATAAACTGCCGGAGTTTGCTCATATTCCGATGATTCTTGGTGAGGATGGTTCACGCCTGAGTAAGCGGCACGGGGCAACTTCCGTAACCGAATACCGCGACAAGGGCTATTTGCCGCAAGCCCTGGTAAATTTTCTTGCACTGCTTGGCTGGTCGCCGGGTAACGATCAGGAGATTATTACCTTAGCGGAAATGATTGAGAAGTTCAGCCTGAAACGCGCAGTTAAAACCAGCGCCCAGTTTAACAATACAAAGCTGGATTGGATGAACGGCCAGTACATTAAAAACATCCCTGTCGAACAATTGAGTCCATATACAAGGGGCTTTTTTGAAAAATCCGGCATCGACATGACGAAGATTTCCGTGGAGTGGTTGACCGCCCTGGTACGATTATACCACGAACGGTTCAAGACCTTTCAGGATTTGGTCAATCAAACGGGGTTCTTTTTTACCGGCTCGATTGAATACGATTCGGCAGCCGTGGAAAAGTTTCTCAAGAAGGAAGGGATTACCAACCTGTTGAAAGAGGTGCTTGCAGCCATTTCCCAGCTTGAATCCTTTAACACGAAGCATCTGGAAGACGCCTTACGTGCGTTAACAACCAAACTTGGCGTTGGGTTTTCCAAGCTTGCCCAGCCGCTAAGGGTTTCTATCACGGGGCGGAGTGTGAGCGCCGGTATTTTTGAGACGATGGAACTGCTGGGAAAAGAAGTATCACTCCAAAGGCTTGATCACACGATAAAGAATCTGTGTAATCAATGAATATTAGGCTTTTTATTGCGATTGAAATTAATGAAGAAATCCGGAAGAAACTGGCGGAATTTCAAAATGCGTTGAAAAAATCTGACGCTGACGTGGGATGGGTTACGCCGGAAAACCTTCATGTCACGTTAAAGTTTATTGGAAATATCGATGACGGACAGGTTGGGACAATAGTTAACACAATAAATGACGCTGTTACCCACGTAAAGCCTTTTGATCTCGATTATCTGGGCGTTGGAGTTTTTCCTACCGAAAAAAATCCACGCATTGTTTTTGCTGATATCGTAGATAACGGCGGTGTCTTAGCACGGCTTCACGAAAGACTCGATAATCAGCTTATGGCCTTAGGTGTGGAGCATGAGGACCGAAAATTTGTTGCACACCTCACGATCGGGCGTATCAGATCACGCCGGAACGTAATGAAGCTTATGGAAAAGATGCTAACCTATCGTAACTTTCATTTTGGTTTGTCGCACGTTACACAAGTTGTTTTAATGAAGAGCGACCTTTCGCCGGATGGCCCCACGTACACGCAACTGCATGGTGTTGATTTGGTTTAAAGCCTGGTAGCTGAAGTTGTGGCTGTAATTGTGTGAAATTTTGCTCACAGCTTCTCCCTATTTTCATGGAAACTTCAGAAATCTCCCTTAAAATAGGGATACGAGGGATTATCTCCCGTGTTTTAAAAGGATACCGGTTGAATTGTTACAGATTTGCGATGCTTAAACAGTAAGCACGTGGTAGAGGAATTATTGTTTATTTATGTGTATTATAGGGTAGCATGGACAAACACTGTTTGTCCGTGTCTGTTCAAGTTAATTCGTGTCCATTCGTGGCTAAATTTATGCAGATTAAGCCTTGACTTTAAAAAAATAAAAGCTTTTTGCTATACCAATAAACTTTAAGAGGTAATTTTATGTTAACAAAACCAGAAGATGCAAATAGCGAAAAACGGCAGCAGGCGTTGGAAAGGGCATTATCGCAGATAGAGAAGCAGTTCGGGAAAGGGACGATAATGAAACTCGGAGGCGCAACGAAGGTAGACGTCCCTACGATATCGACCGGTTCTCTTTCCCTGAACCTTGCGCTTGGGGTGGGAGGCATTCCTCGCGGGAGGGTTATCGAAATTTTTGGCCCAGAATCCTCTGGTAAGACAACCCTTACCCTCCACATCATCGCCAATGCCCAGAAGGGGGGCGGTGTGGCTGCTTTTATTGACGCCGAGCATGCCCTTGACCCGGACTACGCGAAGAAATTGGGCGTGGACCTTGACAATCTCATGGTCAACCAGCCCGATACGGGTGAGCAGGCGCTTGAGATTGCCGAGTTACTGGTAAGGAGCAATGCCGTCGATATCATTGCAATCGACTCCGTAGCGGCGCTCGTCCCCCGCGCTGAGATTGAGGGGGAGATGGGTGATTCACACGTGGGATTACAAGCCCGGTTAATGTCACAGGCATTGCGCAAGTTGACGGGCTGTATTTCAAAATCGCAGACAAGCGTTATTTTTATTAATCAAATCAGGGAAAAAATCGGCGTTATGTACGGGGGAAATCCGGAAACAACCCCTGGCGGAAGGGCGCTCAAGTTTTACTCCTCCGTTCGTATCGATATCCGGAGAATCGGCAGCATAAAAGACGGGGACGTGTCTATCGGCAACAGGGTGCGCGCAACTATCGCAAAGAACAAGGTTGCAGCGCCTTTTAAAAAAGCGGAGTTCGATATCCTATTTAACACGGGCATATCACGCTCCGGAGATATTATTGACTTGGGTGTTGAGCATCAGATTATAGACAAGTCCGGCACCTGGTTTTCTTATGGTGATCTCCGGCTGGGGCAGGGTAGGGATAACTCAAGGTTGTTTATCGAGAGCAAGCCGGAATTAATGGACGAGTTGGAGCAGGCAGTATTGAAAAAAACAATGCCTGATATGGCGCCCAAAAAAGCCCCAGAAAAAATTTCTGAAAAAACCAAGGTTGAACCTGTTTCAAAGAAGGGTGAAAAGCAATAAAGGGTATGAATACTAACGATATCCGTAATAAATACTTAAAGTTTTTCGAAAAAAAATCTCACGTAATCTGGCCCAGTGATTCGCTGGTTCCTCAAAACGATCCCACGCTCCTTTTTACCGGCGCCGGAATGAACCAGTTCAAGGACATGTTCCTGGGAAAGGGTAACCTGAATTTCAAAAGGGCTACCACCTGCCAGAAATGCATGCGCACGGGAGACATCGACAACGTCGGTAGAACCGCCTCCCACCACACGTTTTTCGAGATGCTGGGGAATTTTTCCTTTGGCGACTATTTTAAGAAAGAGGCCATCACCTGGGCGTGGGAGTTTCTCGTTCAGGAATTAAAGATTCCGGAGGAACGTCTGAGCGTGAGCGTATACAAGGACGATCACGAGGCCTACGAAATATGGGAAAAATCCGTCCGTATACCAAAGGCGCGGATTTACCGGTACGGTGAAAACGATAATTTCTGGCCTGCCAATGCCCCGCGCCTGGGGCCTAACGGTCCGTGCGGGCCGTGTTCCGAGATATTTTTTGACCAGGGAAGCGACGTCGGCTGCAAACGGAAAGAGTGCGAACCGGCCTGTGACTGTGACCGGTTTGTGGAAATATGGAATCTCGTGTTTACCCAATATAACCGCCAGGATGACGGATCTCTCGTGCCTTTACCCAACAAGAACGTGGATACGGGCATGGGATTGGAGAGGATGGTGCGCGTTATACAGGGCGTGAGAACCAATTTTGACATTGATGTTTTTTCCCCTATTATCAAAGGCATAGAGGAAATTACCCACTTAAAATATAACGGTAAGGCGGAAAATGCCATCCTCATGCGCCGCATTGCAGACCACATAAAGGCATGCGTGTTTTGTATTGGCGACGGCGTATTGCCTGGTAACGAGGGACGCGGCTACGTTGAGCGGCGCTTGTTAAGGCGCGCCATACGCGACGGCACGCAATTGGGCGTCAAGGAAAGCTTCTTGTACAAGCTTATCCCTATTGTCAGCGATGTCATGCAGGAACCATATCCGGATATTAAGCAAAGAAGGGAAAACATTGCGCGGATTATCAAGAGCGAGGAGGAGAAATTCCATGAAACCCTCGATCAGGGAACGCGCATCCTGGAAGACATCATGGCGACTTTGCAGAAGGACCAACAGCAAATCCTTTCCGGCAAAGAATCCTTTAAATTATATGATACCTACGGCTTTCCGCTGGACATGACGGAAGCGATTCTCAGGGAAAAAGGATTTACCGTTGATAAAGACGGTTTCGAAGAAGAACTGAAAAAGCAACGTGTGCAGGCAAGAACTGCCTCACAGATGACAGGTCAGGTGTTCGACACCGGCCCACTGAGTAAGATTAAAGACATTTCAACCGGCACAAAATTTTTAGGCTACGAATCCGTTGCCTCCGACGGCATGGTGATTGCCATTATCCAGGGAGAAAACCTCCTTGACGCGGCGGCGGTTGGGAGTGAGGTGACGGTAATCTTGGACCAAACACCTTTCTACGGTGAGTCAGGCGGCCAACTGGGCGATACCGGCGTTTTGGAATCCAGCGGATGCACCGTTCAGATTACCGACACAAAAAGGAACAATGAATTTGTCCTGCACATAGGAAAAGTGATAAAAGGGAAGCTGGAAAAGAATAGTATCGTTAACGCAAAGGTTGATACCCAACGGAGAAATGCCATCAGGAGGAATCATACGGCTACACACATTCTCCATTATGCATTATGCAGGGTAATCGGTCAGCACGCTGAGCAGGCAGGGTCTCTGGTGGCAAACGACCGCATGCGTTTTGATTTCCAGCATTTCTCCGGTTTGACACGGGAGGAGTTAACGCAGATCGAGGATATCGTTAACGAGAAAATCCTTGAAAATGCGCCCCTTTCGGTGAAGGAGATGACCATTCAGGAAGCCAAAAAAGCCGGCGCAAAGGCCTTGTTTGGTGAAAAATATGGGGAACGGGTAAGAATGGTTTCCGTCGGCGATTTCAGCAAGGAGTTGTGTGGAGGAACGCACGTCAACAACTCCGGGGAGATCGGCCTGTTCAAGATTATTGCCGAGTCATCTTGCGCTGCCGGGATACGGCGTATTGAGGCTATGACGGGTCTTTCGGCATTAAATCGCATCCGGGAAAAAGAGGATATCATTCAGGAGATGTGCGGTATCCTGAACATTAACGAAGAAAAACTTGCTGCCAAGACGCAGGCATTGATGAATGATATGAAAAACCTACAGAAAGACTTTCAGAAGACCAAACAAAAAGAAATCATCGGTAAGGTGGATTCCATTATTGAGTCGGCAAAAGAGGTATCAGGCGTCAAGATTATCACAAAGAATATGGGCGATGCAACCATTGATGATCTCAGGAAAACCGTAGACGTACTCATGAAATCAGCAGAAGGGATGGCAATTATATTAGGCGCCTCCAATGACGGAAAGGTGACGCTCATTGCCGCCTTGAGTCCCAAACTTGTCAAGTGCGGACTCCACGCAGGGAACATTTCAAAGGAAACAGCAAAAATCGTCGGCGGCGGCGGCGGCGGCAGGCCTGACATGGCGCAGGCAGGCGGCCAATGGCCGGAAAAGCTGGACGAAGCGCTGGAATTTGGTGCTGCGTTGCTCAGTAAAAAGATACAGGAGTGTGTTCGATAATCTTTCTGGCGAAATACGCAAGTGATTACATAACCAACGAGATCAGGAAGGGAGAAACGGTATGGGAAAAGAAATGAGAATGATTTATGATGATGAAGGAGACGTTCTTGATGTTTCCCTCGGCGTCCCTGTTGCGGCTTTGCTGTGCTATGGAAGTGGAACTTTAACAAAAAAGGCTTGACAGACTACTTTGTTTTTGACACAATGCCACTTAATTTTGGACAGTTTAAATTAAATTGTGGAGGTAGGTAAATGGTACTCCTTTTGCAATCCAATCCAATCCAATCCAATCCAATCCAATCCAATCCAATCCAATCCA
>CAYJPZ010000196.1:0-478 GCA_964372185.1 uncultured candidatus Brocadiaceae bacterium
CACCCTTGCATAAAAAATGAGTCTGTCCTCTGTTTCTTCGTCGATGTCCCACACGCATCTATAAAACGTTGCGTTAATTGCTTAAACAAATTCCTTGCCGCGTTCTTCTTTATCGACGTATTTGGCCTTCCCGTTCCACTTGGATACAGTTCCCGGAAAATCTCTTCATCGATGAACGGATATACTTGATCCCGATACAAATAGCACCAGTCATCTTTTGACAAGACATTGGGTAATACTTTTTGCACATCAAAAAAAGACGTTTGGGGACTTGTTTTGCGAAACATGGGGAATTCCTGAATACAGGCCAAAGTCCTTATACAAAGGGAGATATAGGGGTTTTGTGGAAGATGTTTTTACTAAATCGTATTGCCTCAGACCCCAATCGGCAAAATTATCAATAAATTTTGCTTGAATTATTGTTATGTTTTGATAATATGATTGTTTCCTGTTTTTGCAGGCTAGCGTAGCTCAACGG
>CAYJPZ010000196.1:488-6772 GCA_964372185.1 uncultured candidatus Brocadiaceae bacterium
TTATAAACAGTTACGGCTGAGTTGCGACTTTATGGGTTAATCAACAAAGTCGTTTATCACGTCGCCGCTTTCTTCCGGTACCGATACTTACGATGACATACAAATTAAAAATATGAGACTTAAAAATACCAACAAAGGTGAAGTGATATTTACCGATGGTGGCACATACCATATAGGAGACCAAACAATTGCAGAAATTACCGAGTCTTATAATGCGGGTACCTGGACTGACCCAAATCCACCGGTATTTTGGACGGAGTTAATTGGCAGCGATCTGACCGTTTCCTTTTAACCAATAACCTGAAATGATTTACAACAGATTGAATTTCTTTAAAATGTTGGCGACCTTTTCATCGGTCTTGCTGAGGGTCTTAAACGCCTCAAGGAGGGTGTGCAACTTGTTGCGGTTTTCTGAAATGTCGTCTTCTATTTTCTTGACCTTATCCTCAAAGGGGCGTATCATCGTGCGCCTGTTCCACAGGGCAAACCATATCGTGCTGCCGCACATAGACGCGAATACGCCAATGATGCAAAGCACAATATTAACCAGGCGATCAAATTGGGTATCTACCCGTTCAAACTGTTTATTTATGTCTTCTCGGAGTTGTTTTACTTCTCCCCGAAGAGATACCTGCCCGTCTTCGAGCCGTGTAAGCCTTTCCACGATTTCCCGGTCGCTGATATGCGGGGATGCTTCTACGGCAAATGCAGGGTTATCGCAAAGAATAAGCGCGAAAACGATAGGCAATAGGAATGCCGAAAGGTTTTTCATAAATAAAAGCTTAAATCCGGTATAGGGGTTTGTCAAGAAAATAGTTTGTATTCTACCAGAAAATACGGTATGAAAGCGACAAGAGTTGTGGCTGTACACTGTCCCCCGCTGGCGGGGGGCGTCTTGGGTATGGCATGGCTAGCAGAACAAGCCCTGGAGAAGCGATATATTTCACGTATAGGAAATTCAAACCAACTACGTAGAGACGCCCTGCCAGGGCGTCTCTACCTCCGTGCGTATCTAAAATCCGCCGAAGGCCTGACTGGTAAACCTGAACCTCAAAATCCCCCAATAGACAAGGCTGCATTCATCAAGAGCGCCCAAAAGCTCCAACTACCCTTCATTGCCAATAACGGGCAGGTGGATGAACAGGTGCGGTTCTATGCAAAGACCTTTGGCGGCACGGTATTCGTAACGAAGGACGGGGAGATTGTGTATTTCCTTGCCGGATGGCCGTTGTAGAGATGTCCCCGCCGGGGGCGTCTCAGGAAGCAGGAAGTGTGGCTTGTAGAGACGCATTGCGTGCGTCTCTTTCTCATGTGGGGCAAGGGAGCAGAGGATATGGTCGTGTCGTGTCGGGGTGGCATGGACAATCTCCGCTTGTCCGTGCGGACGCTGAATTAGTAGTGGCAAATACCTATTCGCCCATTTTACGCGCCGATAATGCCAATTGTCCACCGGATCGCGTTCTTACAAACGCGCTCATAGCCGCATACCTTCCCGGGTTGCAAAAAAAGACGACCCAGCGGGTCGTCTCTACGTCCACGCCACCCAATTACCATCCGCATTCCGAAATCCAAAATCCGCAATCCAAATTCCAAAATCGGAATACTCTTTCACCGTCGCCGCCTACGATAAAACCAAACCCCTCATCATCGACCCCCTGCTGGCCTCCACGTTCCTGGGCGGGTCTAGTTGAGATAGGGGTTATTCTCTCACCCTCGACACCAGCGGGCAGGCCGTTTTTTCCATTAGTGCAAAAGACAAAAAAGGCACGGCGGCTCTTAAGTTCAAGGCAAGCGGTCTGGATGAGCTTGCAACCGTACAGGTACAGGTAAAGGTTAGGTAACGCGCAGGGCTGGTTGATTGTGAACCGTCGGTAGGGACACGGGGCACCGTGTCCCTACGCCAGGGAGAAAAACATGAGATCACGCTACAAAACGATAGGGTGGCGGTTGGAGGTTTCTCCTTGTTTTTCTACCAATATGTCGTTCCTACGGAACTAATAGTGTGTCTCCGCTTATTTTCTACCAATATATCGTTCCTAACGGAACTAATACTTGCCCTACTTTTTCCCGTCCTTTTTATCCGCTAATTTTTCCAGCAACTCCGAAGCTTCCTGATCGCCGGGGAGCAAGGCGAGTGCTTGCCGTAACGACTCTTCCGCAAGATTATCCTTATTCAAGTTACAATACGCGAACCCTTGCAGCTTGAAGGCCTCAGCGGAGTTCTTATCTAACGCAAGGGCTTTTTTGCATGGCGAAACAACGTTTTCCCAATCGGCCCTTTTGGAATACAAACCGGCCAGAAACAGGTGTATCTGAATCGAATTGTGATGGGGATACGCATTATCGAATCCCTTAAGCAATTCCAATGCCTCTCCTTCCTTTCCTAGGATGTTATAGGCTCCAGCCAGATTTTGGACATAAGCGGCGTCTCCGGGTTTTAGCGCTACGGCCTTTTTGAATGAATAAACGGCATCTTCGTATTTGCCTGTCTTGTAAAGAATTGCCCCATGGTTGCTGTGATAAGCAGGCTCTGAAGGAAGAAGAGCGGTGATCCTCCTTGAATAAATAAGTGCATTTTGTAAGTCACCTTTTTGTAAATAAGCATTCACCAGCCGCCCCACGTAGCCTGGTTCTTCCGGACGGGTGATATGTGCCTGGTAAAGTGCCGATATTGCCGTGTTAAGATTGCTTTTGTCATGGTACAAAGAGGCGAGATTGCCGTAAAATGGCGCCTGAAATGGGTCTTCTTCAATGGCTTTTTTGTAACAGAGTACGGCCTCGTTTACGGTATTCTTATTGAACTGTTCGGCTAACGTCTGATAAATAAGGCCGAGGTTGAAGAATCCTATAAAATGTTGTGGTATGAGTCCCAGCGAATTCCTAGCCTCTGCGTAAGCCTTCTGCATCCACGTCTCGTCTTTTGTAATTGTTGCAAGTTGCAGATATGACCTGCATAGTTCGTCCCGGTAGAAGGTTTCGTACGGATTGAGTTGCACGGCCGTCTCGATAATAAATATGCCCTTTCCCGGTATGGCCTGCTTGTTCTCTCTTTCAAATGCCAGCAGCCTTCTTCCGTATTCAAAATAGACGTCGGCCTTATAGACGCGGAAGACAAAAAGCGCCGCAAGACCCAGTGCCAACATAACGATGCCGCAGCACAGGCTTCGATATATGACGTGAGGACGGGTTGTGTCGCCGTTTCGAGGCAGACAGGCTTGAGACACGACACCGTTGCTGCCAACCACCATCCCGGTTTTCAACGGCAATCCGGTCTTGTCCGTATTTCCGGCGTTTTCAGCGTCATTTATTTTGATTACAGAAATACAAAGTCCCATCAGTACCCAAAAGATGGTTGAGACGGGCGTATTTCCAAAACTGAATTCGTTTTGAATAAGATAGCAAAGTATGCCTGACAACAACCCCAACAGCACAATCTTGTGTTGGTTGGTTAAACGGTGGTAATTTTTTTTAACGTACACGCCGAGCGCGATGAGCAGCCATAGATACGTGGCGAGACCGATAAAACCGCGCGTGACGGTTGTGTCAAGGACGTCGTTGTGGATTCTATCCTGTCTGGGGAATTGAAAACCATTATCGCCTTCTTCTACCGAAAAGACCTTTGCCAGGTATTTTTGATATACGATGCCCGTTGTATCCGGGCCGATACCCAGGATCGGATGGTCCTTGATAATTTCAATCGCAGCCAGATACTGAAATATACGAGAGAAGGATGAGCCGTTAACCGGGTATTTTTTTGCAAATTCCGGTCTGGGTCTGCTGTGTGTGTCATAAAAGACGGGAGGTCTCTCCGCAACGGCTTTCTGAAGCGAAGGTTGCTCGTCATGATTGCCGGCAGGCTGGGCGTCGTCGGTAAGATATTTAATAAATGTCGTTTCGTGTTTGTGTTTGACAATTGACGTTTCGTATCTTACATTAAAAAACAATCCTAACACGATAAGTGAAATAATCAATGTGCCAAAACGATATCGTTCAGCAGTGTTTTTTGGAAAAACAAGAACAAGGAAGGGGAGGAAGCTTCCCAGTAACGCCACAAAACAGGCGCGGGTGTTCGTGAGCCAAAATGCGGTGTAAATGGTTAATGACAGCGCCAAAAATGTCCATGTCGTGGGTGTGCACAGCAAATGCCGCCCCTCGTTTTTCTGAAAAGGCGCATTTAAAAGCAGGACGACAGCCAGGGGCAGGGTCATGACGAGATAAGCGGAAAAGAATACCGGGTTTCCAAAGGTGGAGAAGACGCGCCAGGTCTGGAAAGTGCTCCATTTGAATAGGTCAAAACCCAGGTGTTGCGCGATTCCGTACCCTGAAGCAACGGTAGCGCCGGCAACGAGTGTAATAATGAGGAGATACAGCCTCTTTTTCGTGGTCACAAAGTTGACCGTGGCATAAAAAATCAGGAGATAACACACCGTGGCGCTTAAGCCTTCAAAACGTTTGTAAGTGCCGAGCAAACTCATGACGGGGTTGATTGACAGAATTGAAGAGATGATAAAGACGACCAGATAGACAAGTATGGGAATATCCAGCGCCGTGCGGGTAGGTCTGATTTCCGGCCTAAAGATAAGTATGGCCGCCCATAGAGACGTGATCATAATGGTTAGCAGGTATAAGATGGCCACCTTGCTCAGGTCAAATACGCTGTAAAGCCGGATATCAAAAAAAAGAGGTATGATGGTAACCGCGGCGAGCAATAATCCGATAACTATTTTATCGCAGAGCAAGACCGCGTTTCGGGAAATATTTTTTATTGAATACATGATTGCTTTCAGGAATATTTAGTGTGATGGTTTACGTGAGCTGATAGGAAGATACGGATTAAGCATCTTAAACTGTTTAAGCTGCTTAAAACATCTCTATAAATGCTGGACATTTCTTGAATTCTGTATGAACTGTTACCATAATTTCCAATTTAACCAGGTGATGAATGATAATTGCTATTAATGTCACATCGGTCATTGCAGGTGGGGGGGGGACTTATATAAAAAACCTGCTGGCTAGCTTGTCAAAAACAAAGACTAATCACCAATTCATTGTACTTACAACCACCGCCGGACAAAGAACATTTTATTTCCCGCACCCACGTTTCACCTTCTTGTCGTTCAAAATACCGTCCCTAAATCCATTACTCCGGCTTTGCTGGGAGCAGACGTTCCTGGTGTTGTTGTTAAGGAGGTTGAAGGTTGACGTGCTTTTTTCACCTGCAAACATAGCGCCTCTTTTTTCCAGAATACCAAGTGTCGTTATGATACAAAACATTGAGCCGTTTGGCAATACTGTTTCTGTTAGACGGGGCCTGTTGAGTGGACTGAGGTTAAAACTGCTCAAATGGCTGACGGTTTTGTCAATCAGGAAGTCGCAGGGGGTTATCTTCCCATCAACGAAGGCGTATAGCGTGGTAGGGCAGTCCGGTGTTTCGCTGAAACGCGCGGAGGTTGTTTATCATGGCATTGACGGGAAAATATTTCATCCCTTGCCCTGCGAATTGCCACAAAAGAAATACGGTTTAGACAGGTTTATCCTCTTTGTATCAAACATCCAGCGGTACAAGAATGTTTTAGGGCTCATCCAGGCGTTTGCACTCTTAAAGGGGAAGATAGATGATCACATCCGGCTTGTCTTTGCAGGCAGGTGTTTTGACACCGTGTATTACCGGGAACTACACGCTTTTATCACGGCACAGAAACTTGAAGACCGGATCATCTTCCTGGGTGACGTGCCATACGAGCATCTGCCGTACTTATACGCGAGTTGCGCGTTATTTGTGAATCCCTCAACGTGCGAATCATTCGGAATGACTATGGTGGAAGCCATGTCCTGTGGCGCACCCATACTCGCCTCAAACAGAGAACCCATGCCCGAGATTTGTGGTGATGCGGCCGAATATTTCGACCCGATGGACCCCGCTGCCATAGCGGAAGCGCTTTTCGTAACAATGAATAACGCTGATGCGCTGTCAACGATGAGAACCAGGTCGATAAGAAGATCTCGGGGATTTTCATGGGAAAACACCGCATCCCGTGTTTTAAAAATCCTGGAAGGTGTTGTTGAAAACAAACGGTAATGTTTGTAATGAATGTGTGGGGTGTTTATTTATGTGTATTATTGGGTGGAATGGAGAAACTCTTTAACCAGTAAATACTGGGAAATTCAACCTGATTTTTCGAAAACCAGAAGCTTTTCACCAGAGTATATCAACCGGGGGAGGTTGACCTGTCTTTGTCATGCCCCGTTAGGGGCAACACAATAGTAGCCCACTGCGTAAGCGG
>CAYJPZ010000197.1:0-6749 GCA_964372185.1 uncultured candidatus Brocadiaceae bacterium
CTACACATTACCGCCACTATCCGTCTAGTGCATTCCCCCATGCCCGGAACCGCCCGGCATCTTTCCATGCGGCATTCCGGAGCCCATCGGGGGTTTCCCCATAGGCGCATTTGTCGCTTCAGCGGGGATTAAAAGCAAGGGGTCGGAGACCTTCATAAAGTCATCTTCCTTTTTCAGCAATTTTGCAATCGACTCATTATCAACGACAAAAATGTAGTCTATGTCCTTGTTTTTAACGTAATAACTGTTTTCATCTTTCTTCTTGCCTATGTAAAGCACCTCGTCACCGCTTTCCAGACCGATCGTAACAACAAGTTGCGGCTTATCCAGGGCAAATTGCGTCAGATTGGTTGCTTTATATTGCTCTATGTAACTGCCCTTTAAATCATACAGGTTGCGGATGTAGTAATCAACCTCGCCCCCCAGAGGATCTTTTTGATCGGGTCTATTCATCTTCCAGACGTTATTAACTTTTTCCATCTTGATGGTAGCGTCAGCATAGCTAAGAGAAAGTTTTCTGACCTCCATTTTTTCAAAATGAAGCACCCTTGCAGGCACCAGCTCCGCATTGAAATCCTTAATCTTCGGCCAGGAAAGTACGAAGACGTAGTCACAATCACGGTACATACAATAAGAATCCACCTTATCGCCTGCCTCCACCTTCTTCCCGACAAGCAGCGTTCGCGTTTCGACGGTTTTTTGCACAGGAGCCACAGGCTTTCCTGTCGCTTCCGGTTTTTCCTCTTTCCGTTTATTCTGCCCCTCAACCACCGGTTCCACCACTTTTTCGTACGTGACAGAAACCTTAATACCCGGTTCATCCAGCCCGTAGAGCTTAAGGTTCTTAGGCGATTTTTCAACGTAGTAATCTGCCTTTAAGAACGACATACTCCACACAATCTGGTTGATGAGTTCCGTGTCAGCCATCGTTTGAACGGGTTTGGAGAGTTCCCATAAGTCCTGGCCTTCGCTATCCTTTTTACTCGATTTTTCACAAATAAAGGTGCGATCCGGTTTTTCAATAACGATCTTTTTTGCCAAATCTCTGTTAAACTCACTTACCAGCCGGTCGCGGAAAGCCAGGATCGCATTTTCCAACTTATCGTAAAATTCAGCCGTTGCCACCGTATATACCGGATCTTCATTGATTCGCTTCACGTAGCACTTTGTCCCATCCTTCTGTTTATTGCCGACGTAAAAGCGAGCCAACTGCTTGTCATCTTCTTTTGTAACGCATATTTCAAAGGCGATGTCCTTTAATCCATACGCAGCCAAGTCAGCAGGCTTGTCCGAGACGAAATCTTCAATTTCGAGCGCCTTGATATGCTCAATGAAATTTTTGACGGTATCCTGATCCGCATAGATGTTGATTGGCTTTGTAATTTTCCAATCAAGGTCTAACGCCTTTTCAATGATCATTGAATCCGTCGCCGTCTTAATTTCCAACTTATTGAGGCCATACGTTCCGATGGTGTCAAACCTGACGACCCTCCTGTCCCGCAGATCATTCGGCTTCCTGTTCAGGTCGGCGAGAATCATGTCTTTCAGGAAAAATATCGTCGGTTCATCGGTGCGCTTTACGTACACCTTATTATCGAGTGTGTAGCCAAAGTGCACAGTTTGAGCGACGTCGTTTTCGGTAACGGTAACGGTCAATTGCGGATGATCCAATCCGAATTTTGTCAGATCGCTTTGGTCGTCGGAGACAAAGTCTGTACTCTCGATCTGCAGATTTTTTAATTTTGTCAGGATTTCCTTAATTCTTTCCATGTCTGCCAGGTCGTCAACGGGTTCATTCAACCTCCAGAAACTGCCCTTCTTGCCGCAAACGATATTATAATCACCCGTCTTGATCTGCAACCCGGCCACGGCTTCCTTATCAAAGGAAAACACCCACTTGCTTCTTAAATCCAGGATTGTCTTATTAACCTTTTCGTACAAGCTCCCCGGCACGACAACCACTTCATCGCTTGCATCAAGCTTCATGTATACGTTGTCACCCGCCGCCAGTTTTTGCCCGACGAACACGGTGTATTCTCTCTTGGGACCGGTGACCTGTATCGTATCCGGTTTAGCATGGACATCGGTATACATCGTAATCGAGGTTTTTATCGTATCCAATCCGTAGTCTTTAAGGTCGAACGTCTTGCCGCTTTCTTGCTTAAACGACCCGATCTTCGTCATAAATTCGAATTCCGAGAGGATACTGTTTATTTCAGAGTTGTCCGCACGGATTTTTTGCGGGTCAATAATATACCAGTAGTTGTCTGCCCGTTTTTCTAAAACGACTTTACCGCTTTCATTTTTCAGCTCAATTTTTTTCACGAGAGACGATTTGAAATCAGGAATCACTTTTTTTTGTAGCCTCTCCCATTCCTCCTGCGGTAGTTGCTTCCTCTCGTAAAGGAAGACGTACCCAATGCCGATAGCTGCTACAATTAAAAGGATGAGGGTTGTTTTAAATTTCATAGCGGAACTCTTTCCTCCATCGAAAATACGGTAGTAAATATAATGTAATCATCATGCAAGGAATTACCCTTTAACGGCGGCGTCTCCACCAAACAACACTGCCGATAACAATCGGTATGACGGGGACTCCCACAATCGAAATCCAGAAAATCACCTTCATTTGAACCGGGTTTATCGTTGCCTTGCGGAAATCCGGCGGTTTAGCGGCAATGCCCAATTGTGTCTCTTTCTTTGCCAACCAGCTTACGGCGTTTCGGAACAAATCAGGGTTTCCCGGATTTTCCACGTATTCATTCGTGGCAAAATTCACGTCTCCAAAAACAACCAGCCGCGCGCCCTGTGGCTTGGACTTCGGGTCATTGGCCATAGAAGGATGCGACTTGGTAACGGATTTAGGTAATTCCTTCACCTGTGAAGCAACCACCAGGGAAACCGGCCCCGGTAAATCAACGTCCACGTTGTTCTCCGGCTTCTTTTGACGCAAATTGGCAACGTCCGTTTCCCCCCACGACCCTTCCGACGCGTGCACAAGCACGGTGGCTTGATAGGGCATTTGGTCATTAGCCGGGGCAGCGTCAACGGAACATGCGCCAAAGAGTATGGTGTTGTAGTTTTTCAGATCATTGGTAATAGGATGATCTTCTGCGTATTCATCTTTGCCCACGTATACTTCCGCGCTGGTTTGTATACCAAAAAGAGGCATGTTTACCTTGTTATAAACAACGACGTCGTCACGGACGACAATCCCGTATTCAGCCATGAGTGTCTTAAATCCTGTAGGAATGTTCGGAGCACTCGCAGGTTCAAGCATGAGGATCAGCTTTCCCTTGCCTTCCAGGTAGCTGCGAATGATGTTTAATTCTTCCGTGAGGTAGGCCTTGGACGGCCCGGCAACAACCAGCACCTCACAATCATCGGGAATCTTTTTCGTCGTCAAAATATCCAGCGGGGCGACCCAGCAGTTATCACGTTTAAGCGCATTGGCAACACCCGACACCCCTGAACGGTCGTAATCCTCAAAACTTCGCTCCCCATGCCCCGAGGCAAAATAGATAACCATTTGTTTTTCCTGCGTAACATTGAGGATTGCTTCGGTAAACGCCTCTTCGCCTTTAAATTTGAACGGATATTGTTTCTCAATAACCTCATTCTGTTGCACGTGTTTGCTCTGTTCTCCACATTCAAACACCACGGTATTTAATTGAAGGGAGTCGATCTTCAGACGCTTTGCCAATTCTTCCGCCGTAGTGCGGTTCCTCAATGGATCAATACTTTCAATCTTGATTTTATCGGAATGATAGGCGTATTCCTTCAAAACGTCCACAATCTGTTCGTAAAACATCTCACCCGGATTAAAAAGGGTGGTAATAACCAACGGCTTCTCAAGGCTTTTAAGTATGTTCTTCGTTTTGGATGAAAGGGAATATTTCCCGCTCAGCGTAAGATCGAAACGCTCATAGTGCCGGGCATTTAAAAAGCCGACAACGGCAAAAATCGCCGCGGCAAACACGGACATTACGGCAACGTTCGTGCCTACCAGCGCCTTTCTCTTGGACGCCTCCGTTGAAAACCATTGATTCCGCAGGGCCTTTGCCGTGCTGAGGCCGATAATAACGCCTCCTCCAATCCCCACGGGGATAAGAGAAGAGAAACCCCATGCGTTAAAAATCCTCGATATTCCAAATCCAGCGACAACGGCTACGACTCCCGCCAGGATAACGTAGCCGCCGAATAGATCAAACCAGTCTTTCTTTTTCTCACTCAAAGCGCTCATCGCCATCTCCTGCTTTCTACAATACGCACAACGATAAATAAAAGTAAAGCGGTAAAGCTAACATAGTATATTACGTCCCTGGTATCCACGATACCCTTGGTAAACGTCTCCCAATGGTCATACGTGCCGATATACCTCAGGCTGCTGTAAAACCACCCTTCGTTCCCGGCGCTGGCTAAACCGATGACCAGGAGTATGAGAAGGGCTACAATGCCTATAACGGCCGCCACGATCTGATTTTTTGTGACGGCAGATACTAATAGCCCGATGGATATAAAGAGACCGCCCATCAGTACCAGCCCGATGTAACTGGCGATAATTGCGCCGTAATCAGGATTGCCCACCCAGGCTAAGAATATGATATAAAATGCGGTCGGCACGATCATAACGTTATAAAGCGCCCATGCCGCCAGGAATTTGCCGAACACCACGACAAAGTCCGTGACGGGGGCCGTCATAAGGGGCTCAATCGTCCCCGTCTTATTTTCCTCGGCGAATAGCCTCATCGTAATGACGGGGGTGAGAATGGAAAGGATAAATTGCGTATAGGCCAGGCTATACCGCAACGTAGTCTCCTGAGTTATTCCCAACATTACGGAAAAGAAGTAACCGGAGAATATCATAAATACGGCGATCACAACATAAGCAACCGGAGAAAGGAAATATGCGCTGATTTCTCTTTGAAAAATAGTCCCTGTGCATCTCATTTAAGCCGTTACCTCCTGTTCCTGTGTGGTAATTTGATGAAATACTTCTTCCAGCGTAATGGGGGCAAGTGTCATCTCTCTGATAATGCCGTTATTTTTTACCACGCTTGAAAAAATCTCTTCCCGAACGTCCGTCCCTTTTTCCGACTCAACGGCAAAATTGCCGATTTCGCCTTTTTCGCGCCACGTAACCCTTCTGACCCCTTTTATGCCTGATAACGCATTCCTGATCTTTTCGCCGTTACCCCGGACTTCCAATGCAATATGGTTATCCGCCTTAAGCTGGCTGGACAGGTTGGCCGGGGTATCCATAGCAACGATCTTTCCTTTATTGATAATAATTACCCTTCCGCAAAGCATTTCAACCTCGGGCAGGATATGTGTGGAGAGCAATATGGTATGCTTTTCACCCAGTTCTTTAATAAGCTGCCTCACCTGCCTTATCTGGTTGGGATCAAGTCCGATGGTCGGTTCATCAAGGATGAGTATCTTCGGATCATGAACAAGGGCGTCGGCCAAACCCACGCGCTGACGGTATCCCTTCGAAAGCGTGCCAATGATCTGGTTTTGCACGTCGACAATCCTGC
Organism: uncultured candidatus Brocadiaceae bacterium; assembly: GCA_964372185.1. Classification (GTDB taxonomy): domain Bacteria; phylum Planctomycetota; class Brocadiia; order Brocadiales; family Brocadiaceae; genus JACVXV01. Next base: position 5,538 of record CAYJPZ010000197.1, read on the forward strand.
ATCTCTCAACGGCATTTGCGATTTTTGATTTCCGCTCGCGGTACGGCACCCTCTTTAACTTCGCACGAAACAAAAGATACTCCTTCACCCGCATTTCGGGGTAGAGCGGTACGTTTTCCGGCAAGTACCCGATGTTTTTACGCACGTCCACCGAGTTCTTAAACACGTCAAAACCTGCCACCGTAGCGGTACCGGAAGTTGCAGGCATATAACACGTGAGGATGCGCATGGTCGTGGTCTTTCCCGCGCCATTAGGTCCTAACAGACCCAATATCTCGCCCTCCTTAACCTCAAACGATATGTCGTTTACTGCGTACGCCTCAGCGTATCGTTTTGCCAAATGTTCGACTTTTATCATAATAGACAACACTCCCTTATCGCAATTTTACGCATAAATACCTTTTTCTGCAAATCCCTTATCCTTTCACAACCATTATCACAAACTACCGCAAAACCCTTGATTCTGCCAGCCCTGAAGGGGCTAAATAGCGTAGCCCAGGGCAACGCCCTGGGGAATACGACAAAACCATCAAGCCCTGAAAGGGCGTAATAAAAATGAAACGTCATTTTAAATAACCAGACATTGTGATAGAGGTGCAATCATTCAGGCAGGCTTAATCGAGTCGATTCCGCTTTGCCCCCACTGGCAGGGGGGAGGATGTGTACTTGACGTCTACATCGTTTCCACCTTCTTTGCAATCCATTCCATACCATCGTTACAACGTTTTTTCTGTGTTTTCCTGCGGAACCGGGGCGCTGGGTACCTGCTCGCCTTCTTCCCTCAACCTGATTTTCCCATCCATCAACTCGTGAAATGCTATTTGAACGGGGTCGTCGCTCTCTGTTTCCACCAAAATAGGCGATTTTTTAACAATTTGTCGCGCCCTGCTAACAATCAACGACGTTAACCGCAACGCACCACCAACCCGATTCGCAAGTTCATCAATCTTTTTATAGTCCAATTTTAACACCTTATGAGAGATTTAGGTTCCCAAATAATATAAAAATTTTGTTGCTTACCAAACAAAACTGAAGACAGAACAAATAATACAGAAACTTAAATATACTAAATATAAAATCTTTTTTGTCAAGATAATTAAAGCCTTCACCACGGTAGGACAGATATTTCTTGACAAAATAGGGATATAAAGTTTTATGAACTTTGTAACGGATGTTCACCCCAATCGAAAAAACAAAAACAACTGAGATGTC
>CAYJPZ010000198.1:0-5972 GCA_964372185.1 uncultured candidatus Brocadiaceae bacterium
ATTAAATACTGGGTAAGGTAATGTTTTCAAGAAGATTGTTCAGGGTTAGACAAACATGTCAGGCGAAGAAGAAAAAATTATCGATATATCAGATAAAGTGGAAGTGGTACAGCCCTCTGAGGCGCTGGTTGCCGAACAGCAATCCGTAATTCAATCCCTGAAACAGGAATTGGATGCCTGTAAAAAAAAGCTCAGTGAAATTCAAGACTCGAAGCAACGATTGGCTGCCGATTTTGATAATTATCAGAAAAGGATTATCAAGGAAAGGCAGGACGTGGAACGCACGGCAACAAACTCGCTCATCAGGAAACTATTGGATGTGTACGAGAGCCTTGAAAAGGCGATTTCCTCGGTGAAAGACGCGGCGAATAATGAATTTATTGAGGGCGTCAAAATGATTTATAAAGAATTTTCACGCATTCTAAAATCGGAGGGTTTGGAGCCGATACCTTCCATAGGCCTACCATTGGACGTTTACAAGCATGAGGTCTTTATGCAAAAGGTTAATGATGAATTGCCGGAAGATACCGTGCTGGAGGAAATACAAAAGGGGTATTTATTAAATTCGTTTGTAATCAGAACTTCGAAGGTAGTTGTTTCACAAAAATCCACACAGGAAGACATTCAGAATCAGGAAAAGACAGAAGAGGAAAAAGGAGATTAATATATGGCAAAAATTATTGGGATAGACCTGGGAACAAGCAACTCAGCAGCCGCCGTTTTGATCGGGGGAAAACCCACGATTATTCCGAGCGCTGAGGGCGCAACCGTTGGCGGAAAGGCATTTCCTTCTTACGTTGCTTTTACAAAAGATGGGGAAAAGCTGGTTGGGGAACCGGCCAGAAGGCAAGCCGTCAGCAATCCGGAAGGCACCATTTACGCAATTAAGAGGAAAATGGGAACGGATTATAAGGTAAACGTTCGCGGCAAGTCCTTTACCCCACAACAAATCTCATCGTTTATCTTACAGAAAATCAAGCAGGACGCAGAGGCGTTTCTCGGCGAACGTGTTGAAAAGGTGGTAATTACCGTGCCTGCTTATTTTAACGATAATCAACGACAAGCGACAAAAGATGCAGGCACCATCGCAGGACTGGACGTGGTTCGTATCATTAACGAACCTACCGCCGCGTCATTGGCCTACGGGTTGGACAAGGTTGAAGAATCGCAGAAAATCCTGGTGTTTGATTTGGGCGGCGGCACTTTGGATTGCACAATCATGGACTTTGGCCAGGGCGTGTTCGAGGTTGTTTCTACGAGCGGCGATACCCAATTGGGTGGAACGGATATGGACAATACCATTGTCGACTATCTGGTCGCTGAGTTCAAAAAAGAATATGGCATCGATATTAAAAATGACAAAATGGCCATGCAAAGACTGCGTGAGGCGGCGGAGAAGGCCAAAATTGAGCTTTCAACGACATTGACCACCGATATCAATCTTCCGTTTCTAACCGCCGACGCTTCCGGCCCGAAGCACTTTACCCACGCCATCACGAGGGCAAAGCTGGAACAATTGGTTTCATCCATTGTGAACCGATGCGGCCAATCGGTCGAACAGGCATTGAAAGACGCCAAACTCACACCGAACGACATTCACAAGGTAATCCTTGTCGGCGGTCCGACAAGAATGCCCATCGTTCAAAAATTCGTGGAGGATTATGCCGGGAAAAAGATCGAACGCGGAATTGACCCGATGGAATGTGTAGCAATGGGTGCCGCGATCCAGGCGGGTGTTTTATCGGGCGAGGTCAAAGACCTTGTGCTCCTTGACGTAACTCCGCTGTCACTTGGCATTGAAACCCTTGGCGGCGTGTTTACCAGACTCATTGAAAGAAATACGACCATTCCAACAAAGAAGAGTCAGGTCTTTACTACTGCAGAGGATAATCAAACAAGCGTTGAAATACACGTCTTGCAGGGTGAACGGTCAATGTCAAGAGACAATGTCACCCTCGGCAGATTTCATCTCGCGGGGGTACCGCCTGCGCCAAGAGGAGTCCCGCAGATTGAGGTGTCTTTCGATATCGATGCAAACGGTATTATCAACGTCCATGCAAAAGACCTGGGCACCGGTAATGAGCAGAAGATTACCATTACTGCTTCGACAAAGTTAAACAAGGAAGAAATTGACCGCATGGTGAAGCAGGCGCAGGACTACTCAGATCAGGATAAACGGATAAAAGAAAAGGTTGAAACAAAAAACAAGGCTGATAATCTGGCATACAGCGCTGAAAAATCCTTAAAGGACATGGCGGGGAAAATAGATGCCGCTCAAAAACAAAAAATTGAGGCTGCTATAAAGGACCTCAGAGAGTCCACAAAATCTGAAGATGAAAAGGACATGCAGCAAAAGATGGATGCCCTCACAAACGTACTGCATGAACTGAGTGCAAAAATGTACCAGGATTCCGCCAAAAAAGATGAACAACAGCCACCCCCAGGAAGTGAAGGTGGTCAAAAGAAAGAGAAAAAACAAGAAGGTGGCGACGATGACATCATCGACGCGGATTATGAAGTGAAAAATTAAGGTAATCGTTATTTTATACCTCAGACGAATAAACTCAGAAGCAGTTCATCTCGTTCCCAAGCCGGAGCTTGGGAACGAGTTTGTGTTGGGACACGGCGCCCGTGTCCCTGCGTGTGAGCATTAAAAAGCTACCGAAGGCCTAATTTAATTGTATTAGGAATCCAACTCCAGGGGAATAAGGGTTATTACCTGTTTTTATCCTCCAAACTATGCAACACCTTTTTACCCTAATCCCCCCCCTTTTGCCATCCGTGACCTTCTGCCCTACGCCACACTGGTATTTTCAAATTATAGCCGCCTTTATCCTGGACATCCTCATCGGCGACCCACAATGGCGTTACCACCCGGTAAGGCTGATGGGAAAGTTCATAGAGGGGTTCGAACACGTATTACGGAGGTTGCCTTTACCGGAACGTCCGGCAGGAATGCTATTGACGACGGTTATAGCCGGCACTGTTTGGTTGTTGGCCTCCGTTATAATGTCAATAACAAGCCAATGGTGTTGCATGTTTGAGACAATCGCCGGTGCCGTTATCATCTATTTTTCAATTTCTATTAAAAGCCTGGCCGATGAGGCAAAAAAGGTAATGCATTTCCTCAAAAAAAATGATTTAATAAACGCACGGAAGGCATTGTCGCAGATTGTCGGACGTGACACGGCTCATTTGAATGACGAACAAATCGTTCGCGCTTGTGTTGAAACGGTTGCGGAAAGTACCGTTGACGGGGTTTTATCTCCCTTGTTTTTCGCTTTTGTGGGAGGACCGCCGGCGGCAATGGCATATAGGGCTGTCAATACCATGGACTCCATGGTGGGACACAAGGACGAAAAATACCTTCGATTCGGCTGGGCATCTGCACGATTGGACGATATAGCCAACTACCTCCCTGCAAGAATTTCAGCCCTGTTAATTCCGGTAGCTGCTTTTTCCTGCGGTTATAGTCCGGCCAGGTCCTTAAAGATTGCAATCAGGGACGGTAGAAAGCACGAAAGCCCCAATAGCGGCATTTCAGAGGCCGCCATGGCCGGGGCGCTGGGTGTTCAGCTTGGCGGACCAAGCTCCTATCAAGGTGAAATCATTGCAAAACCGTTTATTGGAAACGCACACAACCAATTAACCTTGAACGCAATTAACGGCGCCATTAACATTATGTTTGTAACGGCAATACTCTTTTTAGCAGGAGGCATTGGCATTGTTATGGCATTGAAGCTACTGCTCCTTGCCTCATGAATGCGGGTTATTGCAATTCTTATGATAACGACTAACAGTTTGGTGGAAAACCTTGATCCGCGAGCAAAAATTATTTCATTTCTCGCCATCATTCTTTGTATAATACTAACCCCCATTACACGGTATAAAGATTTTGAATTGTATTTTCTCCTGATCCTGTCGTTGACTTTTTTTTCAGGAACTACCGTGGGCCGGATATTCAAAAGGGCTTGTGTCTTGATCCCTTTCATACTTGCAATGTCGCTGTTTGTGCCTTTCCTGAAAGAGGGACAGGTGTGGGGTTATCTGAATGTGGGTTATTGGAAGTTCGCCGTCACCTACGAGGGCGCATGGATGTTTCTCAATGTTATGGTAAAATCAAGTTTATCCATTTTACTATTCGTTTTTGCCTCTTCAACAACCACCTTCCCTGACTTTCTGAAGGGGTTGGATATGTTGAGGGCGCCCCGGTTGCTGATTATGCTTACGTCATTCATGTACCGCTACATCTTCGTGCTGATTGAGGAGGCGCGGCGTTTGATGCGGGCAAGATCAATGCGCTATTTTGGCCTCCGGTATAAGGAGCAGTTTTTTGTCGTAGGATACATGGTGGGTGGGTTATTTATCAGGACGTTTGAGCGTGCTGAAAGAATTTACAGCGCTATGGTACTCAGAGGTTTTAGCGGTGAAATACCCTGCGTAAAACGTTTCAGGCTATCTTATAAAGATTTTTTATTTACTGCATGCATTTTTATTTTATTAAGCGGCATTGTGTCGGGTTTGATTTACAAGATAGGGTGCATCAAAATATCTGATGCCCGTGTATGGATAGGATTATAAAAGTTCACAATCTAAATTACCGCTATCCTGACGGAACCGTTGGGCTGAAGGACGTAAACTTCGAGGTTGTGGCCGGTGAAACGATGGTGGTCATCGGCGCCAATGGAACCGGAAAATCCACGCTGTTTATGAATCTCATGGGCGTCCTGGATGGTACGGGCCACGTTGAAATTAATGGTGTAATCCTCAACAGGTCAAACCTGAAAGAAATACGGCGTGGAATGGGAATGGTCTTCCAGAACCCTGACGATCAATTATTTTGTCCGACGGTTATGGATGACGTCTCGTTCGGACCCGCAAACCTGGGATGGAGTAGTGAGGAAGTAATTACCGCGTCACAAAAGGCCTTGCTTCTGGTGGAACTGGAGGGCTATGGCTCCCGCACATCATATCATCTCAGTTTCGGAGAAAAGAAGAGGGCCGCCATAGCCACGATTCTTTCCATGAATCCGAATATTTTATTGTTAGACGAACCTACCAGCGGATTGGACCCACGGAGTACCTCGAAATTTATCAATATACTCTATGCCTTGAAAGCCCAGGGGAAGACGTTGTTGATCGTAACGCACGACATCTTCCTCGCCCAGGAGGTTGCAGACCGTGTGCTTGTTTTCAGCGAAGAAAAGCGGCCGATTGCCGTTGGAGGATATAAAGAGATATTAGCCGACAAAGAGTTGTTGTTAAAAAACAACCTCGTTCACCAGCATCGCCATCATCACGATGCACTTATTCACGAACATGAACATCGTCATGGTTATTGACACGAGCACTAGCGAGGCGAGGCCTCAGAACAACGAAAAATACAGAATCTAACGCCCTCAATAGGGCATAAAAATGGAGCTTTTCAGATGAATATTCCTGTACAATCAACTTCTAACACCGCCGGTTGCAGTGCAAGCATTGGTTTTGTAAACGATATCTGTACGGATGGGATATGCTGTTTTATGAGCATTCCACGAAAACAGACACATTTGGGCTTATTAAAGATATTTTTCAGGCGGAAGAATGCTTCGTATGGCGTTAAGCTTTTATATACCGCGCTTGATGCAAAAGACATTGTTTATAATCCTTGCAAATTCTTAATGTTTCATTTGAAAGAGACCGAAGGGATGAACGGCAATGCATTTCAAATCATTTTACGATGCGGAATTTTTGGTAAGAAATACCGTCCTTTCACCTGCAAGGGGTTTCCGGACATGAAGAACAGTTTTATGTATGACGTACCGGCGCCATGCCCTTACAATGAATACATCGCGCCTGAAAATTACGTGAAGTTAAAACATACCCACGTCTTTCAGTTGTACTTTGCAATTAAAGACGATAGAAAACTCTTGAAGAGGATATTCACCGGCCACACGGCGGAGGAAACACGAAGCAGGTTGAGTCAATGC
>CAYJPZ010000198.1:5982-6636 GCA_964372185.1 uncultured candidatus Brocadiaceae bacterium
AATGCAACGACGTGGTTAAGGTCAGCGCCATTTGGAACGAAAAGCCCTCGGAATATTTTCTCTTGAAAGTCCCCAGGAATGCTGATATTTTATATATCTCCCGTGAACATCCTAAAATTATCAGTGTTAAACAGGCGCATCTTCTCTGGCAGGGGCATATTGAAACCCGGCTGGAAAAACATTATGGCAGCAAATGGCAGGACTGTTTAAACCGTGCAATTAAAAAAGAAACATTATGAATAAAATACTTCCCTGTATTCAGATTTTGGTTTTTGTGTGCCTCACCGTGTGTAATGGCAATCTGATGACAAATCCCGTGCGAGGACCGGAACCGTTTCCTTGCAAGGGGCATCAATGCGGTTGCAAAACAGTAGAAGAATGCAAGGATCATTGTTGTTGCGCTTCTTACGAAAACCATAACGAGTTTCAGGCTAATAGCAAGAAACAAAAAAACGGCCTTTACACCTTTATCAGCAGCGTAAACTGCAAATCAGGAAGTACGCTGATCTCGTGCGTATCTTTTAGTGAAAAATATGTCTCAACTGAGAAAGCACTGTCGTCACAAGCACCATTGCTTTGCTTACTTCATCGTGATGTATCGTTTGGGGGGGGGGGGGGGGGGGGGGGGGGGGGGGGGGGGGGGGGGGGGGGGGG
>CAYJPZ010000199.1:0-6571 GCA_964372185.1 uncultured candidatus Brocadiaceae bacterium
ACCCACCGCTCACGCAGTGGGCTACGGTTGTTACACCCCGAAGGGGTGTCTTTGTATTACCGCATAAACACTATGCTGAAAGTATGACAAGCGTTCCTGCTTGTCATAACAAAATCACTTACGAACAAGGTATAGTCAAAAGCTTCTGTTTTTCGAAAAACACAGGGTACACTCCCTCTATTTCCTGGTTTAAGCATCGAAAACCTGACTTGTTTGGCTATATAGATGTCAACCGGGGACGGTTGACCTGTTTTCGCCATGCCCCGTCAGGGGCAACACAATAGTAGCCCACTGCGTAAGCGGTGGGAAAGCTTAAACGGTCAGCGCCGCGTTTTGGCTATGCGCTCGACCTGTTCGAGGTAGCGGGCAATGTCATCGTGCGGTTTGACTTCCTGCGCGCGGCGGAGCAGCGGGACGGCTTCGGCGTGCCGGCCCATGCCCACCAGCGCCTGCGCGTGACGTATTTTGGCTCTGACCTCGAAGGCGTCAAGGCTCTCTGCGCGTTCGTAATAGAAGATGGCCCGGTCGGGTTCTTTCTGCCCGGCATAGTGTTGGCCGAGCAGCATCAGCGCCTCGCCATCGAGAGGGTCGAGCTTTACGATCTCTTCCAATACACCAGCCGTCCCGGCGCTGCCTGCGCCCTCGGCCATACTGAGGCGTGCCTCAAGCTTGAGCAGTTTCCGGCGATCGGCTTCTTCCATCTGCTTTTCCCAGGTCTCGCGGACGTGCGCCGCGACCTGCCGGGCCTGAGTAAGCGCGCCGCGCGCGGCCAGCATCTCGGCGGACTGCAGCGGACGGGTGAAGGGTTGTTTTACATCCACGTCAATTGCCCGCAGGTAGGCGTTTGCGGCGAGGTCTATGAGATGCTCGGCGACATAGATGTTGCCGAGTGTGTAAAGACTGTCCACGGTTGCTTTGCCGAGGTGGTCCACGGCTTCAAGGTTTACGGCGGCCTTCAGCGGTTGTTTCAAGCCGAGGTAGGCCTGGGCCTGCAACAACCAGAAATCGGCCTTGTCCGGGTAGCGCCCGATGAGCGTCTCAAGCAATGTGACCGCGTCCTCAAATCGCTGTTGCTTAAATACACAGCGGGTGACGCCAAGCCGCCACTCGGTGTTTTCGGGCTGGAGCAGCAGGGCGTTACGGTATGCGGCCTCGGCGGCCTGGTAATCCAGTTTGGCGGCATAAGCGAATCCGAGCAGGCCGTATGAATAGGCATCGCCGCCGCCGAGCTCGATCATCCGGGTAAACGCGCTGATCGCGTCGTCGTGCCTGCCGCTGCGGACGTAGATTAGTCCCAGGTTACGCCAGGCGCGGCGGAAACTGGGAAACTTTGCTACAGCCTTTTGATAGTTGCCGAGCGCATCAGCCATCTTGTCCTGCTGGAACTGAATACCACCCAGGGTAAAATCCAGTATCGCGGAACAATCCGCCTTCATCCGTCCCTTGAGTACATTTTCGGCCTTGGGCAGGTCATCCACCATCAGGGGACGTACCTTTTCAAGGATCGCAACTTCCTCTGACGTAATACGCGGTTCAGCCTCGGCGTTAATGCCGTAGTAGGCAACGAACTGTTTCTTGAAGACCGGATCGTTCCACACGTCCAGTTCCAGTTGACTTGCCTGAGACGCCCATGTCTGTGGAAAGGCATAAACCGTTATTCCAAAGGCCAAAAGAAATAGAGTGAAAGAATGGTGTCTGAAATTTGAAATCTGCAATTTTAGTATTTTCACAATTATTGTCCTTTCAGGAAATAAAACGTATATGCTCCGTATGTAGGGTGGGCACTGCCCATCAAAACAAACTGCCAGCCGTCGCCCGTTTTTCGGTGGGCAGGTGGGCAATGCCCACCCTACATGGTTAAATCCTTTGCTTTCCGGGCCGTGTATCAATTTTTGATGTACGGGAACCCACCATCGTAACCGCGCTGTCCTTCGTGGCGCTTGCGGGTGGCTGCAGCAGCAACAAAAGCTGCGTGGCCGCGGATTCGATTTCAAGTCTGGCCTTTTCCTCCCGGAAGTTAAGGACGTTGAACGGAATGAGCGCCGTAATAGCTATACCCAATCCGAAGGCCGTGGCAATGAGCGCTTCGGCAATGCCGCCCGTGATCGCGCCGGGCGTGCTCAGTTCTCCACCAATCAGCGAAAATGATCCCATCATGCCGGTGACGGTACCAAGTAGTCCGAGCAACGGCGCAAGCGTAATTACGATGTCAAGCATCGGAATACCGCGCCGGAAGCGTTTTAGCTCATTTTCCTGCGCATATAATAACGCATGCTCCAGCGATTTATGCTTGTGCGCCAACGCGTAGCCCAATGTGCGCACGACGCAAAACTCTGTCGAATTGCTTATATGAATAGCGCGCTCTACGTCACCCTGGCGGACTGCATTGAAAAAATTCTGCATCAATTGCGGGTCACGCTTACGCTGCTCGCCGATCAGGAAGTTAACGCGCTCTATGACGGCGCCCAGCGCCAGGACTGAAGTGCATACTAACGGCCACATGATTGGCCCGCCTTTTTTAAAGAGGTGAACAAGGCTGGCGTCATCAAATAATGTCTTGAATATGTCGGCACGCCAGATAACGACGAATGCCAAAAGTAGAAGACAGAAGAAGATCGCCGCCATACCCCGTGGCCGTAGTCTTGCCAGTGACCATCGGGAAGGCGGTATTCCTGCGCCGGTAAAATGCCGAACGTGATTGAATAGTCTTTTTTTCATAATGGTTAACCCGGTTGAAAGCGAATTGAAGCGCGCATCTTGCAGGACACGCGCCGGCCGGCTTTGATAGCCGGCTCGAACTTCCATTGTTTAATAGCGTCGAGCGCCGGTTTCTCGAATGCGGGATGGGTGGATTTCTCAATGCGCGGGTTGGTAACCTTGCCGTCCGGATCCACGACAAAAAGGATGCTGACAACGCCTTCGAGTTTTTTGCCGCGCATTTCAGCAGGGAAGGCCGGTGCAGATTGGAAAATGGGCCGTGGTTTCTGATCAATTTCAGCGAGGCTGAACGCGCTATCAATACCATCGCCAGGCGCGCCTGCTTTACCCATACCGCCGATACGGCCTCCGGAAGACAAACTGAGCGCGTCGGCAAAATCACCTCCGCCTGCTTGTCCGCTGAGCGCCGCCTCGATCGCGCTAAGGCTGGCAGCTTCCAGCTCCGGCGCGTTGGCAGCGGCTGATATTTCCAGGTTACGAACGATCTCATCGGCGTCCCGGACTTCACCGGCTTCCTTTTCTTCAGGGTTTTCAGTCTCTAACTCCAGTTCCTTCGGCTTCTCCTTTTCGCTGGCAATGTCATCATCGCGCAACAGCTCCACCTGCTGCAGCGTGCCGTGAGTCTTTGTGCGGCTCTTGAACAGCGCCCCTCCAAACAGGATGACTCCCGCGTGCAACAAGACGGCACAGGCAATGCCGAAGTACAGATTGATCTTAATCTTCATTTATTTCTTGTCCGTGGTAATGCCGACCTTGTTAATCCCGATTTTGCGAACCTCGTCGAGTACGGCGACAACGTGTTTGAAATCAGCGCCGCCATCGCTGTTGATAATGACCTTTGGGTCTTTGGCTGTAGATTTTAGCGTTTGCAGCTTCAACGGCAACTGTGCGATGTTGATTTTCTCCTTGTTGTAAAAAACGTCGCCTTTAACGGTGACGCTGAGTGTGACGGCCTTTTCCATGTCCTTCTGATCGCCAAGCGAGGCGGCGCTGCCGGCAGTAGGTAGCGACACCTGCACACCCTGGTTTTTTGTCATTGAAAGAGACACCATGATGAACGTCGCCAGGAGAAAGAAAATAATATCAATGAGCGGGATGATTTCAATCCGCGCCCGTTTTTTGCCGTAGCCGTTTGATGGACTGTGCATGGTTACTCCTCGTTAAATTAGACCTTCGGCGTTTTTTCCCTGTAGAGCGAAGAGCCTCTTCGCTCTACAACAGGCCCGAAGGGCAGAAAGTTCATAGCCAGGGGTGAAGCCCCTGGTAAAGAAATATAAAGATAACCAGCCCCGAAGGGGCGACAGAAAACAATGCTTAACATGACGGCCCTTCAGGGATATTCCGACTCGTTTGGGTTATGGTTGTCCAGGATGTGTGACTTGGTCGATCATATCCGCCTGGCCTTCTTGCGGATGTATCAGCAACTCCAACTGCGTGGCGGCCAATTCTATTTCGCGCCTGGCCTCTTCCGCCTTGTTGTTGAGGATGTTAAACGGAATGAGCGCCGTGATTGCTATGCCCAATCCGAACGCCGTGGCAATGAGCGCTTCTGCGATGCCGCCCGTGATCGCGCCGGGCGAGCTCAACTCACCGCCAATCAACGAAAACGATCCCATCATTCCGGTAACCGTGCCGAGCAAACCGAGCAACGGCGCAAGCGTTATCACCGTGTCTAAAACCGGAATACCGCGCCGGAAACGTTTTAGCTCCTGCTCCTGTGCGTATAACAGGGCATTTTCGAGCGACTTCTCTCTGTGTGTCAGCGCGTAGCCTAATGCGCGTACGGCATAAAATGCCGACGCGTTACTGGTGCGGATTGCGCCCTCCGTGTCGCCCAGGGATACCGCCGAGAAAAAAGTATCCATCGCTTGCGGATCGCGCTTGCGTTGCTCGTTGATCAGGAAGTTGACGCGCTCCGCGACCGTGCCAAACGCCAAGAGCGCGGCGAATAACAATGGCCACATGATCGGTCCGCCTTTTTTAAAGAGGTGAACCAGGCTGGTCTTTTGCACGCGCGCCTTAAGGGCGCCGCCGCGCGTTGGGTCAAGCGGCATCATTCCTTCTCCATTCTCCACTAAGGCGGCGATGCCGTCCTGCAGCGATCCTTCTAATGGACGAATCATCGGATTGGTCGATCCTGATTGCGGAATGGCGAGGCCTGCCGTGCCTCCGGTTTTGGCGCAAAATAAGGCTACCGGACCGATGATGGCAAACCGGCCTTCCGACACCGCGCCCTGCAAATCCACGCCGACGCCAGGGAAACGCATTCCTCCGGAGGCGTCAAACAACCGCTTCTGCGAGACCTTGACTAAGGCAGTCTGCCGGGTGAACTTCTCCGGCATGGTGAGCGTGGTATTTTCTGCAGCCTGCCTGGCGGTTTCAACGGCTTTGCCGCAGTACTGAAGTTCGCTGACGTTGATCTTCGATTCGAACGTGCGGGCATACTCGTCGAGCAAGGTGCCGATATAGGCAAGTTCATCCTGCCGGGCTTTCATATCAGCTTTAATGGTGGCAATCTCGAGATTGCCGGCGTCTACCAGGCGCGTGACCTTTTCGTAACCGCGACGGAGTTGCGTGAGTTTCTCCTCCATTGCCGATAGTTCTTGCGCGAGCGGCAATTTTTCAGCCGCTATCCGTTCGCGCAGTTCTGCAAGCTCCTGAATGCCCTTGGACAGCTCTTGCCCGGCGGAAACAGATAACCGGTTTATGGATTCGTTGGAGGCCGGCATTTCGGCAAAACTGCTAACTGACAGACAAAGGATAAAAAGGATGCTACTTAGTGTTCTTATGAGATTTTTCATTGGAGCTTCACCGGGAGACGCACAAAGTCCGGGGAACGTTTGCCCTCAAGAATTTCCAGCGCCGTCAGGACTTCGCTTGCGACGGCTTTGGACGGTTCCCATTTCCAGCCGTCGCCGGTGGGCCGGCCGACGCCGCCCTCGCCGCGGGCGCTGACGTAGTAGGCCTGGGCGAGACCGACATACAGAACCTTTACCTCGGATGGTTTGCCGTCGGCGAGGTGATGGACTTCATAGCTGACGGTAATTTCGTTGTTCGTCTTGTTGAGTTCGTTAAGAATGCCAAGCACGTTTTGGAACCGCTCGGCGGCGGAGACGCGGGTCTTGGCCGTGTCTTCCGGTATCCGTTGATACAGGGGTTGTAGTTTGGTCTGAATCGGTTCAGGGAGCGCCCTGAACAGCAGGCGGATTTCTCCTTCCATACCGGTGACGGCCCCGGTCAACAGGGTATTTGCTGCCTTAAGTTGATCATTTTCAGCGATCAGGTCGCTGCGTTTCTTGTTGGCCTCGGTAACACCGGCCTCGGCCTGCCCTGTTTTCTCCTCCAGGGTGGCGACCTCTTTTTTGATGAGTTCCAGGCGTCCAAGCAGTATCTCCTTGCCTTGTTGCCAGTCTTTGCGCTCCCGGGAAATGATCTGCTGGGTTTCAATCCACTTGTCCATCGTCAGACGTGTTTCTTCCAGTGTTGGCGGGGCGGGCATGTTATCCGCATTGCCGGCGCGCGCGACTTTTTCCTGTTCATTCTTCTCCGGTGCGGTCTGGCGGACGACGTCTTTCCGGTTCTCCGCGTGAACATCCTGTAAGCAGGCGGCCAGGAAAATAAAAATTAAAACTTTTTTTGTTTTCATGCTGTTTGACCTCCGATCTTTGATTCTTGTTTTTTGAATATTTGCTAAAAATGTTTAAATTATGCCTTCGGCGGCTTTTACCTGTTTAGTCCGTAGGGCAAGGCTTTAGCCTTGCTACTGTTTGCACACGTACCAGGGGTGGCAACCCTAAAGGGTCGCCCTACAACAGGCCCGAAGGGCAGAAAGATTATAGCCAGGGGTGAAGCC
>CAYJPZ010000200.1:0-6559 GCA_964372185.1 uncultured candidatus Brocadiaceae bacterium
GGCGAGACGCCTGCGCTACAAATTAATTACACTTTCGGCGGCTTTTTTGTTCACACGCAGGGACACGGGCACCGTGTCCCTACAACATGCTCCAGCCTGCATAGCTTCATGAAAGGGACACAGCAGGCTGGAAGCCTACGCTACTTAACCCATGAATAATATATTTGACCCAAAAAAGATCGACGTCCTTATCCAATTAGCCATTGACGAGGATATCGGAACGGGTGACATTACAACGGCAAATCTCTTGCCGGACGACCTTGTCGTCACGGGCGTCTTTCTTGCTAAGGGAGGCGGCGTTGTCGCCGGTTTGCCCGTTGTTGAATACTTCTTCTCACGGCTTGACACATCCGTTCTTATCAATCGCGTCGCCGCAGAAGGCGCCTTTGTGCGCGCTGGTGAAATCATCGCCACGATATCCGGCAGGGCAAGGACGCTGCTTTCCGGGGAGCGGATTGCATTAAACTTTCTCCAACGGCTGTCAGGCATAGCAACAATTACCGCTCAATTTGTCGAAAAAATAAAACCGCTGAAAACCGCCATCATGGACACGCGGAAAACCACGCCGGGCTGGCGCTATCTGGAAAAATACGCCGTCATTACCGGCGGAGGCGCGAACCACCGGATGGGTCTCTACGACCAGGTTCTCGTGAAGGATAACCACCTGGATATCATGAAGGACAGGCCGGGCAGCGATGCGCCGCCGTCCGCGAGCGTCATAGAAACGGTAGTTTCCACCCTGCGGAAAAAGGTAAAAGAGGACGTCCTGATTGAGGTAGAGACACGGACGCTGGACGAGGTGCGCGACGCCCTGAAATCCGGGGCGGACATTATCTTGTTTGACAACATGGACGTTACCCGGCTGCAAGAAGCCGTTGCACTGGTAAAGGGCTGGAATGGTTTTAATAAGCCTCTTACCGAGGCGTCCGGCAATATCTCACTGGAAAACGTGCGCCAGGTGGCCGAAACGGGCATCGACAGGATTTCCATCGGCGCAATTACCCATTCGGCAAGGGCGCTCGATATCTCGCTGGAAATAAATTTGACAAAAAAGGTTTGAATAAGCGGTAGTTGTGCCATAAAATGAGATTTTTGATTAAATGTTTTTTCGGTAGAGTAGGCATCGCCTACCAGGCATTTGAATTTACGCAAACACAATAAAGGAAAATATTCACGCAAAGACGCAAAGCTTGCAAAGACAGGTGGTGTCAGAGATTTCTCTCTATTCACCTTTTTGTCGTCTTCTTTGTGTCCTTTGTGCCTTTGTGTGAGAAAATGATTTTCCAGGTGAAAATACCTGAAAATGGGGGTTACTATTCCTTTTCTCGTAATGCCAGGCTTATTGTTTTGGCAGGCAATGCCTGCCCTACTAATTCGTTTCATGAATAAATTGAACGCCGTTGTCATCATCCCCGCACGGTATGCGTCAACCCGGCTGCCCGGCAAGCTCATCCTGCCGGAGGTAAAGGCCGTTACCGGGAAATATATCATAGAACACGTCTATCAGAACGTGAAGCGGTCACGGCGTCTGGAACGGGTGATCGTCGCCACGGATAGCCAACCGATCTACGACGTCGTCAAAGGGTTTGGCGGCGAGGTAGAGATGACCTCGCCCGCCCATGAATCCGGCACAGACCGCATTGCCGAAGTGGCGGGACGGCTGAAGGCCGATATTATTGTAAACGTGCAGGGGGACGAGCCGGAGGTGAACGCGAACATGGTCGATCTGGTGGTCGATGCACTGGCTGGCGACGACAGGGCGGCAATGTCCACCCTTGCTCACAAGATAAAAGACGACGCGGAGCTGGCAAATCCGAACGTCGTGAAAGTGGTGTTGGATAATAACGGGTATGCGCTTTATTTTTCGCGTCTGCCCATCCCATATATACGGGATCGCGAGCGCCCCGCGGGCGAGTTGGGCGTTGCTCATTTGAGACATTTGGGCATTTATGCGTACCGGAAGGATTTTTTGCTGCGATATTCCAAACTCCCCCCTTCTCCTCTGGAAGGTGTGGAAAAGCTGGAACAGTTGCGGGCGCTTTCCAACGGTTACAAGATAAAGGTATCGATAACCGGCGATACTTCCATCGGTATTGATACGCGGGAAGATTTGGTTGCTTTTATGGGGAAATTCAAGCATGACTAAGCATATATTTGTGACAGGCGGTGTGGTTTCTTCCCTCGGAAAGGGACTCAATTCGGCCTCTATAGGTATGTTGCTGGAGAGCCGGGGGTTGAAGGTAAAATTGCAGAAGTTTGATCCTTACGTAAACGTGGACCCCGGCACGATGAGTCCGTATGAACATGGGGAGGTCTACGTGACGGAGGACGGGGCGGAGACGGATCTGGACCTCGGACACTACGAGCGCTTTACCCATTCAGAGACCTCCAGGCACTGTAATTATACCACAGGCTCCATCTACAATTCTGTTATTATGAAGGAGCGCAAGGGGGAGTACCTGGGAAAGACGGTGCAGGTTATCCCGCATATTACCAACGAAATTATCGAATGTATTCAAAGGCTGGACGGACCCGATACCGACGTGGTTATCTCAGAGATCGGCGGCATCGTGGGAGACATAGAAAACCAGCCGTTCCTTGAGGCCATAAGGCAGTTTGGCCAAAGGACGGGGCGGGAGAACGTCCTGTACATCCACCTCACGCTCGTACCTTACCTGAGCGCCGCGGAGGAGATAAAGACAAAGCCCACCCAGCACAGCGTGGGCATGCTGCGCCAGGCCGGAATTCAGCCGGACATACTCATCTGCCGGACGGAAAAGCACATTAGCGCGGAGATAAAGGAAAAGCTGTCCCTGTTCTGCAATGTGGATAGAAACGCGATTATTGAAGAACGGGACGTGAAGCCGTATCTCTATGAAATCCCGCTGATCCTCGTTGACCAGGGGCTGGACAAGCTTATCATCCAAAAATTGGGACTCAAAACGAACGGGAATAATCTGCACAAGTGGCTGTCGATATTGGACATACTAAAGAACCCGCAGCAGGCGACGGAGGTCGCCATCGTCGGCAAGTACATTTGTCATCAATCGTCTTACGAGTCGATCTACGAATCCCTCATCCACGGCGGGATCGGCAACAACGCGAGGGTGCGGGTGCGGCGGGTGGAGTCGGAAGACATTGAAAAAAACGGCGTGCAGGCGCATCTTGATGGGGTGAAGGGCATCCTTGTGCCGGGCGGGTTCGGGGTACGAGGCGTTGAGGGGAAAATTGCCGCAATACGGTACGCGCGTGAAAAGAACATCCCGTTTTTCGGCATCTGCCTCGGTTTGCAGTGTGCGTCCATCGAATTTGCAAGGAACGTGTGCGCCCTGAAAGGCGCAGACAGCACGGAATTTGAGGTCAATACCCCACACCCGGTAATCAGTCTATTGGAAGAACAGCACAAGATATCCCACAAAGGCGGCACGATGCGGCTAGGGGCGCAGCCGTGCATCATTCAACCAGGTACAAAGGCATTCAACGCCTACGGACGCGAGGAGATATCCGAGCGGCACCGCCACCGGTATGAATTCAACAACGGCTACAAAGAGATATTCCAGTCACACGGCATGATATTCAGCGGACGTTCGCCGAAGGACGACCTGGTAGAGATCATGGAACTCAAAGACCACCCCTGGTTCCTATGCGTACAGTTCCACCCGGAATTTAAGTCAAAACCCACCAATCCACACCCCCTGTTCAAGGAATTTATCAGGGCGTCACTGTAGCTCAGGGCTTCAGCCCTGATGGGGCGCGCGCAACCGGGATGTGATTCTCGTATGGGAAAGCGGTGGACAATTGCGTTTTGTTTTAACGAAAACTTTTAAGAAAAAGCTTGACATGTATAATGGGTTTTGTTAGAAAAATTAAGATTAACTCATCACGCAAGCCCTTGAATGCAAAAAACCAGGAAATACGAAAATTTAGGATGAAGTTCTTTCTATTCTTCGGATTTTCCGGATTGATTCAACAGTCCCCGTAACTTTATAACAAATTTAAAAGGAGATAAATTGTGCAATATTTGGAGGAATCCGAGAAAATTTTGGTTGCTAAAAGCCTTCAGGTTCTCGACACAGATCTTTCCCTATTAGCGTCAGAAGCGGCAATTGATATAGATAACTTGCTGTCAAACAGGGCAAAAGATTTCAAAGCGATGCGGGATTTAGCCGAACGATTAAAAAACTCCCTTGAAATGAGCGAGGGTGGACTAATACAATCCCTCATGGATCCTCCGACCCTACTCGTGTTAGGTGAAGCCGTGGCGCATGCAATAGGAAAGCCCTATATAGAGAAAATTGAAGATTTGCTTACCGATGCGTTTAAGATTAGCGATGAGCTATCCAGTGAAGACCCAATGAAAGATATTGAAGCGCTAAAGCGGGCGCGAGATTTTTGCATGGGACTCTCAATGGCGGTAGTGGCTTATCGTAAATCGATCCGTGACTTACGCCAAATGCGCCCATTTCGAAAGACAATATGACGGTACTTGATCATGCTCAAAAGAGGGTGGATGCCGTAATAGAGGAAGTTGATCGGTTGAAGCAGTCCGATTTCCCCTACGACCATTCTCGTGATGCTTTGGAGTTGCTGGGAGAAGAGCTTGTACGCTTGCGGAATATACTAAAAAAGGTTGATCCGGCGGGGTCTTCTGAAAGCATTCTTCCACATTGTATAACGTCTTTAGACGCATTGTTTAACTGCGTTCCACTCCTTGGCTTTATCCTTCGCTCTACCAATACACGAAACGCATTCGAAGCATACGCACCCCTCTTGCGATTAGCACGAAAAATCCTCGGAAATGCTACAAAACTAATCATTTCTTCCGAATGGGATTATTCGCCCTATGTATACACACACGACGGCTATCTGGCCAATTTTATTATGCTTGGGCTGCCCGCCCCGGAATCAGCCAACCCGTTGCTACTCCCCTTGTCCGGCCATGAACTTGGGCATTCAACGTGGAAGTATAATCACATCTCTGATACATACGAGAAACGAATAGAGCGACGCATATTGCAGGAAATTACTGACAAACGTTTGACATTCCACTCGGTGTTTTATTCGGAATTTCCCAAAGAGGATTTTAGTAACAACATGTTTGTCTGGCAAATTAGAGCAACAATTTATGCTTGGGCTGTGTCACAATGCGAGGAAATTTTTTGCGACTTTTTTGGCCTTCGTCTTTTCGCAGAATCTTATTTGTATGCATTCGAATATCTACTTTCACCAGGCTTTCCGGGAGAGCGGTCGGTGTCTTACCCAAATATGAAGTGTCGCGTATCCTATCTGGAGGAGGCGTCCAAGGCTATGAAAATAGAGGTTAAACACAAATTTACCGATAGTTTTACCGAGACTGATAAACCGGACGACAAAAAAAAAGAATTAATGGTATCAACTGCCGATGCAGTATCTAAGTCTCTTGTGCCGGAGTTAATAATATTGGCTCAAAAAATCGTCGATGAAAAAGCCATCCCACGAATGGATTCGCAAATAATATCGGATATTAGTAAGGAATTTGAAATGGTAATTCCGACATCAAAGAACCACTCAATTGTTAATATATTGAATGCGGGGTGGCGCTGTTACCTTAATCCGGAACTTTGGAATGATATTTCTCAAATAAAACAAGAAGATAAAGATAGAGTGTTAAAGGATATTATGCTCAAGAGCATGGAGGTTTCGGAAGCTTACGAACGTCTAGGAGTACAACCACAATGATCCTCATGGCAGATGAGATATACAGAGAAATAACGACTCCTGATAAACACGACCCTTTGGTAATTGCACCAATGTTAGATTTGGAAAGTCTCAAAAACTCAGGCGCTGCGTCTGTTGATATACGATTAGGTTGTTGGTTTATGTCTTGCCGTCAGAGTCGTGTCAGTGTGTTTGATGTTTATGAAAAAGATATTCCTGTTCCAAGCGAGTCAAAACTGGCTAAGTCTCATTATGTGCCATTTGGAAAGGAATTCATTCTCCATCCAAAAGCGTTCGTGTTGGGAGTAACGCTGGAATGGATACGATTGCCGTCGAACAGGGCTGCCTATGTTGTAGGCAGGTCGTCTTGGGGCAGGCATGGGCTCATCATTGCCACGGCCACGGGTGTTCATCCTGGATTTACCGGGTGTCTCACGCTCGAACTTTCCAACGTAGGAGAAATTCCCATTACGGTAAAACCAGGAACTACAATCTGCCAACTTTTTATTCATGAGGTGCGCGGCCTTGACCTCGAAGAGGCTACTCATAGTTCCTTTATTGGTAGGAGAAAGCCAACACTCGGGACAATCAAACTCGATCCAGTAGCGCAGAAATTGATTGATGGAACACCCTAACCCGAAGAATCGGAAACAGTGACCATATCCTATTCCCCCTTCTGTTGAGCGGTTTCTTTCTTGTAATGTGTTACGGCTTCTAAATCTTGCTTGATATCCTCTTTGGTATAATGAGAAAAAGGTATCTCTTTTCGTTTCAAAATGTCTATAAAATCCGCCAAACATAAACCTAAAAGATCGGCGGCATATCCTGAAGCTTTCCCACCGCTTACGCAGTGGGCTACGAT
>CAYJPZ010000201.1:0-6471 GCA_964372185.1 uncultured candidatus Brocadiaceae bacterium
CGTCAATATCATGTACGCCCCCTACCTGGAAGGCATGAGTTACGAAGAGATGAAGCAGGAGGCTCAGCACCTGATCTTCAGTTGTTCCCAAAGCGCGTTCTCTCGCGGCGGGCAGACCTTGTTCCTTGACTTTAACATCCACACGGGCATCCCCAGATATTTAAGGAATGTACCGGCTATCGGCCCCGGCGGAAAACCCACGGGAAAGACGTACGGCGACTACGATGAAATAGCGCGGAAATTTACCCTGGCCATGCTGGACGTGTGGCGCTCGGGGGATTGCCACGGGCACGTCTTCGCCTTCCCGAAGTGTGATTTCCACATTAACGAGGATACCCTGACCGACCCGAAACAGTACGAGATACTGGAATACGCCTGCCAGATAGCCAGCGAGAATGGCGTTCCTTATTTCATCTTTGACAGGGACGAAATCACGCTCTCGGCCTGCTGCCGTCTGCGCACGACGATAGACGATAATTACATGATACTCCATCCTGAAAGTATGCGTTTCTGCGGATTTCAAAACATAACGATCAACCTGCCACAGGCGTCATACCGCGCCGGAAAAGGCAATTGGGACACCCTGTATAAGGAGATCGACAAGGGTATTGAGATTGCCGTAAAGGCACATCTCCAGAAAAAGGCATTTGCAAAGGAATTGATGTCCAGCCCGGAAATGCCTCTGTGGGAGATTGGTAAGAAGGCAAGAGATGGGCGTCCGTATGTAGACCTGGAGGCCTCAACGTACATCGTGGGTATCCTGGGCTTAAACGAATGCCTGCAATTTATGACGGGACGGGAATTGCACGAAGGCGATGATATGATCAAGATGGGGCTACGGGTTATTTCCCACATGTACATGCGCGTTAAAGAGGCGGGAAAGAAGTATAAGCTGAAGTTCTCCCTGGAGGAATCCCCTGCCGAAAGCGCAAGCAGAAGGCTGGCAAAGGTTGATATCAGGAACTATCCGGAAGCTATACACATGGTAAAGGGTAGCATCGAAAAGGACGAGCCATACTACACCAACAGCGTGCATTTGCGCCCCGACGCCCCTGTGGATATGATTACCAGAATATTCCAGCAAAGCAAGTTCCACACAATGATTGAGTCGGGCGCCATTATCCATGCCTTTGTAGGCGAGGAGAGGCCGCCGGCGTCAAGCATCATAAATCTGGTAAAGAAGACCTTTAAGAACACCCAGGCGGCGCAGGTTACGATTTCCCCTGAGTTTACTATATGCAACGACTGCAAAAAGGTCACGCAGAAGCTCACCGAGGTTTGCGCACACTGCGGTTCCAGAAACGTATACGGCGTCTCAAGGATTGTCGGATACTTTAGCCGTATTAACAACTGGAACAAGTCCAAAATCGGTGAACTGGCAGACAGGCACAAGGGCAACTATACGGTAAGCGATTTTATGCCGAAGTCAGAAAGAGTTGCCGCAGAATCTTGTGGCACAAAGTGTTGATAATTCGTTAAATAAAAAGCCGCTTAGGCCGTTTAGTTGGTTTAAGCGGCTAAAAGGTAGGGTGGGCATCGCCCACCAATGAACTCATGGTGGGTAATTTCGCTTACCCACCAACTTTCAAGGAAAAAGCGTGGTAATACCAATCAAGGGATTTATCGAAAATAGTCTTATCGAGTGGGAAGGAAAGATCGTCGCTATCATCTTTCTGCCGACGTGTAACTTCCGTTGTCCTTACTGCCATGCCCCACACCTGGTTCAAACGCCGAACGACCTGGAATCCATTCCAACCGACGCCGTAATCAATAAAATACGGCAAAATACCGGATGGCTGGATGGTGTCGTCGTCTCAGGCGGCGAGCCGACTTCACACAAGCGCCTCGACGCATTTTTGAAGATATTCAAGGATATGGGGATCATGGTGCGCCTCGATACCAATGGAACCAACCCGCACGTAATTCAAGACCTTATCGGCCGGAAACTGGTGGATTGCGTGGCGATGGACATCAAGTCCCCCCTTCGGCAAGACAAGCATGATCTGGTTGCCGGTGTGTCGTGCAATATCGAAGACATAAGAAAAAGTATCCGCATCATCATGGAAAGCGGCATCGAGTATGAATTTCGCACTACCGTATGCCCTTCCCAGTTGGATGGGGACGATATCGAGGATATCGCCAAAACCATTAAAGGGGCAGGGCGTTATGTTTTACAGTCTTTCAGGCCAAACCACTGTTTAGACGCGGATATGTTACATGTGCTGCCTTACCCGGTAGAGACCCTTAGGGATTTTGCGGCAAACGCCCGCAAATATGTCAACTACTGCTGCGTGCGTGGCGAGGAAGGAAAGGTTGCGCAAAGGAATTGGTAAGTTTCGTTATATTGTTTGGTTCTTTTTGAAGTTCGTGAAGGGGGGTGATTGATATGGCAGGAAAGAAGTGCGGGTCTTCCGCAAAGACGTCAAAGTGTTCAAAGGCAGAAAAAAAACCGGCAAAGAAAACGGCAAAGAAATAGTCAGCAGCGTATCAGCTATGGGAAGGTAGAAGAAGTTTATTCATATAAAAATTTCGTGGTAATGCCATCTTGGATATCGTATATTTACAGAACCGAATGAAAGTATAACGAAGTGGGGGGCGTTTCGACCGATTGAAACGCCCCTTCTGTTGTGCCTCAACATCGCTTTTTAAATAGGTGCTTTTCCTATGAAACTCAAAAAACTGGAACTATTCGGATTCAAGTCCTTTGCGGAAAAAACGGAAATTACTTTTGAGGAAGGAATAACCGTAATCGTTGGTCCGAACGGGTGTGGAAAGAGTAACGTCATCGACGCCATCAAGTGGGTACTCGGCGAACAGAGCGTAAAGTCGCTGAGAGGCAACGAAATGGCCGACGTGATCTTTAACGGGACGGACACGCGCCCGTCCCTGGGCTATGCCGAGGTCTCCCTGACTATTCAAAACACGAAAGGTCTTCTGCCTCTCGAATACTCGGAGGTCTGTATTACCCGCCGTCTGTACACTTCCGGTGAATCTGAATACCTTCTCAACAAACAAATAAGCCGGTTAAAGGACATTCGTGAACTTTTTCTGGACACCGGTTTTGGCGCAGACGCCTATTGCGTAATTGAGCAGGGCAACGTGGAGGCATTGTTGCAGGCTGACATCCAGCAAAGGAGGCATTTGTTTGAGGAAGCCGCCGGGATCAGCAAGTTCAAAACACGTAAAAAGGCGGCGCTGAGCAAGCTGGAACACGTCGAGCAGAACCTGCTCCGCGTCGGCGACATCGTTGAAGAGTTGCAGAAACAACTGCGCTCCGTAAAAATCCAGGCATCCAAGGCGCGGCGGTATCAGGAACACGTGGAACAACTCAAAAAATTAAAGGTAGGCATTTCACTAAAGAACTATCGCGATTTTCAGGTAAAGATGACGGACGTTACGGGGCAGCTTGCCGATATGGAGAAACAAAGCCAGGCGGCGGCGTCCGGATCGGGTGAACTCGAAATGCAAATACAAGGGATTGAGGCCTCCATAGGACAACTGGAACAGCAGCTTGCCCAGATGAAGACCGAGAAGGTAGCCCTTGAATCTCATATATCCAAAAATCAGGACCGGGTAAAATACGACCATGAACGCATCCGGGAACAGGAAATACAACGAGAAAAACACACGGAACAGCAGAAGCGCCAGGAAGTGCGAATAAATGAGACGAACGCCAGGATTACCGAAACAATAGAGATCCTCAATGCGTTAGAGCAAGAGATTATAAAGTATGTGGACATGCAGAAGTCGAAAGAAACGGCGCTGAAACAGGTCATCCTCGAATGCGACCTCCTGTACCAGGGCATGGAAGAAAAAAAGTCAGATGTCATCACCTCCCTCCAAAGGCAATCCAGCCTTCAAAACGAGCTCGGCAGCCTCTCTACCGGGAATGAAACCCTGAAAAGCAGAAAGGCGCGGCTTACCAAAAGACAGGATGAAATCAACGCCGTCACGGACACCCTGTCCTCAAAATACGAGGAAACGCTGAAAACAAAAAACACCCTTGATGAAGAATTTATCGGGCTGGACGGAAGATTATCCGCTTCAAAGGGGCGTATCCAGGAACTGGTGGGCATGGCGCGTTCACTGGATGATCAAATCAATCAGCAGAAGCAATTGCAAAGCAGCAAAACATCCCGTTACGAAGTCCTCATGGATTACGAAACCCGTTCAGAAGGCGTTGAGGCTGGGGCAAGGGCGATTTTGGAGGAATCAGGAAAGGAAGGTTCCACGCTCAAGGGTATACGCGGAATGGTCGCCGACCTCATCAAGGTAGACTTGCAGTACGCACTGGCGATTGAAACTGCCCTGGGCGAGCGGGTGCAGTGCATCATTACCGACACAACGGAAGACGCCGTAAACGGACTTGCATTCTTACAAAAAAACCAAAAAGGCCATGCAGTATTCCTCCCTTTAGACCGGACGGCTGACCGTGTTCTCATCCCCGAAGAACTCCTGCAAAAACCGGACGTTGCCGGTATTGCAAGCAACCTGGTGAAAGGGCCGGATGAAGTCCGCAAGGCAATCGACAGCCTCCTGAGCGCTGCCGTCGTCGTAAAAAACCTCGGCGCCGCCTTGTCACTGGATAGCCTTTCCAGGCACGTTCGCCGCGTGACGCTTGAAGGTGAATTGCTTGAGCCGGAAGGCGCGATCAGCGGCGGCAAAAAGCAGGGACAGGTGGGCATCATATCCCGTAAGAGTGAATTGACGAAGATTGCTGAAGAGCTGGTTCTTATCAAGCAAACCCTTGAAAATATGGTGGAGAACAGGCAGACCATTCGTGAGGAGCATACCGAACTCGAAGGTGAAACAGCCCGGTTGGCAAAGAGGATTGAGCAGGTGAAGATACTGAGGCTATCGAAGGACAACGAACTTGCCCAGAACGAGCAGAAGCGGGACGAACTCGACGCGGAGAAAAAAATCAACGAAGACGAGATGGAAGAAATCGACGTGGAACTGGAAAAGGCGCACTGCCGTGAAATAGTCCTCCAGGAAGAACTCAGCCAACTCAACGAGCAGCACGAACAACTGGAGCAGCAGATTGAAGAATCATCCCTGCTGGTAAAAGAAAAAGAATTTCTGAAGAAAAACGTCCAGGATGAACTCACCACCATAAAAGTAGGGTTTGCCCAAAGAGAAGAAAAGAAAGGCGGACTGAACAGCAGCCTGAACAAGCTTCGCACCGACCTCCGCGAGACGCAGGAACAGATCGAACACCTTGCTCATGAGATAGAAAATTGCGGGCAAAAAAGACTGGATGCAGAGGCGGAAATTAAAGCGCTGGAACTCCAGGTAACCGAACTCCAAACGAAAAAGGCTGCGCTCGACGGGTCTCTATCCTCACTGAAAACAGAACAGGAAGGCCTTCATGACAAAGCGGAGGAACTCAAGGCAAACCTCGAAGAAAAGCGGATCGCGCTAAGGCAGGCAGAACAGCGCGTACAGGAACTAAGGCTTAAGGAAAACGAGTATCGTATCCGCATGTCCAGCCTGGAAGACCGCGTTCGTGAAGAATATCAAATCAATCTGGCGGAATTGGATGCAGCCACCGGGGAAATTCAGGTAGAATTGAGTAGGGCGCCCGCCGAACCCCCCGATACTACCAGCCCTCCAGTCGATTTCTGGGAGGCAGTCGCCCGTGAGATCGAAGAATTGCAGGGAAAGATAGAGCGGCTGGGGAACGTTAACATAGAGGCAATTAAAGAGCAAGACGAACTGGAAATCCGCGAGACCTTCCTCCTGGGGCAAAGGGAAGACCTCGAAAAATCCCAGCAAGCCCTGAGAAACCTGATTGAAAAGATCAACCACACCAGCAGGGAACTGTTTGAAAAGGTGTTTAATGACATCCGCTTAAACTTCCAGGTAATGTTCCGGAAATTGTTCGGCGGCGGTAAGGCGGACATCCTGCTTGAGGAAAACGTGGACATCCTTGAGGCGGGGATTGAAATCATAGCACAACCACCCAACAAGGAACTCCGGTCCATCACGCTCCTTTCTGGTGGTGAAAAGGTAATGACCACCGTTTCGTTGCTCTTCGCCGTATTCCAGTCAAAGCCAAGCCCCTTCTGCATCCTGGACGAAGTGGACGCAGCCCTTGACGAAAGCAACATCAAGCGGTTCGGTCATATCGTAAAAGAATTCACCAAAGACACGCAATTCCTCATCATCACCCACAACAAGGTCACCATGAGCGTTGCCGACGTAATGTACGGCATCACCATGCAGGAACCCGGCGTATCGAAGAAGATCGCCGTAAAGTTTGAGGAAATCGAACGCAAGGTCGCGTAATTTCGCAGCCAAATACGCATCTATCCGGTAAGGCAATAATTATAATCTTTGGCAAGCGAGGCAAACTATCAACGTGGATAAGGGAGAAAAGATGGTAATCGCCTAAAGTGCAGCTTCAGCCTGGTAGGTTAACCTGACCTTCGCAATTCGAGGGGTATACGAGCCGCTAAGCCAGTAAATACA
>CAYJPZ010000202.1:0-6434 GCA_964372185.1 uncultured candidatus Brocadiaceae bacterium
CCGCACTGGGGACTACTTTTGATTTTCTAAAAAACAACCCATCGAAAATATTGCAACTTTTAGCTGGTTTTTCGTAGTCGCGATGTCTGTTTAATTATGCACACCTATATAACATTATGTATCACGCAAAACAACGCGGGGGAAACAACATAAGAATAAGTTTCGATATTAATTCTCTATAAAAGTTGGACAGCGTTATAATTTGCCCCAAAGCCTTATACAAAGCGGAATATGAAGCTTCACATAAAATATTTTTGCTGAAAAAGTCAAAATATTATTTGTAAGAGACTACTATGAACTCCCTGGAACGAGTAAAGGCTACGTTACGATTTGAGAGGACAGACCGCATCCCGGTCATTCCCGAGGTGGCTGCGGTTACCGCAAGGTTACGGGGCAAAAGCGTCAAAGAGTACGCAACCAGCGGTGAAGTCCTTGCCGAATGCCAACTGGCTGCACAGGAGACTTTCCAGTATGACGCGGTAATTGCCTTTGCAGACCTTTGTGTCGAGGCTGAGGCAATCGGCTGTGAACTGGTATTTCCTGCCAATAATTATCCGCATGTCAAACGGCCTGCCATACAATCAATCGATGAACTAAGCGCCCTTTCCATGCCGAACCCTCTCAAAGACGGCAGGATGCCGGAACTCATCAAGGCGGTGAGTATCCTGAAGGAAAAATCCTGCGGCAGGGTGCCGGTTGTAGCCCACGCGCTTGGCCCACTTACAATTGCCTCCCGGATTATGGATATAGAGAAAATGCTCTATATGATTGTCGATGATCCGGATAATTTCAAAAAACTGCTGGCCTTTACCCTGGAAGTTTCTCTTGTCTTTGTAAGGCATCTTTTAGCGGCAGGCGCCGATTGTATCATTATGTTTAATCCATCAGCCTCTCCCGCCGTGCTTCCCGTAAAGATTTTCAAGGAATTCGAACTCCCAAACCTGAAAAGTATATTTTCCTTCGTCAAGAAATTCAATCCCGAGGCCATTACCTGGTACAGCGTGGCCGGGGCCGTTCAGGATATCATCAAAGAATTGGAACACGTAAACCTTGATATCATGACCATCGATTATCTCGTGCCGCTGGACGTCGCTTTCAGCCTATCCTCTTCCCTGTGTTTTAACGGCAACATAAAACCCATCTCCTTTGTCAATGAAAAGCCGGAAGAGATTTTTTCCCAATCAACGGCACTTTTGCAAACATCCCTGGAACGTGGAAGATTTATCCTGGGTTCCGGCTGTGAGGTGCCGCCGAACGCCAGGCTGGATACTGTTCAGGCGCTTGTCAATGCATCCATTGAGGCTGCAAGGAATTTTACGATGTATGGAAACGGGGGAGGACCAACGAAGTGCGTTTCGATTTTTCCCTTTCAAAGGAAAGTTCACGTGCAGGAAGGGATTGGCGTTATTGAGGCGGCAGCCCAGGCCGACGTCCATATCCCCAATTTGTGCAATAAGGCCGGGGTATGTGGTTCCTGTGTCGTTCAAGTGGGAAAGGGGGTTTTCGGTGATTATTCAAAAAAGGAGTCGGTCGTTCTGACTCCTGAGCAAAAAGAGAAAAACTACCGGTTTGCCTGCAGAATCAAAGTGACCTCCGATATGGAAATTTACATTCCCCGGGAATCGAGAATAAAAAATGAATATCGGGTTTACCGGAAAGACTTTGTTCTGGAATCAATTGGCGAGCAGTACGACTTACATCCCTCCATAAGGGTAATAAAGATGCCGCTCAGGAAAAAAACCGATGATAAGCGCCCTGATTTAGAAATAATCCAGACAGTTATCGGAAGTCATGCTGAATTTTTTCACGGAGAACTCAAGAAAGTGCCCGAGATGATCAGGGGCGACAAGGAATTCTATTGTGTCTTTGACACAGAAAAGAAGCGGGTGCTCGATCTATGCCATTCCCGGGAAATCCTGGGTGTGGCTGTGGATATCGGGACAACCACCATTGCGATGTACCTCCATGATCTGGAAACCGAAAAATAATCGCCTCCGGCTCTGTTCTGAACCCGCAGTTTCACTTTGGCGACAATATTATGACCAGGGCGCAGCGGTATCTCTGCGGGGTAACAGAGCGGACGGAACTCAGGAACAGTCTTATCAAAGGAATTAACACCCTCCTCTTGAAAATTACCCAGGATAAGGGCATATCATATAATCATCTCTATAAAATGGTTGTCGTTGGGAACTCGGTTATGCATCATATATTCCTGGACATGGATTTGCAGTATCTGGTCAGATCACCTTTTACCCCAGTCTTTTCGAGCGCATACACATACATCAACAAGGATAAGGGCGGGGGGCAGAAACTTACCATGAATGAAAATGGGTTGGTTGTGTGTCCTCCTCTTTTGAATGGCTTTGTGGGGTCCGATACGGTTGCTGGAATCCTAGCATCCGGACTTTACAGATCGGAATACCCCGTACTCTTAGTGGACCTTGGCACAAATGGGGAGATCGTACTGGGTAATAAAGAAAAAATCCTCGTAACATCGGCGGCCGCAGGGCCGGCATTTGAGCGATTTTCAGCCACGGCCGGAAAGCTTGCCTCTTCCGGCACAATGTATCGCGTTGACATTGACGAAGATTTTCGCGTTACCTACAAAACCTTTGAAAACAGTAAACCAACGGGCTTGTGCGGAAGCGCCATCGTTGATACCATTGCCTCGTTTTTGCGTTTGGGTATTATTGATAGGCGGGGGCGTTTTGTCAGCAACCCTCGCTGCAACAGTCTGAGAGATAGCGGGTATATCCTGGTTCCCCGGCAGGACACTGCAATCTTTCAGCCCATGGTGATAACTGCCCGTGACATAGAAGAGGTTCAAAAGGCCAAAGGGGGAATAATGGCGGGGATTGCCATTTTAATGAGGGAATACGGCATTACCCATAAAGGGCTTGGCAAGGTGGTTTTAACCGGTGGATTCGGCATGAATGTCAACGTGAACAATGCCATCCGCATTGGTTTGATCCCGGAAGTACCCGTGGAAAAGGTGGGTTTTATTTCCAATGCCGCCGGGGTTGGCGCACGATTGTATTTGCTTTACAAGGAGGCGACAAGGGACGTGGAAGAAATTGTCGGGAAGATCAGGCATATCAACGTGGCGAATGACGCTGCATTTAACGATATTTTCATAGATGCTATGCTGTTTTGAATGTAATAAAAAGACGTCCGGTATCCGATTAGAAACATTATAAAAGATATACTGCATCAAATAGATGAGCTTCTTGCGCTGGATGAGGTTAAGATTAATCAGGCCGGTAGTCAAACCGGAGCCACAGACTAAACTATCATTACTATTATTAGTTCTTTTGGCTGATATTTACCAGCATTTGGATTACCGTATCGAACCTTTGGTTTAGCTGCCCTATCTCTCCTTTTAACTGCCCTATTTCGTTTTTCATTTCGCTTCGCAGTTGCCCAATTTCGTTCTTCAGTTCACTTCTCAATTGCCCAATCTCGCTTCTTACACTCCCTATCTCCGCATCAATTTTTTGCACCAAATATCTAAATCATCCTCCTGTCGTTTTTTCAGTTCACCCATTTGGGCTATTATTTCTTCTGTTCGTTCATTGACTACCTGATAAATTAAATCCAGGGTCACCTTTCTTATGGCTGACGTGAGAAATTCTTTTACCATGGGAAATACCCTCCTGCAAACACGAAGTCTTTAGCGATACATTTAGCGTATTTTAGCAAGCCGTTAGAAAATGTAAGGATTATCTCTTCTGCGTGGTTCCGGTTCCACGACAGTCAGATATCCACCCCTAATAGGGTAACAGTCCTTTGCGAAAAGAGCCGGACTTAATTCTCTTGCAAGCCTTGAAATTACTGCTACAATCAGATAGGAACAAGGTCTATTAACAATTTCGCCTCACCGCAATACCAATAAATAGAGCGAATATTCCTTTCAAAAACGGGAAAAACTACTAACAAGGCTTAAGGCGGAAGCGAGATAGTTTATGCTTTATCCCACCATACTCCACCCACACCGGATACTCCTTCTCGGTTTTGTCTTTATCATCGGCGTGGGCACGTTTCTCTTAATGCTTCCTGTCGCCGGCACTAATGGCAGTCCACAATCTTTCATAGACGCACTGTTTACCGCCACCTCGGCTATATCCACAACAGGGTTGACCGTTGTGGATATAGGGAGTTACTACTCTCTTTTTGGTCAGGTCGTTATCCTTGTGTTGATACAAATCGGCGGATTGGGGTATATGATTTTTATCGCCCTGGTTATGTCCGGGCTTGGCATAAGACTGTCTTTAGGCGGGAAATTGGCATTAGGGGAGTCACTCGGCTCCCATCCCTACAAAGACGTTGCCCAGTTCTGTAAAATAATTATTGTTACCACCTTTCTGTTTGAGTTTCTGGGCGCGCTGGCTTTAGGCCTTTTTTGGATGGGGGAGTTTCCGGTAAGACACGCCATGTATCTGGGCGTGTTTCACTCCGTTTCTGCCTTTTGCACGGCGGGTTTTGTCCTGTTTCCCAACAATCTGTGCGCGTATCACAACAGCATTGTGGTAAACGTAACAATAGACGTCCTCTGCATTGTCGGCAGTATGGGATTCATTGTAATTTATGATATATATCACGCCATCTTTGGTAAAACGAAGAATGGCGATCCGCCAAAGAGACTGTTGGTTCATACCAAACTGGTATTGGTTATGATTCCCCTCCTCATTACGGCAGGTGTTTTATTAATATATGCCTCGGAATGGCTTACCCCCAAGCTGTCGTTTAAAGACAGCTTGTTAACCGCCCTGTTTCAAGCCGTCTCAGCCTCTACCACAACGGGTTTTAATACCCTGGATATGGGAACGATGAAGACGCTTGGGCTTACAACCATGATTATGCTGATGTACATTGGCGCATCTCCCGGCAGCACGGGTGGCGGGGTGAAGACCACGACCTTTGGGATATCGATTTTATCGGTTATTTCCGTGCTTTCCACGAAGGATGAATTGGTTTTGTTTAACCGGCATATCTCTCCGCAAACAACGGGGAAGGCCTTTGCCATTTGTGCGCTGGCCTTGTTATTAATTTTTGTGGACGTCTTGCTTTTGTCTTTTACGGAAAATGCCTCTTTTATGGGAATTGTGTTTGAGATCATTTCCGCATTTGGCACCGTAGGGCTTTCAACGGGTATCACCCCTTCATTAAGCGTGGTAGGTAAAAGTACCCTTTGCGCCACCATGCTGATAGGAAGGGTAGGACCGCTTACCATAGGTTATTCGATCAGGGGAAAGGGCAAAGTTGTTCCCGTCAAATACCCTGAAGGCGCTATGTTGATCGGATAGTATCTTCAGAAACAATTTCTTACCTTTGGATAAAAAAACCTCATAATTCGAAATTTCGGGTTATGGGAAAAGAAAAATTACTCGTGTCTGTATGTATTAATGCGCAATTGAAGCGATTTTAATTTTCGTTGTATGGCAAATTCCGATTCCGCCTCGATATGCATACCTTTTTTTTCGTAAAGCAGTCCCAAACTTTTATGTATGTTGGCGTCATCGGCATCAATATCCAGCGCCTTTTTGAATGCATTGATGGCGTCATCCACCTTGCCGATGCCCTGATAAACAACGGCAAGATTATAATAGGCGTCAACGTAAGCAGGATTTATTTTTGTCGCTTTTTCCCAACAAGCAACAGCCGATAAATACATATTTTTTTTCGCGTAAGTGTTGCCCAACTTATAAAATATATCGGCATGGTCGGGATAAAGTTCGGTAATTCGTTCCCATGTTTGTATAGCCTTATCCAGCAAGCCTTTTGAATAATAAATATCCGCAAGACCGGTTAGCGCTCCATAATCATCAGGATTTATTTTGACAGTCTTGTTCCACAAAGAAATGGCCTTACTGTCGTTCCCTAGATTATAGTAGGCAACCCCCAGATTATAGTAGGCATCTGCCTTTTGAGGGTTTAATTCTATCGCCTTCTTCCAGGCTTCGATAGATTGATCCCTCTCCCCCCTAGCGGCGTAAAGTTCCCCACAGTTATAATACGCATCTGCATAATCCGGTTTAAAGCTGATAGCCCATCGGTAGGATGACATTGCTTCGGCTTCCCTGTCATTTTCCGCATGAACCTCACCCAGTGCAAAATAGGCCTCGGCCATTTTGGGATTTATTTTGAGCGCTTGTTGCAGGGAAAAGACCGCATCCTGAAATTTACCGTCTTCACGGTAAACCATCCCCAGATTATAGTATGCCTCCACAAAGTTCGGCGACAACGTTACGGCCTTTTTAAGGGCATCTGCGGCATCCTTCAAATCACCCTTTGCATAATAGGCGATACCGAGGTTGTTAAGCGCTTCAGGATAGTTTTTATTATGCTGCACGGCCAGTTGATGTTCGGTGATTGAATTTTCAAAGTGGGGGGGGGGGGGGGGGGGGGGGGGGGGGGGGGGGGGGGGGGGGGGGGGG
>CAYJPZ010000203.1:0-6365 GCA_964372185.1 uncultured candidatus Brocadiaceae bacterium
TATGTGATCAGTGTCTTCTGCTGTGAATCGCATAAGGAAAAGATACCATCTGATTGGCTTGCATGGCAAGTATTTTTTACACCCTGCGAAGAACAATATCCGGGGAAAAAAGCCAGTGGCTATGAGAAGATAGACCTTGTCGCCTGTCGGATGCGCGTTGTTTAACGTAAAACCAATGAGGCCAGTCTCTTTTTAAATAGCTCCAATGCTTGTGCGCGATGACTGACCTTGTTCTTTATGGATGGACTCAATTCCGCAAGGGTGACGTGGTAATCCGTGACGAAAAAAATGGGGTCATATCCAAATCCCCTTTTCCCTCTCGGTTCCTCTGTAATAATGCCCTCACAGCAGCCTTTTACGGTGAAAAACACCTGCTCCGGACCAGCAAGGGCAACACAGCAGATAAACCTGGCGGTACGCCTTGCCTTTGGCACGTTTTTTAGTTCCGATAACACCTTTTCGATATTTTCTTCGTCTGTCGCATTTGGACCCGCGTATCGGGATGAAAATATTCCGGGGCGTCCATTGAGGGCGTCGATTTCCAAACCGGAATCGTCTGCCATCGCCCACGTGTTACAGGCCTTAGCGATGGTTAATGCCTTCTTCATGGCATTTTCCTGGAAGCTCTGTCCATCTTCCTCCACTTCAGGCAAGAAGGGAAAATGCTCCGTGGTACGAAACAATACACCGGGGACGTCTTTGAGGATTTCAAGCATCTCCGTTTGTTTTTTTTTGTTTTGGGTGGCAATAAGGATGGTCTTTACGTGGATTTCGTGTGTCATAGCAGTTATTAATGATCTCCATTAAATATTTTTTTCTAATGCCTTTTTTTGTATTTCAGTTATTTCCAAAAGCCCTTTCTTCGCCAGGTCAAGCATAGCCGTCAGTTGTTCCTGGCTAAAGGCGTACTCTTCCCCGGTGCCCTGTATCTCAATGAATTTACCGTCACCGGTCATTACAACGTTCATGTCCACCTGGGCGGCGGCGTCTTCTGCGTAACAGAGGTCTAAAAGGGCCGCGTCGTTTACAATTCCGACGCTTACCGCGGCCAGACTGTTCTGGACGGGATTTTCTTTAATCATGTCCCTGCTCATCAGCCACCTGATGGCGTCCATTAACGCAATGTAACTGCCGGTAATAGCCGCCGTGCGTGTGCCTCCATCCGCTTGTATGACGTCGCAATCTATCCAGATGGTACGTTCTTTCAGCCGCGATAGGTCTATGATGGAGCGTAAGGAACGGCCTATGAGCCGCTGGATTTCATGGGTTCTTCCCGTTAATTTCCCCTTGGTGGATTCCCTCGGCACCCTGATGGCGGTGGAGGCCGGCAGCAAAGAATATTCCGCCGTAATCCATCCTTTTCCCGTATTTTTAACGTGCGGTGGCACGCTTTCCTCAACGGCAGCAGTACAAATAACCATGGTGTTGCCTGACTGAATGAGGACGGAACCGGGGGCGTATTTGGTAAAGTGCCTTTTCAGGGTGAGTGGGCGCAATTCATTGTATGTGCGGTTATCAACTCTTGTCATAGTTATTTACGCAATAGGAGTTTTAGAAGCGCTTTTTCTACGTGGAGCCTATTTTCTGCCTGATCATAGACAATGGAATGCGGGCCGTCGATAACGTCGTCCGTTATCTCTTCTCCGCGGTGCGCCGGTAAGCAGTGCATTACCTTGACGTCGTTTTTCGCTAATTTCAACAAGTCAGCATTGATTTGAAAGTTCTTAAAGGCCTGCGCGCGTAACTCCTTTTCCGCCTCCTGCCCCATGCTGACCCACGTATCGGTGTAAAGCACGTCTGCGTCTTTGGCAACCGCTTTTGGGTCATTATACAGGCGTATCACGTCGTTGCCATCCGAGGATTGTTTGGTCTTGGCAACAAAGTCCGGCGTAAGTTCGTACCCTTTGGGCGAGGCAACGTACAAAGGAATGTCCAACTTCGCGCAGATTTGCGCCAGAGAACGCGCAATGTTATTTCCATCGCCGATATAAGATATCTTTACGTCGGTTAAATTACCGAATTTTTCTTTGATGGTATAAATATCGGTTAGCGCCTGGCACGGATGGAGATAATCAGACAGGGCATTAATGACCGGCACGGTTGCGAATCGCGCCAATTCCTGAACCATATCCTGTCCAAAGGTGCGGATTACCAGTCCATTTACATACCGGGAAAGCACCCTGGCGCCATCCTTCACGGACTCCCTTTTCCCCAGATTAATGTCGCTTTGGGTCAGGTAGATGGCGTGGCCGCCCAGTTGTAACATTGACGCTTCAAAGGAGACACGCGTGCGCATGGAACTCTTCTCGAATATCATCCCCAATATCTTCCCGCTCAGGCACTTTTCGTCGTAACCTTTATTATGCCATTCTTTGAGTTCCTTGGTGACGTGAAATATTTCTTCAATGTCCGCTAGGGAAATGTCTGCGATTGAGATTAGGTCTTTGCATTTCATACGAGTCTTCTCTTAAGTTAAGTTTTGGAGATTACCGATTCTAAAATAGCCAACCCCTCGTCGATATGTTCTTTTTTAACATTCAATGGAGGCATAAAACGTATCACCGTATCATGTGTGCAATTAAGGAATAAACCCGCCTGGATACATTTTTTGATGACATCTGCACCACTTACGTTCAATTCAATGCCAATCATAAGGCCCACACCGCGTACCTCACGAATAATTTTGTGCTTTTTCTGCAGAAGTTTTAATTGCTCCTGAGCATATCTCCCCATTTTTTCCACGTTATCCATCAGCTTTTCCTTCTCAAGGGTTTCAAACACCGCCACACCGGCGGCGCAAGCCAATGGATTTCCCCCGAAGGTGGAGGCATGGCTGCCGGGAACGAGGCTCTTCGCAATTTCTTTTTTTGCCGTCATGGCGCCGATGGCAACACCTCCGCCCAATGCCTTTGCCAGGGTCATAATATCCGGCTCAATGCCGAAATGCTGATAGGCAAAATACTTTCCGGTTCGCCCCATGCCGCATTGCACTTCATCAAGGATCAAGAGCATCCCCTTTTCATCGCACAGCTTTCTGACGGCCTGCAGGAAACTCTTGTCCGCAATGTTTATTCCGCCCTCTCCCTGGATCGTCTCCAGCATGATGGCACACGTCTGATCATCGACCTCGTTTTTTAACGCTGTAAAATCATTAAAAGGGACGTAGGAAAAGCCCTCTACGAGCGGCGCAAATCCCTTGTGGTACTTCGGCTGTGCCGTCGCGGTGACGGTGGCAATCGTCCTGCCGTGAAAAGAGTCTGAGAAGGTGATTATTTTGAATCTTCCTGACGCCGAATTATGGATACGCGCCAGCTTAATCGCCGCCTCGTTAGCCTCCGCGCCGCTATTGCAGAAAAAGCACTGACCGCCAAAAGATTTTTCCGAGATATGTTTTGCCAGCAATCCCTGCGGTTCCGTGTAATAAATGTTGGGCGCATGTTGTAGCAGCGCAGCCTGCTTCTGAATGGCCGCAACCACGTTAGGATGGCAATGGCCCAGTAAGCTTACCGCCCAACCGGAAAAGAGGTCAAGGTAGCGCTTCCCTTCCGCATCCCATACATCCACCCCGTTACCTTTTGCCAGCAAAATGGGGTTTCTGGTGTAATTGGGGATAACATAACGGTCGTAAATATCTTTAATCTCTTGCGTATTCATCAATTTTTCCTAAATGGTCTTAAAAAAGAAAAACACATTGTCCGGTCTAGACTATTATCTGCGTTCCGATGCCCTTATCCGTAAAAATCTCCAGCAACAGCGCGTGCGGCACCATGCCGTTAATAATATGCGCCTTTTTCACCCCCGCCTTCACCGCTGAAATACAGGCAAGCGCCTTGGGCAGCATACCATCGCTGATCACTTTCTGATCGATGAGCGCGTGGACTTCATCCTCATGTATGGTAGAAACGTAGGAAGAGGGGTCCTTCGGCCTCGTCATAATCCCGTTCGTATTCGAAAGAAACACGAGCTTCTCCGCGCCGAGTGCCTTTGCAATAAACGCGGCAACATTGTCCGCGTTCACGTTATAAATATCACCGTTGGCTCCTTTGGCAATGGGCGGCACGATAGGGATTGCGCAACTGCTGCACAACTGGTGGAACTTATCCTTATCTATAGACGTTACCTTGCCAACGAAGCCTATGTCCAGCTTTCTGACCGTACCGTCGCCGGTCTTTGATTCAATGTAATGTTTTTCGGCCTTTATGGGGCAGTTGCCGTTTTGCCAGATGCAGGCCGCATCGTTCCCCAGTTCCATCACCTTTTTTACGATAGAGGCGCTAATTTCATTGATAAGGACGTCTTTTGCGATCTCCAGGGTCTCTATGTCCGTTATTCTATGCCCTTCGACGAACTTCGGCTGCAAACCCCGCTTCTTCATTTCCTCGCTGATGTGAGGTCCTCCGCCGTGTACCAGGATGGGCATCATGCCCACCGTCTTCATGAATACGACGTCCTGAAGGACGTTGGTCAGCACCTCGTCGCCTGACATTGCGCCGCCGCCAAATTTTATTACCACAAATTTATTTTTAAACGAGCGAATATACGGGATTGCTTCTATCAGTATGTTTGCCTTCTGTATGACTTTTTCCATGAATTATTATCGTTGTGCGGCAGACAAAAAAAGAGTTAAAAAATGTGACAACACACCTACCTATAACCCTGTCAGGGTTTAAAACCCTGACAGGGTATCGGTGCTTTGGCGGGTGGGTGAATTGTTACAAAATAATCCTGCTAATAAAAAGCTGGATTATAACAGAAGAGAACCTGGTGTCAAGTCCAAACACAAGACTTTTACGTTTTTTTCGGTTCATATCCCGGCAGGAGATTGTGACTGTGGCAAATTGCAATGGCGAGGGCGTCCGAGGCGTCTTTAGGTTCCGGCGTATCCGATAGTCCAAGAATGAGTTTTACCATTTGCTGCACCTGGCCTTTATGCGCGTTTCCGTTACCCACAACCGCCTTCTTTATGACGGTGGCTGCGTATTCGGTAATGGGGATATTTGCCAATGCCGCGCACAAAAGGACGATCCCCCGTCCTTCTCCGATCCTGATGGTGGCCTTGATGTTTTTTCCATAAAAAACCTCCTCAATGGCCATCTGATCCGGTTTGTGCTTACGGATAATCTCCATTATCTTATCGTGGATGGTCTTGAGCCGCTGCGAATAAACATCGTTTTTATTGACTTTGATAGAACCATATTCGACGGTGCGCACCGTCGAACCTATCTTTTCTATCACACCGTAACCGGCAACCTGTGTGCCTGGATCAATCCCGAGAATTTTCATAAAATCACCTTCCAGATGCAGATGTTCAGACTAATCAAAAAACCTTTGGATCCACAGATTCAGCTTTGTACAAGGCTTTGGGGCAAATTATAACGCTGTCCAACCGTTAGTGAAAAATCTTTTTATCCATAAGAGAAGTAATCACACAAAGGCACAAAGGCACAAAGAACTACAAAAAAGATACCTTGCGATACATCTTTGTGCCTTCGTACCCTTGTGTGAGAAAACAGAAATTTTTCTCTTCCGGCTCGTTCGGGTTAAGATGTAGGGCGAGACTTTAGCCTTGCCTTGGGAACGTGTGATTGGATGCAAACCCGCATATCGTCGTAGGGGGCAGGGGTTTCCACAATACGCTGCGCCTTCCAGTTACGTGAATACACTTCAAGGGTAATGGACGAGAACTCTCGCGTTGAAGATATCCATTTCTTTTCTCGAAAAATCAAAATATTCCCGGACATCGGGCAGAAAATGGTTGATATTTTCAGGTAAAGCGCCAGATTTAATCATATTTTAAAATTTGTGTCAAAAACAACCCTTTAAACTATTTTGCAAAGGATATTACTATCTCGTTTATGACTTCTGTAATATCCACATTTTTGGAAGGTAAAACTTCATTTTCAATATGCTTGTGATGTGGATAGGTTTCAATTTCTGCATAATGTTCGGCATTATCATATCTCAATATTTTCAATTATTGATAATTTCTGTTTAAGTTCATTTACAAGTTTTTCTTCTGCCCACCAGTTAAAGGTATCATCATCCTCTTCAATTTCCCTATTTCTGAACTTTTCAATGAAGACACTCGTAGAAATTCCGTATTTCTCTTCATATTTCTTTGTTTTTGATACGGACGTTTCTATGGCAAATTTTATTCTTCTTTTTTCCTCTTCCAGCCCTCCGGACAGAAGTTCCTTAATAGTTTCAACTTCTCCTGAAATACTTTTTACATTTATGGTAACCATTTCATATTCACCTCTAAATAATTTTCATTTATTCACTCAATTTGCAAACCTTTATCGAAAATAATGGTAACTATTCAGCGTGTTTTCGCTCACAATCGCTATGAGCGAACAAAATCCGGC
>CAYJPZ010000204.1:0-6311 GCA_964372185.1 uncultured candidatus Brocadiaceae bacterium
TTTCAGGCCTGACTTTGAATTTCCCATACAGTTAAATCAGACTTTCGGCGACTTTTTGTGTTCACACGTGGGGACACGGGCGCCGTGTCCCTACACCAACTCGTTCCCACGCTCTGCGTGGGAATGCAGCGGTAGGACGCGCTACGTACTCCGCATTCTCTGCGGCAATATCACCCCTGTAAAAACAAAAAAACCCATACCTTCGATTGGGAAGATATGGGTTTTTTTGTAGGTGGAATAGAGGTTTTGACCTCATCCCCACAAATTATAGCAACCGTGTACAATACACCACGATGAGGCGTCGGTGCGAACAACATAAGCCATTGCCCTGGATATCACAAAGGCGAACAATCCCTATTTTGAGATTACTGCTTTGTCGTCCCGGCAGCAACAGCCTTCTTTTGCGTTTACTATAAACAAACCTTCACCCTCTTTACCTTCGAAGACTACGTGAAGCAACTACAGGCAGGTCTTCTGGCTTCCGGATCGTCCTACTAATCACCCCTTCCCACTCCATTGGCAGAGAGCAGTGGCCTGGTGAATTTTGTCCCCGGATACAGCGGCGGGTCCGCTCCTCATCTCATTTTAAGTAGCATGAGCTATGTGGATTCCCTTTTATTCTCACGCATTCATGCGAAAGAATTACCTGTAGTTGATATTTTGATCTTAAAAAGAGCGCTTTGATTACAAAACCACGAACGGTGGGTGATTCTACTGTAAACAGCGGCCATTTGTCAAATTAAATGTTTAAGTGTTTTTTGACAATTTATTTTTTCAGACAGCTTCTATACTTTCCTATGTCCTGAGCAGAAAGGCATGGGCACAGAGTCCGGCGCCGAAGGCCGCCATGACGCACCAGTCACCTGGTGCAACCCCTTTCTTTAATATCTCATGGAGCACGAAGAACACGGTTGGCGAAGACATGTTTCCATACCTGGCTAAGATATTGCGGGTTACCTGCATTTGTTCCTCACGAAGTCCCAGTTCGTCTCTGACTGCGTTGATTACCTTTTCACCCCCTGGATGAAAGGCCCAATGCCTGATATCTTCAATTTGCAGTCCGTTGGATTTTAAAATATCCGTCACTACCCTGGCAACCGTTTTACCTGCTATTTCCGGTAAGGAAGTGGAAAGCTGATTGTGAAGTTGTCCGTTCTTGTAAACGTAGCGTATATCATCGCGGTTTTTAGGATTATACTGATTAGCCGAGGCAACCAGTTCCAATCCTCCGGGACGATGCCGGAGTACCGATGCTGCCGCGCCATCTGCAAAGATCGCATTTGAAATAATTAAACTCATATCATCTGCCATCTGAAATGTGGCGCTACAGATTTCTACCGACACACTTACTACTACGCCATCACCTTGTCCATTTACTATGTCCTTGCTCATTTGTAAGTTTGGAATCGCCCCCCCACAGCCACTACCGACCAGGTCATGCGCCCGTATCCGTTCCGAAAAGCCCAGCCTTTCTATGAGATACGTGGATATGCCCGGACAAATGTATCCCGTGCAGGTGTTGACCACCAAACCTGACACCTCGTTAACGGTCAATCCTGCCTGAGAGAGGGCATTAACAATCGCCAGAGCAGAAAGGTCTACTGCCCACTGCGTGAAACGGGCAATACGGCTGTCCGGGTCTTCACTGATGAGGCATTCGATATTTTCGATAGCAAGATGCCGACGTGATACGCCTGGATGAGAAAATACCTTGTGCAAGATCGCAAGACTTCTTTTGCTCAGTTTGTTCGAGTAGTGTTTTGCGAGAAATGCCTCTGCCTGGGACTGGTCTATACTATACGGTGGCAGAGCAACCGATGTCGATGCTATATACACCTTTCCCTTTGTAGCGTTTATGGATGAATTTTTATTATTATTTGTCATTCTGTAGCTCTTAGGTATCTATTCCAAAAAACCTGAGCCCTCGCCGAATAAGGCGGGTGTGCCGCCAAAGAGGGGGTTTCGCCCCAAACCGGTATCCCAGACGGTTTATTATTGGCAGGAACGACAGGCCGATGGTGGTTGATCCGATATAGTTCATGTGTGTGGCAAGGGCTTTGTGCATTTCCTGTATCAGCCAGTCAAGGTCAAGGCCAGGGGAGAAGTAAAATACCGGTTCCAGCATTTCATTGGGGAGGATATCCAAAATTCCTTCCCTTCGCGCCCTCTGTTCAAGTTCTGTTCCCGGATATATGCGTATTCCCATATTGAAAAATGCTACGTCCTTTGGACGGATGTATTGCTCTGCAAAACGTAATGTTTCCTGGATTGTTGTCTTTGTTTCACCTGGTCCGCCAAGCATAAATATCCAGAGGCACGGCAGATGGTGCCGCTTTATAACCTGGGCTGCGTGATGGACATGTTCGGCAGTAAAACCTTTATGAAGCCCGGCCAGGACAGTATCAGATGCACTTTCAACGGTAACACCCATGCCAACAAAACCTGCCCGCTCCATTGCCGTAAGAAGGGCATCATCGACAAAAAGCGGGTTCAACTCAAGACTTTGGAGACGGACGTTAAGTCGAATTCCGGCAAGGTTTTCACACACAGCCAACGCATGGTCATAAGGAGAATTAAATACATTGTCAACGAATTCAATGTCCCGCAGCCCTGCAACAGCAAGACGCCTGACGGCCTCGAACACGGCACGGGAATCGCACAAACGGTAGTCATGTCCCTCGATTTTCCGATAGGTACAATATACACATTTGAAGTGGCATCCTAGTTTGGTTTGAATGGGAACAGTAGCTAACCTTGAGATATAAGCCTGGACATCAATCCACCTATGAAAGTCCGGGACAAGGCATCCATCCGAAAAACGTACCCCATAGCTGGTGTTTTTTCTGAAGA
Source organism: uncultured candidatus Brocadiaceae bacterium (assembly GCA_964372185.1). GTDB lineage: Bacteria > Planctomycetota > Brocadiia > Brocadiales > Brocadiaceae > JACVXV01. Next base: position 2,851 of record CAYJPZ010000204.1, read on the forward strand.
CATTGTCCTCCAGCCATGCAATACCAGCAACCTGATTGGGCGCCTTCCCTTGTGAGAGCGCCTCTAGTAACTGGGGAAAAACAACTTCTCCATCGCCCAACACTGCCCAGTCTGCAACTGTGTAGCGAAGCAATTCTTCTGGCATTACGGCAACCGCAGCGCCACCAAGAACGAGGGTTGCCTCTGTCCTGCTGCGAATTGTTTTTACCATCTGGGCCAAATCTTTAAAGAACGCTACGGGACGCTGCATATCATTGTTGTCAATGTTGCGGACGGAAAGGCCAACTAAATCCGGATTTATTTTGTTTAGTTCCGACTCCAGGGCTTGCAGGGGATATTGTTCAAACATCAAGTCCAACACCACGACACTGTGGCCGGCGCGTTCAACAGCCTCTGCAACCAGACACGCGCCCAAAGGCATGACAGGTGCAGGGTTGCTATACCGATTGGTAATAACAATAAGGATATTCACAATTGTTGCTTCTTTTGCAGTTTGAGTCCCACCTCTGCAAGCCGGCGCCCGAGTGCGCGGCAAATCACAGCATCCATTCTTTTCCGCAGTAGGTTTGAGGAGTTATTATTCCCTATACAGGTATTATGTGAGCAAATTAATGATTTTTCTTTAGCGACAGGCAATCAACCCTTTCCGATAACCATTTTCACCGTTTTGCCAATATCGGAAGGGCTATCGACTATGACAACTCCGGCGTTTTTAAGCGCGCTTATTTTAGAGGCCGCCGTGCCTTTGTTGCCGGAAATGATTGCCCCCGCGTGTCCCATACGCTTGCCCCGTGGGGCTGTGCTGCCGGAAATAAAGCCCACTACCGGTTTTGTGATTTCTCGTTTGATTACCTCCGCCGCCTCTTCTTCGGCGCTGCCGCCAATCTCTCCTATCAATACGACTGCGGAGGTTTCCGTGTCATTTTGAAATAACCTGAGTATATCGGTAAAGCCTAAGCCGACAATCGGGTCACCGCCAATGCCGATGCAGGTGGATTGCCCTGTGCCCATCCGTGTAAGCTGCCAGACGGCCTCATACGTTAACGTGCCGCTGCGCGAGACAACGCCCACCGGGCCTTGTTTATGGATATATCCCGGCATGATTCCGATTTTGCACCTACCGGGAGAAATAATACCCGGACTGTTTGGCCCGATAAGGCGCGCCTTGTTGTTTGAAAGATATTTCTTTACCTTTATCATGTCAAGCGTGGGGATGCCTTCGGTAATACAAACGATCAACTCAATGCCTGCCTCGGCGGCCTCCATAATGGAGTCTGCCGCAAATGGGGCAGGCACGTAAACGACCGAGGCGGTTGCCCCCGTCTTTGTTGCCGCCTCGTATACGCTGTCGAAGACGGGGATACCGCATTGGAGTGTGCCACCTTTGCCCGGTGTTACACCGGCGACGAGTTTTGTGCCGTATTCCAGCATTTGTACGGCATGGAAGCTGCCCGCGCGCCCGGTTATGCCCTGGCAGATAACCCTTGTTTCGTTATGTATTAATATTCCCATGTGTTAACAGGACGGTATCTTTCACCGTCACAGGAGTTATGTAAAGGGTTACTAAAAATCTAAAACAATGAAAGAAACCGGCAGGCCGGAAGCCTACGCTACAGACATTACGGCTACCGTTGCAATTTTTTCTTTAAGATGGAAAGGTTTTGTATGGCATAATTGCAGCGGGGGTCCAGTTTCAGCGCGGCCTCAAGACCGACTATCGCGGCGTCAAATTTCCCTAATTTGGCGTAACAGGTGGCTATGTTGGCAACAGCCATCGCGTCGGCGGGAAAGGCGGCCAGATACCTTCCCAGCAACTCTATCGCCTTGTTATACTCCTCAATTTCGATGCACAGGTTGCCGAGGTCGTGAAACACCGCGCTGTTTGAAGGGTTTGATTTGAGCGTCCCTTCGATGAAGTTTATTACGCTGGCCTTGTCTCCCTTTTTATAATTAATCCTCCCGGTAAGACATCCCAGCCTTATGTGGTCGGGATATGAGGTGATTATCCCGCCCAGTGTTTCTTCCGCTTCTTTAAGCTGGTTGGTTTGTATCAGCAAGTTTATCAGGAGGAGATAGGTGTTTAAGTCGTTATTACCCTTTTGTATTAGATGCTTAAAGGTGATAATGGCGACATGGGATTTCCCTGCCGCTATCTGTATGTTTCCCAATCGCTGGTAGACTTCGTTATTGGCTATGCCCCTGTTTATGGCCTCATTTGCAACCTGTTCCGCTTCTCCAAAACGGTTCTGCGAGGCATATAAACTCATAAGATTTAAGTAATAGAGGGGCTCCGTGTCGGTTAACCGGAGTGCCTTTTTGTAGGCCTGTTCAGCCTCGGCAAAGCGCCCCAGCCTGTCGTAACAGATGCCGATGTTGTTGTATGCCTTGTGCTCGTAAGCGTAAGAGTCCACAATGTACAGGTTAAAGGCAGGGTTCTTACTTTCCTTTTCTTTTGCAACGAGATATTTTTTAAAGGTATTCAAGCCTTCCTCGTAAGCCTCTTTCTTTAAAAAGATCTCTCCCATGGCAAACAGGACGTCGAGGGAATCCGGGGTTTCATTTATTGCGTCTTTGCACGTAGCGGCGGCTTCATCGAACTGTTTTTTGTGTATTCTGGCATATATGAGGTCTATATATATTCTTTGTTTGTGGTTTATCGCGGTAACGTCCTTTCGTAAGGTAAGATTTTGTAAACCCATCTCGCACAGTTCGATGACCTTATCATAGTTACCTTCGTTTCTGTAGTTTCTGATGAGGTTTGCCAGGACAAAGGCATTGTTGGGGTCTTCGGCTAGTTGCTGCCGTAATAAGTCTCCCGACCGTTTGTATTTTTTCTGCATTTCAGACCCGGGTAAGTTATATCCGTAATGTTGAATGCGGATTTCGGATTGAAGCGCACAACCCTCAAAAACAAGCTGATTATGCACTATTCCCTCAAAGCGCCCCTTCCCCCGCCGAAATATGCGTGTGAAGTAGTGCTTTGACAGGCCACCGGGAAGTGTGCTGTAGATGGCGACCAGTATCGCGTTGTGTACACTGGTGCGGATAAGCGAGTGCAAAAGGGGGATATCCGCCTGTTCAAGTGATTCATCGGCGTCGATTTGCAGTATCCAGTCGCACACAGCGTAGCTGATCGAATGGTTTCGTGCCTCACTGAAGCTGTTGCGCCAGGGGTGGTGATATACCTTTGCCCCAAAGGACTCTGCGATTTCAACCGTTCGGTCCGTCGAACCGGTATCGACGATAATTATTTCATCCACCGCATTTTTAATGCTTTCCAAACAATGAGGCAGAAATTTCTCCTCGTTTTTAACGATCAGGCACGCGGAGATGGTCGGTCTCCCGCCGGTTTCAACTGGTTGATGTTGTGGAATAGCCATACGTTAAGTTCCCTCATGAAATTCGGCCTTTTCGGCGACATTCTGTTTAATACGTAGGGCAAGGCTTCAGCCTTGCAATTC
>CAYJPZ010000205.1:0-3753 GCA_964372185.1 uncultured candidatus Brocadiaceae bacterium
TCCTCCGCCTCCTGTCCCCCGCCATCCGGAACACGATATTCAACCGCAACCTCCACCCGCTTTCCATCAATCTCCTGATATGCCACGGGTTTCGTGAACCGAACCGTTCCAAGCCCTGTTTCCGCCTCAAGCTGTCCAGCCTCATTTACCCTTAAAGCCCTTGCGCCGCTTAGACCGATCTTTATCTGCTCCGTTCCGGTATCAGGCTTGACGTAAAAAAGCTTCTCAATATTATTTCCATAAGCCTTCAGTTTTAACTCGATTCCCCGGTACACTTCCCCAAGACTGACAACGTCATACGCTGAGATGTTGCTTTTCCATCTGGCGGGGTCGCTTCCTTTAAAACAAGAAACCTCTGTGATCGTTTTTCCCTCTCCTGTTATGTCTGCAACCTTTCCGTCGATAAACTCTTCCTTCAGCACCACCCTTTTTACCCGATTTTCAGCAGCAAATAGTGAATAAACGAGTTCTCCCCGTTTCGTGACATATACTCCACCCTGAAATGTATTGGCAAAAAACGCTACCTCTTCATCCATTTGCTCTTCATTCCTGATAAAAGGCAGTTGAATGCCCTGCGCCTTTTGAATAACCTCGTTTGCATGGTGTGGATTGGCTATCTCCACCTGCTTAGCGGGAAAATTCGGGAAAAAAGAAAGGCACATCGCAACCACGAAAACAACGCCACCGGCCAAAATACCTTTGTTTATCAGCTTCATCTTTTTTATCACCTTAATGGTACAAAAAATGTGCGCCATGCCTCGCGCGTCGCGAACGGAACATGGCCGTCTGTAATAAAACAAGGAGGGCTTATTATCTCCGTGTGTACAAAAAAAGTATTCATTCACTGCTTACCGTGTTGTCTTTACGCAAAAAACATGTGCGATGATACCATATTTTTCGAGGCAGATTCAATATATATACTAATACCGGTGGAGGTAGATAATATATAAGTTCCTGTTAATTGGGATATTAGCATGGTGGCACGGCGGGTAAAATAGATTGAATATTTTCTACTTTAACAGATGAAAATAATTTATTGCCACTAAACAACAGTGTTTTATAAGAGCCTCTTAAAAGTGCTATCGTTTTGGAATATTGCGAACCACAGATTTTGCAGCGTACGCATCACCGTCTCGCTTTTCTGTTGTTTTCCGGCCTCGTTTTGTGCTATATTCTTCATTCATAGATAACAGTTCAGGCGATACTATTCTGCATTTAATACCCCGAAAACAACGGCGTCTTTATACGATAAGACGGTGACGATGAGACAACAAAAACCCCACAAAGAGAACAGAAAACATCCCCGGACGAGTAAGCGTATCCAATTTAAATTGAAGACGCATGATTCCGATATTGTTGCGGAAACGACGGACCTGAGTTGCATCGGGGTATGCTGCCAGGTAAATAAGCCCATCCCGTTTATGTCACATCTGATGGTATCTTTTGCGTTAGCGGACGATGAAGAGGGGGAGGACACGAACCAGGTAGAATGCGGCGGGGTGGTGGTTAGGGTTGAGAAAGACTCAATGAAGACGAGTCGCAGTGTGTACAATGTTGCTATTTTTTTCCATGAGATAGAAGAATCTGAAAAGGCGAAGATTGCGAAATTTCTTGCCAGGCATGGAAGTTATCAATAAAAATGATTATTTGTGGAAAGGGATAAAGGGTGTGGGACTATTCTGAAAAGGTTAAAGACCATTTTTTCCATCCAAGAAACGTCGGCGACATAGAGAATCCGGACGCTGTGGGTGAAGTGGGCAGCTTGGCTTGCGGTGACGCATTAAAGCTGATGTTAAAAGTTGACACATCGAAGCGGATTGTGGACGCAAAGTTCAAGACGTTCGGCTGCGGAAGTGCAATTGCCTCGGCAAGCGCCTTAACGGAGATGGTGAGAGGAAAGACGCTTGATGAGGCCGCCATGATTACCGACAACGACATTGCGGCATACCTTGACGGCCTGCCTGAACAAAAGATGCACTGCTCCGTAATGGGGCGCGAGGCACTCGAAGCGGCTATTGCCAGCTACAAAGGGCTTACGATAGAAAAACCCGTAGATGAAGGCATTATTGTCTGCAAGTGTTTCGGGGTGACGGATAACAAGATCGCCCACGAGGTCAGAGAACACAAATTAACGACCATCGAACAGGTTACCAATTTTTGCAAGGCCGGGGGGGGATGCCGTTCCTGTCACCCTCAAATCCAGGCAATTATCGACGAGGTATGGCAAAAAGAAAAGGAAAAGGCGCTGGTCGGCAAGGGCGCAATGCCCGTTAAAAAATTGACGAATATACAAAAAATGACGATGACGCAGGAAACTGTCGAACGGGTTATTCGGCCTATCCTTCAGGCCGACGGCGGTGATATCGAACTGATCGATATTGACGGCGACCGGGTTATGGTCTCCTTCCGGGGGAGCTGCGCGGCTTGCTCCGGTTCGAAGGTCACCTTGAAATCCACGGTAGAGGCAAAGCTGAGGGAGCTTGTCGCCGATTCGCTGATCGTTGAGGAGGTAACTGCATGAAGGTAGTATATACAGACAACAACGCCACCACCAGAGTGGCGCCGGAAGTGACAGAAGCAATGATGCCGTATTTTGCGGAATATTATGGAAATCCCTCCAGTATGCACTCCTTTGGCGGGCAGGTTGCCAAAAAGATTGACGTTGCACGACAACAGGTGGCGGATATCCTCGGTGCCGACCCTTCCGAAATCGTATTCACGAGCTGCGGCACGGAAAGCGATAATGCGGCCATTTTAGGGATACTCAGGGCGCACCCGCACAAGAGGCACATTGTTACCTCACGGGTGGAACATCCCGCCGTTTACAACTTGTGCAAGTATCTTGCGCAAAACGGTTATCATGTGACGGAACTGGGCGTGGACAGTCAGGGAATGCTCAACCTTAGCGAATTATCCGACGCAATACGTGAAGATACGGCAGTTGTTTCAATAATGTACGCAAATAATGAGACCGGCGTGATTTTCCCCATCGAGGAGATTGGGGTCATTGTAAAACAGAAAGGTTCCATTCTGCATACGGATGCCGTTCAAGCCGTGGGTAAGATACCCTTAAATCTTGCCATGAGCACGATAGACTTGCTTACCCTTTCCGGGCATAAACTCCATGCGCCCAAAGGGATTGGAGCGCTTTTTATCAGAAAGGGAACGGCGTGCACCCCCTTTATTATCGGGGGACACCAGGAAAAGAACCGGCGCGGCGGCACGGAAAACGTCCCCGCCATCGTTGGTCTTGGCAAGGCATGCGAGCTGGCAAAGGCATATATGTCGGATGAACAGACGCGCGTGAAGCAGGCAAGGGACAAGCTGGAATCTGAAATCCTGAAGAGGGCGCCTGACGCCAGGGTAAACGGCCACAAAATCAATCGTCTCCCCAACACGACCAATATCAGCTTCGAATTTGTAGAGGGAGAAGCGATCCTGCTGCTCATGAACGAAAAGGGCATTTGCGCGTCATCCGGTTCCGCCTGTACCTCCGGCTCACTGGAACCATCCCACGTGTTGCGCGCCATGGGCGTCCCCTTCACCGCAGTACATGGTTCGGTAAGGCTCAGTCTCAGCCGCTATAATACGATGGAAGAGGTGGATTATATCATCGAACAGATACCGCCCATTATCAAAAGACTAAGAGAGATTTCACCGTATGGCAGGAAATAGCCATATATGGCGGCAGCAATGATGTAAGGCTATCCCATTTCCCAAGAGTGTTCGGCAACTTTTCCCTGTAGAGCGAAG
>CAYJPZ010000205.1:3763-6269 GCA_964372185.1 uncultured candidatus Brocadiaceae bacterium
CCTCTTCGCTCTACAACAGGCCCGAAGGCATGAGTGGAAATTTTGGCAGACTAGAGCATGCCTTTGGGGGGCAGGAGTTTTTCGATGATTCCTTTTATAAAGGATAGTTCGTCCCTTTGTGTCTCAAGGACGGTCGCTATCCGGGTTTGCCTGTGGTGCATCTGCCATTGCATGCGGAGGACGAATCCGACTTGAAAACACTACTTGTTCTTCTTCTTAAGAATCTCTTGTATTTCCACGTCTAAACCGTTTCGCCACTCCCGGTATTTTCTGGAAAAGGGGCTGTCTTTCTTTAACGTTTTATACAAATAGAGGATACGCGATTCCACCATCAGTTTGGCAAGGTCTTTATTATCTTGTATATAGGTATCTATTAATCGCAATATCTTGTCTTTGCTCTCATAAAATCTTTCTATTATGTCCACCACGTGCGGCATATCGGAGACAACATTACGGCAAAAAAAGTTTATAATAACGTCAGAAAAAGACAAAATATCGTCTTCGGCGGAAATAATAAGACTTGCATTGTGGTCGATGGCGTGCAGCTTCCCGTCAGATGTGAACAAGATGTTTCCCAGATGCCTGTCGCTGTTTCCTATCACGAAATCAAAGATTCTCAGCCTGTCATAGTCTCTTTTTTCATCAGGACTGAATTGTTCGATTGCATAGCCGTCTTTGGCGTTACTAACCCATTCTTGTATCGAACCATCGTACCGGACGTTGTTAATCGTGTCGTCTATCACCTGTGTTTTCGGCACCAGGCCAAGGCCGATAATCCTGTCGATTTGATAGGCAATTGCCTCCCGAATAGGGGTATCGGGATTTTGCGCCATCCAATAATGCCGAATGTCGCACTTAAACATTACCGCGCTGCCGTCCTTAAAAACGATTTTTTCAGGCCCGCGCGCACCGCCCATCCAGCGGTCATACACGATATGGTCAATCTCCCTGCCTTTTATACTGCCAAAAATCTCCTCTTTAGTTCCTTCTTCAAGAACCTTATTGTTCCCATCCGAAGTAGTATTTGTCTTTTCGTTATCCATAAACAATATTCCCCGCACCGGTAGTTTTTTTCAAAACTTGATTTAACGGCGCGCATATTTCCAACCATTTCTTCCCGCCAGCCGCTAGCGCTGTTTACCCGGTGATTTATCCTTTGCCCAAAGCTGCTTCCAGTTTGGTCTTTTGCGCCTGGAGTTCCTCAAGTCTCTTCTTGAGGGTGGATATCTCTTTTTTGACGACTTTCAACTCTGTTTTTGCCTTTACTTTGAGCAAGTACTCGTCTCCAAGTTCCCCGGCAATGAATTTCTCAAGCTGACTTCTTAAAACCTTGAGATAGGGATTGCCCCATATCGCACCATGCCGGTACTCCAGCTTGCCCGCTTCTACACCTTTAACAATGAATTCACGGTCCACGCCGTATTCAGACTTGGCCGTTACGTCGCTCAGCGTCGCCCCTTTTCGCGTCCATTCTCCGTATTCCGCCACAATGCCCCCTTTTCCTTCGTTTTAAAGTTTTGTTTTAAACGGACATACATAAATCAAAACGTTTTGGAAATATCCATGGCTTTATCCTGTTCCTATAGTAGAGACGCCCTGGCAGGGCGTCTCTACCCTTTGGGAACAAGTCCATTGTGTTTGTATTTGTGTAAACACCCTAACTATTTATATGTTTGGCTGAAGACTAAATACCTTCAGCCTTCAGTCTATCTACCTGAGTAGTTACTTATTAGCAGCAGCATGAACCGGATGAACCGGCAGCCTTGTTGAGCGCAGCCATTAAGGAGGCGATGTCCACCCCGCTCATACCGGCCGTCTTTTCGATACTGCCCGCGCCGCCGCAGCAAGAATCCACCTTAAACTTACTGAAAACCGTGATGGTCTTTGGATATTTTTTAACTACGTCATTAATGGTCATGTTTTTCGTGATAAGGGTTTGTTCTGCCATTTTCAATCTCCACTGGTATTCGATTCTTAAAATAAAGGCGCGGAGCAAGTCCGCACGCACAAAAAATAATTATAGTGGCTGAGGACTTAAATACAAGGAAAAACATACCTGTTACAAACGGCGAACGTATTTTCATTTTGACAAAAATGGCGGATTTTTGATACTATCTTTTCTTATGCTTTTACCAACCCTTCTATCAAAGATACGCGCGCGCTTCCCGGGACTGGATGGCACGTCTATCCGGCAAGGGTTGCGTCACGCATTCAGCACGGGGACGTCACAGGAAAACAAGACGTTAAACGATAAGGAGATTTCCCTTATTATGAAGCTGATTACCGTGGTACAGAGGAGAAATCTTACCGTTCCTACCTCGATGTTTCTTGAATGCATTCAACCGCTCAATTATATAGGGAGCCAGGCAATGGCCTTTTTCAGGCCGTTTCTCACCTTTTTTTTCACCCCGGCGGAATACGACTTGTTTCAGGGCATCCTTGAAAAGAGAGAGGGCATTAAACGGATTATTGAGGAGCTGGAGAAGGGGGGCGGCAAGGGCAGAGG
>CAYJPZ010000206.1:0-6211 GCA_964372185.1 uncultured candidatus Brocadiaceae bacterium
GCAACCCCTCGTGTGTGTTCAGACGTCAGCAAGGCTAAAGCCTTGCCCTACGTATTAAACCGGTAAAAATCACCGAAGGCTTAATTTAACTTTTTACAAATCTTGAGGAGATGGTTTTATGCGCATACAGAGCTACGGCCTAAAAACATTTGTGGCCATGAGCGCGCTTACCTGGCCGCTCATTGGTTGCGGCAGCGACCGTGTTAATATAGAATTTAAAACGCCGCCGCAATTTTACAGCGACGACTCAAAAACAGACCCTGACAAGCTCAACAGAGAACTTGAATACGACCTGAGAGAAGCGGAAAAGAAGCGCCGGCAAAAAGAACGTGAAGCGGAGGCCGCCAAGGCAAAGGCGGATGCTGAGCAAAAGGCCAGGGGAAGCCAGAAAGTGGAAGAAGAGACAAGTGGGAACAAGGCGACGGCGCCTTAGAGAGAAGGATGGCTAGCGCCTGGACAGCTAAAAATGCAGGAAAAGGGAGGAGGTTATATGGCAACAAAGTCTTTTAAAGAAAAGGATATCTGTCAGATTACTAGCGGAATATGAGAACGCAGGAAAAAATGCTGACGAGATTGTGGCTATGTATCCACATATAACCCATGCCCAGGTACATGATGCCCTTTCCTATTATTACGATAATAAAGAAGAGATAGACCGCTTTATAGTAGAAAATAGTGAGGAATATATGAGGGAAAAGTATAAAGGGTCGTCATGGCTGAAATAAATCTATATCTGGCTGGAAAATACTTCAAAGTGCCTGGCTGGCGTACAAGATGCCACATCCATCAGACCTGAAGGTCTGAGCTACACGCTATTTTTCAAAAAAATAACATGTCTCATTTTAAACTAGCATCACCATTCACCCCACAGGGTGACCAACCCCGCGCAATACAACAACTGATTGAGGGTTATAGAAACAACGCGAAGTATCAAACCCTGCTGGGTGTTACCGGCTCAGGAAAGACGTTTACCATGGCAAACGTCATCGCCGCGCTGAACAAACCCACGCTGGTTATGACCCACAACAAGACCCTTGCCGCCCAACTCTACAGCGAATTCAAGGGCTTTTTTCCGGAAAATGCCGTTGGATATTTTGTGAGCTACTATGATTATTACCAACCCGAGGCATACATCCCGCAACGAGACATATACATCGAAAAAGAGGCCACCATTAACCAGGAGATCGACCGTTTACGCCTGGCCGCTACCAGCGCCCTCATGTCGAGGAAGGACGTTATCCTGGTTGCCAGTGTGTCATGCATCTATGGCTTGGGATCCCCGGAAGAATACCAGCAAATGTACGTCCACCTCTGCAAGGGCGATTCGATAGAGCGGAACAAACTATTGCGAAGGCTCATCGATATCCAGTACGAGCGGAATGACATACAGTTTGTGCGCGGCACCTTGCGGGTGCGCGGGGACGTCGTGGAGGTGTTTCCCGCTTACGAAGAGTTTGCCTATCGTATAGAATTGTTTGGAGACGATATTGACCGGATTTCCATGATCAATCCCACAACCGGCAATTGTTTGCAAGAGGTGACAGAGGTTTCCATTTACCCTGCAAAACACTTTGTTTTGCCGGAGGGAAAGATCGAAGGCATCGTCAAATCCATTGAGTATGAGCTAAACGACCGCCTCAAGGAATTGCGCTCGAACGATAAACTGCTCGAATCCCAGCGGCTGGAGGCGCGGACGCGCTACGACATGGAAATGCTCCTGGAAATAGGCTATTGCCACGGCATTGAAAATTATTCACGGCATCTGAGCGGTCGCGCGCCCGGGGAAACACCCTACACCCTTTTCGATTATTTCCCCCGCGACTTTTTTCTCATCATAGACGAGTCCCACGTCTCCGTTCCGCAGATCGCGGGCATGTACCACGGCGACCGCTCACGGAAGAAGACCCTTGTGGAATTCGGTTTCCGCTTACCCTCTGCTATGGACAACCGTCCCTTAACCTTTGCAGAGTGGGAGGCCAAAATACATCAAATCATGTTCGTTTCCGCTACTCCGGCGGCTTACGAGTTGGAAAAGTGTCATGGCGCGGTGGTCGAGCAGATTATCCGTCCAACGGGGCTTATCGATCCGGTAATTTACGTGAAACCGGCCAAAAATCAGGTGGAGGACTTGCTGATACAGATTAAAAACCGCGCGCAAAGTAACGAACGGGTACTGGTCACCACCTTAACCAAACGGCTGGCCGAAGACCTGAGCGAGTATATCAAGGAAGAAGGACTCAAGGGCATGTACCTCCATTCCGAGATAAACGCCATCGAAAGGGTGGCAATATTAAGGGATTTACGGATGGGGAAGTTTGACGTGCTGGTGGGCGTGAATCTTTTACGGGAAGGGCTGGATTTGCCGGAGGTATCGCTGGTGGCGATCCTCGACGCGGATAAGGAGGGGTTTTTACGTTCTGAGACCTCGCTTATTCAGACCATTGGCCGCACGGCCAGGAACGTGAACGCAGAAGTAATTTTATACGCGGACGAGATTACCGGCTCCATGAAACGCGCTATCGACGAAACCAATCGCCGCCGCGCAATTCAAACAGCGCACAATGAAGAACACCATATCACCCCAAAGACCATACAAAAAGAGATCAGAAAGGGCATTGAAGACCACGCCGCGTCGCACAAAATTGTTTATGAGGCCGTTGCGGAGAGTGAGGAAGAATACATCACCCAGGAGTTTGTGAACGAGTTGGAAGAAGAGATGCTGAAGGCGGCAGAAGCGCTTGAATTCGAACGCGCGGCTGAGCTAAGGGATAAAATTCAACAAATACGCTCAAAATATAGCATGACCGTTTCCACGCCCACGCCCACTCACACTCCCACGCCAAAACCCGCACGCCCTGGCAAGAAGACGACGCCGAAAAAGAAAGGACGTTAACGATCATTTTGCGTAGCTACTCAGGGCTGTATCGCGCAAAGCCGCAAAGAGCGCAAAGAAAAGTATGTGTACGGAATTAACATAATCCTATAAGCCATTGGCAACCCGTTCAATTCTATCCTTAATAAAATTGTCCTAGAGGCGGATTTGTTACAATTTCATTCGTCGCACACGGAGTCCGACTGCCGTTCCGCATAGTAGGAACTCCTTACCAGCGGGCCTGACTGTACCTGCTTAAATCCCATCTGCTCGCCTTCCATCCTTAGCCGGTCAAATTCCGCAGGCGTGTAATAGCGGTGGATAGGCAGGGAGTCTTTATTCGGACTCAGATACTGCCCCAGGGTAAGCATATCACAGCCCGTGTCCCTTATATCTCGGATAGTTTGGAGCAATTCCTCCCACGTTTCACCGAAGCCCACCATTAACCCCGATTTCGTTGTTACGTGCGCCCCCTTTTTGTGCGCATCCTGCAATAACGACAGAGAACGCGCGTAATCGGCGAATGGCCGTACGCGGAGATAGAGACGCGGCACGGTCTCTACGTTATGGTTCAATACGTCCGGTTGCGCCTGAATCACGGCTTCCAGCGCCTCCGGCGACCCGGCAAAGTCGGGTATCAGCACCTCTACCTTGCAGTCCCGGCAACGCTCCCTGATAGCTTGAATCGTGAGCGCGTAAACCGACGCACCGCCATCGGAAAGGTCGTCTCTCGTTACCGAGGTAATCACGGCATAGTTTAACTGCATCTCCATAACCGCACCAGCAATGCGACGTGGTTCATCCATGTCAACACCCGAAGGATGCCCCTTTTTCACGGCGCAGAATCCACACCCCCTGGTACAAACATCGCCGAGGATGAGAAACGTCGCCGTCCCGCGTCCAAAACACTCGCCGATATTCGGGCATACGGCCTCTTCGCAAACGGTGTGTAACCTTCTCTCACGCAAAACATTCTTTATCTGAAGGAATCCGCTGCCTGCGGGCAGTTTCACCTTTAACCAGTCAGGTCGCGTATGTTTATTGTTTAGCTTATACAAAAATCCCACCTCATTTAACAGATATAGTTGGATGCAGGCTTTGAAGTAGCTTATCAACAAGTTGTGTTCTGATCTCCATTGGCAGTGAAACTACCGCAACAAACAGCTCTTCGGTTTTTGTCATGTCGTTCCTCACCGTGTATGGATTTAAGATTAACGCTTATCATAATATCTAGGCTTTTGCGAATACAACAAAAAAAATAGCGCAGACTTCCGGGTTACTATAGTGCTGCAACGATTCAAATTTTGCATTGACATTCAAACACCCGTTTTATATAATCGTTTAAAATGAATATTTTAATTCCTACTTCAAACGCTATTGATACGGCACAGGCTAAGACGCGCCAACGGTTGTTGGACGCCGCGGGCGAGGTGTTTGCAGAGCAGGGGTTTCACAAGGCTACGGTACGTGAAATCTGCAGCCGGGCGGGGGCGAACGTGGCTGCGATTAATTACCACTTTCGTGATAAACAGGGGCTTTACACGTCCGTGCTGCAATATGCCCACCGGTGTTCCATTGATAAATACCCGCCGTATAATAGCAGCAATGCAAGCGTTGAGGAGCAGTTGAAGGTGTTTGCGCGGTCTTTCCTTTTGCGTATTTTTGACGACGGACGCCCTGCATGGTACGGCAAGCTTATGTCGAGGGAGATGATAGAGCCGACCACGGCGCTTGACGCCCTCGTGGAAAATAACATTCGTCCTATCGCAAAGCAGTTGGAGTCGCTTGTCAGGAAATTTCTTGGGCAGGGGGCGAGCAATCAATTGATTATCCTGTGCGCCAGAAGCATTGTTGCACAATGTGTCTTCTATCATCACGCCCGTCCGGTAATCAGCCGGTTATATCCCAACCAGCAATACAACCTTGAAGAGATAGAACAATTGGCCGACCATGTCACACGCTTTTCACTTGGGGCGTTGAAGGAGTTTAAAAAGCAATTGAAGGCGGGGAAAAAATGAACTTCGTCGCCTTGAAGATGCTTATCGGAAATCGCGCCAAATATCTGGGCATTATTGTGGGGTTGACCTTTGCGTCGCTCCTCATCACCCAGCAGTCGGCTATTTTCATGGGAATCATGACGCGCACCTTCGGATTCCTGTCGGACACCTCCATCCCCGACGTCTGGGTGATGGATCCAAAGGTGCAGTATATTGACGATCTTAAACCGCTTAAGGAGACAGAATCACTTCGCATCCGGGGTATAGAAGGCGTCGCCTGGGCCGTGCCTCTGTACAAGGGGCTACTCAAGGCGCAGCTTCCGAATGGGGCGTTCCAGACGTGTATCGTCGTCGGGCTTGATGACGAGACCCTCATCGGCGGCCCACCGGTAATGCTGCACGGGAGACTGGCAAATCTGCGGCACAGTGACGCCATAATCGTCGATAGCGTTGCCGCAAAGGGCAGGTTGGCCAACGTCACGCGCGACGGAAAACGAGTGCCTTTGAAAATCGGCGACACGATGGAACTGAATGACCACCGCGCGGTCGTCACCGGTATTTGCGAGGTGAGCCGTACCTTTCAATCGCAGCCGGTAATTTATACCACCTTTTCCCGGTCGGTAGCATACGCGCCGCCTGAGCGAAAGTTGATGTCCTTCGTTATGGTGAAGGCCAAACCCGGCCATGACCTTCAGGAGCTATGTCAACGCATCCGCCGGGCAACGGGTCTGGCCGCTTACACGAAAAACGATTTTAAAACGCTCACGGTGCGCTATTACTTAAAATATACCGGTATCCCCATCAACTTTGGAATTACGGTCTGCCTCGGCTTTATCGTAGGCATTGCAATCGCCGGGCAGACTTTTTATAACTTTACGCTCGATAATATCCGTTATTTCGGCACCCTGAAGGCGATGGGGGCGTCGAACCGTTTATTGCTGCAGATGATATTACTTCAGGCCTCGCTGGTAGGCAGTATCGGATACGGCATCGGCGTTGGCGTCGCCTCGGCGCTAGGTGTCCTTTCCGGGAAGACGGAGCTTTCCTTCTTTTTGCCCTGGCAGCTCCTGGTCTTTAGCGCAACGGCTGTTATGCTTATTTGTGCGATATCCGCAGTCGTCAGCATGAGAACGGTCCTGCGGCTGGAACCGGCGATTGTTTTCAAAAATTAGCCTGGTTGTGGCTTTGGAGGATGAAAAGACACCTGATGTTTTCGTGATAAAAACAATGGTAAATTCCAGGAAAGATACGTGTTTCAGCCATGTTAAGCATCCTTTTCTGTCGCCCCTTCGGGGCTTGTTATACTATTTCATTTACCAGTGGCTTCACCCCTGGCTATACC
>CAYJPZ010000207.1:0-6183 GCA_964372185.1 uncultured candidatus Brocadiaceae bacterium
GGCTTCACCCCTGGCTATATACTTTCAGCCCTTCGGGCCTGTTGTAGAGCGAGAGGTTCTTCACTCTGCATGAAAAAGTTGCATAGGTTGACTTATTTTATGAAAATAAACCTTAGATAAAAATGTTAACGGTACAAACGCCAAACAACTATAAACCGGAACGCAGCTATATCCTCTCTGTGATACTGGATGATTTTCTCGGCCTTGAATATAATCATCATTGCGAAGACAGACGTAATATAAAAATAACGACGGGTGATGGAAGGGAATTGGTCGTCGCCGATGGGCTTTTCTCTATTTCGGAGCAATTATGGTTGAAACCCGGTTCTTTACCAATAACACCTTTAAAATTGTGGGAACTGGACGGAACACCATTAGGGTTAGGGACAGAAAATAACAAATTACCGGTAATTTACGGTGAAAACCCGGATAATCCCGGGTTTTTTACCCTTTCGAAGGACAAGATTCATTTGGGGCTGGATATCTTCGGGTCCTCGTTTTTTATGCTATCCCTTTACGAAGAGGTAATCAAAGCAGACCGAGACTCTCGCAATCGCTTTCCATACACCGCTTCTTTAGCCTTTCGGTCAGGATTTCTTGACCGCCCTATTGTCAACGAATACGTTGAAATCCTCTGGGCGTGCCTGTCATATTTGTGGCCGGGATTGCGGCGTAAACCGCACCAATTCAAAATCTGCGCCAGCCATGACGTCGACGCCCCCTTTTTATGGGCGACTGCCGGCGTTACACGATTAATGAAAGAATGTATCTTTGCCGTTACGAGAAGCCATTCTCCATCTCTTCTCGTAAATAACGTTCTTGAGTGGTTTAAGATAAAGGCCAAAGGCGAAAAACGAGACCCGTACAACACCTTTGACAGGATCATGGATATCAGTGAAAAACATAATCTAAAATCGGCCTTTTATTTCATCACGGGCAATACGGCAGGCGGTCTTGACGGCGATTATCGCATGGAACACCCGCTCATCCTGGAACTGCTGCGTAACATTCATAGACGGAGACATGAAATAGGCCTGCATCTAAGCTACAATACCTTTGAGGATGCGGTTCAAACGAAGAAGGAATTCCAACATCTTAAGGAGGTTTGCGCATCACAGGGAATAGAACAGGAACGGTGGGGCAGCAGGCAGCATTTCCTTAGATGGAAAACGCCGGTAACCTTTCAAAACGTATCGGATGCAGGGTTGGACTACGACACAACGGTATCCTTTGCAGACACCCCTGGATTTCGCTGCGGGGTGTGCTATGAATTTCCCGTATTCAACGTATTAACGCGCCAAAAACTGCCTTTGATCGAGCGACCGCTTATTGTCATGGATTGCACGGTTACCGGGGCGCGTTGTATAAAACCCGGCCTGGACGTGCATAAGGCAATAGACACTATTTTAAACTATCGAAACCAGTGCCGTCGGTTCAATGGTAATTTTACAATTTTATGGCATAACAACAGATTTGTGAATGAGCAGGAAGTTGAGATTTACCGGCAGTCCATAGCATGAAAAACCAAAAACCAAAAATTCTTATTATAAGTTATTGCTTTCCGCCCCTCAACGTGATAGCGTCGTTGCGGGTGTATTCATGGGCAAAATATTGGTCAAGAATGGGTTACGAAATATGTGTGCTCACCGCTGAAAAAAAATACAGTGATGGTTCTCTCGACTTACCGGTCGATGCGGACGTGGCAACATCGGTGAGGATTGAGGAAACACCTTATAAGTCTTTCAGAAAAAAACCGTTCCATCAAAAAAAAGGAAAGAACCCATCTCCGGCAAAGGAAAGATTTAGCGTAATATCCGCGGCAAAGAAATGTACGAAAAAAATACTATCTGTTATTCGACACTTTACGGGGATAGACCCCTATAGTCCACATTTGTGGGTTTTTCCGGCAGTCAGAAAGGCCTTAGAAATACATAAGCAGTGGCCTTATGATCTGGTGGTAAGTTCTTATGGCCCACCCGCCTCACACGTCATTGGTGCGATACTCAAGAAAAGGCTACCTGTGTATTGGGTGGCAGACTATCGTGACTTATGGTATGGAAATTATTTTTATTCCGGTAAATGGCCATTTACCTACCTGGAATACCTCATCGAATATTTCTTTGTAAAAAAGGCCGATTTCATCACTACCGTGTCAGACCCTTTGAAAGACAACCTAACTTCAATGTTTGGAAACAAGGTTGCCACTATCGAAAATGGTTTTGATGACGAGGATTTGGATAAGATAGGGACAAACGGCGTCTTTCCTGACGATGGTAAGATACGCCTGGTCTATACCGGCAGGATTTATGCGGAAAAACAGGACTATTTGCAATTATTGAAGGCGCTTACTATCTTAAAAAGCCGGGGCATACCTTTACAGGAAAAAGTAGAGGTTATATTTTACGGTTTCCTCCTGGAACCTATTCAGCTTATGGTCACGAAATATAATCTGGAAAACATTATCATAATGCGTGGTTTCGTTGACAGGAAAATATCTTTGCAGGCACAAAGAGATGCAGACGCATTGATCTTCTTTGACTGGCAAGATACTACAGCAAAGGGCATGTTGACCGGAAAGTTTTTTGAATATATGTTTTCCGGAACACCCGTTTTAAACATAAGCACAAGTTGTGATACGATTAACAGCAAACTAGTAGAAGAGGCAGGAATTGGCGTCAATTTTGCAGGGTCTGCCGAAAAACTGGCGGATACGATTGAAACCATGATACATGGCGGCAAGCCGCCTTACCATCCTTCACAGGAAGTCCTTTTGAGGTTCACGAGAAGTCATTTAGCGGAAAAAATGATTAAAGAGATAAACGCGCGTTTGCCGGCCTCAACGTAACAAATAGACACGTATCCGTTATTATACTATAGATCATAGGAGATCGCCCATGGCGTACACCAATACTTTAAAGATATTTGAAACATTGCGTTCGGTTTTCGATGAAAAGCAGGCAACCAAGATTGCTGAAGCAGTCGAAACCGCATTGGAAACAAACAATGCAACTTTACTTGAAAAAGTTGCCACAAAAAGTGACCTGGCTGAAACGAAAGCGGAAATTATCAAATGGATGTTTATATTTTGGATTGGGCAATTCGCTTCTATCGTTGGTGTCTTGACTGCAATTCTTTTTGCGTTTTTCAGAAAATAATTTGGACGTTATTTCATGAGAGAATGTATTCTCTTGGTATCAAGCAATGCTTTTTCCATTGGCACAAGAGGTGTTATTTCAATATCGGTAAAAAACGGGAAAAGGGGTAATTTCGAGACGATTTCTTCAACCTCTTCATTGGATTCCGCGTCAATAATAGCGGCAGCCCCGCGTCTACCCGACAGTTTACCGCCTGCCAGTATCTTTCCCCTTCGTTGAAAACGGGAAATGTATTCCCACTCTTTTATCACACACCCCAGGAAGTCCTTCACCGGCATTTGCGGCATTTGCTTCACCTCAACCTTTAAAAGAAATAACATCGTGGTAGCCTTTCGATCTTAAAAATTAATGTAGGGACACGGCGCCCGTGTCCCTACGGTATGAGCGACATGTTTTTTTATCAAAAAAAACCGAATATATCATGAGAACCCACCAAAAACGACCATGCCTACATCGCTAAACCGCCATCTACACTGATGACATGACCGGTAATGTATTTGGCATTATCAGATAACAGAAACGCGGCTACTTTTGCCACTTCCTCAGGCTTGCCAAATCTTCGTACAGGAATCATCTCAATCATCTTGTCCTTATATTCCAGCGGAAGGGTGGCCGTCATGTCCGTTTCGATAAAACCGCAGGCAATGGAGTTTACGGTAACATTTGCCTTACCCACCTCTTTGGCCAACGCCTTGGTAAAACCGATCATACCGGCCTTTGAGGAAGAGTAGTTCACCTGCCCTGCCATGCCCATTATTCCGCTTACTGAAGTTATATTGAGGATACTCCCCCCCTTTTGTTTGATCATTTGCATAATAACCGACTTGGAAAAGGTATAAACACTTTTGAGATTGGTATTGATAACGTCATCCCAATCATTTTCGCTCATCAAGGCAAGGAGTTTATCGCGCGTGATGCCGGCATTGTTTACCAGAAAGTCGATCTTGCCAAAGGTATCTTTAACCGCCTTCACAACGTTTTTTGCACCATCAAAACTGGCTGCATCAGACTGGAAGGAAACGGCCTTTGTTCCCATCGATTCAATTTCTTTTACCAGCGCTTCGGCATGTTCCTTATTTTTGCTGTAGGTAAATGCAACGTTACACCCATTCTTTGCAAGCTCCAGGGCAATCGCCCTCCCTATTCCCCTTGTGCCACCGGTAACGATTGCCACTTTATCCTTGAATTCCATTCAGTTCATCTCCTTCTTTGTTGGTAGTTATCATGAAACATTTACAAATTTTTAAGGTATACTAAAGCAATGAATTTAGAAATGCAAGGTAAAAATGTGAGAGCGGATAAGCGCCCGGACGGGTAAAAGCACGGAAACCACAGATTTCACAGATTTTGGAGCGTTACATTTTTGCCGGTACAGAATGGCCGACATACCCGCGCGTATGAGTAAAAACAGGAGGCGTGAACCTCTTCGAATAACCGAAACAAATCCAGGCGAGCCTTGCGCTGCGTAAATACTTTTTGACACCATCCAACTTTTCTGTTTCAATAGTAAGCAAATGTGCCGGACATTGATTTAGGCACCTAGCGTATTCTAAATTTACCGTAAAAAGTCGAATTAATATCACCCACTACTCCTAGAGATGTGTTGCACGGTAATTTAGTAAATGCCAAATCCCTTAGCGGATAATAAACATGAATGGTAATGCAAAAAAACTCACCGATAAAATAGTTTGGTCTGCATTTCTCCTCGTATCTTTTTTCTTGTATTTCTCCGGCATTGTTGGGTTTTACACGTTTTTCAGAAAAAAGGTTTTAAAGCGATACCGGAGCATTATTCTTGTATATCACGAAATCGGTAAACAGGGAGTAAACTCGAAATACTCCGTTTCAGTGGAAAATTTTGAGAAACAAATGGATTACATAAAACGCCACATTTCTGTCGTTTCTCTTGATACTATCCTTGAAACCAAAAAAGAAAACCAGCCTATATTAAAGGACTCCATTGCAATAACCTTTGACGATGGTTTTGAAGACAATTTTTTCAACGCATATCCCGTGTTAAAGAAATATAAGTTGCATGCAACCCTGTTTCTCATCAGTGGGTGGATTGTACATAAAAAAGATATGCTGAATCTGGAAGAAATCAATCTTATGGGAAATGATGGGATTGGTTTTGGCAGCCATACGGTTACTCATCGGATGTTGTCTAACCTTGATAGTAATGCCGTTCATGACGAAATTTACCGTTCAAAGACAGACCTGGAGAATTTACTCAAGAAAGAGATGTGCTATTTTGCCTACCCGTACGGAAAGAAACGGCATTATACGGAAGAGGTAAAGGTCAAGGTTAAACAGGCAGGTTATAAGGCCGCCTTCACCACGGAAAATAGGGAAATCGATACGCACAGCGACAGATTTGAATTGGGAAGGTTTTGTATACGAAATTATCCCTTGTACGCGTTTAAAACAAGGGTGTCAGGCATATTCGATCTCAAGTTTGTTTTTGCAATAAGGAAAATGTGTCAAACGCCGTTAAAACCCGGCTTTTCATCGTCTGCATTCCCCTTCCGAATCGCTCTGGCGCTACTTTTGCAAAAGGATGGTCACATAGCAAGAGAATCTTCTGGTGAAGGGAAATAATTTTAATATCGCGGCCTCCAGCGGTATCGTACAGGCCACCTCGTCTCGTAAAAAACTCGTCTCAACAAATTTAACTTTTTGGAAATAATCCTCAAAAATTATCTTATCTGAATATTTGATGGGTTTATCTGTGCCCGCGAACTCTTCAAGTAAGTGATGTTTTACGTACCGGTAAAAATTAATCAACGGATTGTGGCCAAACGGCTCACAAAAGGCCGCCTTTCCCCCCCTTTTCAGAACCCTGTTTATCTCTGAGAGTGATTTACGCAAGTCTATATGGTGAAGAACTGCGCTACCCATCACAAAGTCGAAAGACTCGTCTTTAAAGGGTAATGATTCGGCATTTGAGACGTAGGGATAGATATTAGGGATTGAATTTTATAAGATAATTGACATTAAAAACTTCGTCGAGTAATGGGAAATATCAAAG
>CAYJPZ010000208.1:0-6153 GCA_964372185.1 uncultured candidatus Brocadiaceae bacterium
GAAAGGGTTTCTGGAAGAAATACCCCTTGCGGATGGATGCGTTGATCTGGTAACGTCCAATTGCGTCATCAATTTATCAGACCAAAAGGCGAAGGTTTTTCAAGAGATATTCAGGGTGCTAAAGATGGGGGGTAGATTCGCAATATCCGACATTGTCTCCAACAGGGAAGTCCCTGTGTCTATGAAACGGGATAAAAAATTATGGGGTGAGTGCATTTCCGGGGCAATTACAGAGACGGAATTTTTCACGATAGCGAAGGCTTCAGGTTTCTATGGACTGGAAATGGTGAATCGCTATCTCTATAAGGAAGTGAATGGTTTTACGTTTTACTCTGTGACTGCAAGGGGGTACAAATACGAGAAGTCGAAGGAATGTAAATACACCGGACAATATGCGACCTACAGAGGACCTTTGAGTAGTGTTTCGGACGATGACGGGCACACCTATTTAATAGGAATTCCATTGGAAGTATGCACTGATACGGCATGGAAACTAACAAATCCGCCCTATAAAGGGATGTTTATCATATCGGATATGCAAGATAAAGATGCAAAAACATCATGCGGACCAAAATGTTGCTAAGGCGGTATCAATAAATACAATGATTTCCCACCGCTTACGCAGTGGGCTACGATTGTGTTGCCCCTAACGGGGCATTATGGATATGAAGAGTGAATGATTTAAAAACTACCGTATTAATCCTGGAATTTGCAAAGTACCCGCAACCTGGTCATGTCAAGACGCGGCTGGCAGCAAGTCTGGGTTCAGAAGAGGCATGCCGGATTTACAGCGCTATGGCGCAAAAAACGCATTATGAACTCCTGAAGCTGCAAGGACAGGGAGAAGCCTGCGTAATTGTCTATGCAGACGGAGCAGATCGCCAGAAAATATCCGGCTGGCTGAGAGGGGCATACAATACCTGGCTCCAACCTGACGGGGACCTTGGAGCGCGACTGGAGTACGCCTTCTGCAAGGCATTTGAAATGGGCTTTCAAATGGTCATTGCGGTGGGTACTGACTGCCCCGGCTTAACTGCCGGGAAGATACAGAAAGCGGCCGGACAGCTAAAGCAATTCGATGTGGTCATCGTTCCGGCAACCGACGGAGGTTACGTCCTGATCGGCACAAATGCCTTTCAGCCAGCGTTGTTTAGACAAATCACCTGGAGTTCAGACCGGGTGCTAGAGCAGACATTACAACAAGCAAAAGCAAAAAACATGTCGGTGGCGCTGCTTGGTCCGGAGACTGATGTGGATACCATAGAAGATCTAAAAATGGTTGAAGATACGTTGAATCCCGAATTGTCCGTCATAATTCCCGTCCTTAACGACCGCCACTTTCTCAAGGAAACCCTTCACACGTTCTCGTGCGTTCATCATCCGGGAGAAATTGAAGTAATCGTTGTTGATGGCGGTTCTACCGATGGTTCTGATGATGTGGCGGCTGACTTCAAAGTTAAATTGCTGAAAAGCGACCCGGGGCGCGCGCAGCAAATGAGCATTGGGGCGCGCCATGCAAGAGGCCGCTGGTTTTGGTTCCTTCATGCGGATTGCGTGCCGGAACTTGAAACGATCAGGTCGTTGCCGGGGTATTTGCGCACGGTTGATCTTAGATGGGGGTTTTTTAAGCAGCGGATATCAGACCCGTCACCCTGGTTCCGCCTGATAGAACTGGGAAACAAGCTGCGCGGGAGGATTTTCAATCTTCCGTATGGCGATCAGGGTATAATCGTTTGCCGTGATCTGTACTTTCAATGCGGAGGTTTTGCGCAAGTCCCTTTTCTGGAGGATGTAATTCTGTCACGTTGTTTGTCAAGAATCTGTCGCCCAGCGGTAATCAAGAAAACGATAAGGATAACCTCGCGCCATTGGAGGCCACTGGGGCCTTTTTTTACTACCATCAGGAATATCGGTATCTTATTTCGTTTTCTGGTGATCAGACAATCCCCGGCTGATTTGTTGGGATATTATTTGAAGTGGAAAAAGCCGCACAAACAAAATGAAATATAATCACAATTGGCATTGAATTTAACCGTGTAACAGACTAAAATCCACCATATCCTTTTTAGCTTCTGGCCTGTACATACCAGCATACCCAATACTCGAAATTTAGCAGGAAAAACACTTTATGAAAAAACACGACCTTGACTATATAGGAATTTTTACTTTGTTTCATCGGGTTTTGGGACTATTTTATGCAGGTTGGGTAAAGCGGAGCGCGCTCAACCGAAACGGTGATGGGTTCGCTTCGCTTAACCCATCCTACATGAGAAATGGATTGTTCGCCATTGCCTTGATCTTGTGCTCATTTCTCCCGATAGCCTCCGGAGAACCCCCCCCATTTCAATTCCACGCAGTTTTACTAAAAGACCGTGCTGCTTCCGGCGGGATTGTACCGGCAACCGTCACAATAACCATTGCCCCCAACCATCACATCTACAAGGATCAAATCACGATAGAAAGCGGAGATACGGCCATGTTCACCGTGTCAAATACGGAACTCCCCGCGGGAACGATAAAGTACGACCCATCCCTGGAGAAAGAGGTCGAGCTTTATGAAGGTCAGGTGGTGGTGAATGTGTTTCTGCAACTATTAAAGGATGTTCAGGCGGGATCTCATACGGTAAGGCTGAAGGCGCGCTACCAGGGGTGCTCGGACAAGGTCTGTTTCGCGCCGGGAGTGGAAGTGTTTACACTGCCGGTTCAGGTGGAACCGGCAAATTGGGGTATGCCGGGATTGCAAGGAGAGGAAAAGCCGTTTCAACCGGCCTCAAAACCGGGGAAAAAGACCGGCGCAGGCAGTTTCCAAAAAACCCTCGAAAGCCGGGGGATATTCGTTTCACTGATACTTATCTTTTTTGCCGGGGTGGGTATGAGTTTCACCCCCTGCGTGTATCCCATGATCCCGATCACCATTGCCGTAATTGGTGGGCAGGCTGCCGGGGAGCAAAGGGCAGCAAGGACGCCCCTCAAGGCGCTGTCCCTCTCCCTGATTTACGTCCTGGGCATTGCCGTCGTTTATGCCGCTATGGGCGTGGCGGCCGCGTCTACCGGGGCATTGTTCGGCGCGGCCTTGCAAAGCCCGTGGGTAGTAGGTTTTGTTGCCGCGGTCTTTGTGGCGCTTGCCATGAGCGCGTTCGGGGTATTTTACCTGCGGGTACCATCCTTTCTTTCAGACCGCCTGGGAACGAAGACGGGAAAAGGGCTTATCGGGGTCTTTGTTATGGGCCTGGTTTCGGGCATTGTGGCTTCGCCGTGTGTCGGCCCGGCACTGGCCAGCCTCCTGGTCTACATCGCCAGTACAGGAAATAAATTCCTGGGGTTTTGGATGCTCTTTGTCTTTGCCTGGGGATTGGGCGCGATCCTGATTGTCCTGGGGACGTTTTCCGGCGCCCTCAAGGCCCTCCCAAAATCGGGTATGTGGATGGAAACGGTAGAGCGCGTTTTTGGCTTAATCTTGCTGGGCGCCGCGCTGTATTACGTGAGGCTCATTATTCCGGCGGGCGCATTCGTCATCATCCTCGGTATATTTTTGATCGTCATCGCGGTGTTTACCGGCGGATTCGACCGTCTTACGCACGAGAGCGCCAACTATCAACGCGTCAAAAAGGCCTTTGGGCTTATAGCGTTTATCTTCGGGGTTTACTTCCTGGCGGGACACCTTATCATCCGCGGCCTCATTCTACCCCCGGTTTCAATTACCACCTCCGACCGGCCATCGGCGGCAGGTGAAGAAAATATTGCGTGGACGCTGAACGTAGATGAAGGCCTCAAACGGGCAAGGGACGAGGGCAAGACGGCGATGCTCGATTTCTGGGCGACGTGGTGTGCCGCCTGTATGGAGTTCGAGAAGGTTACCTACCCGGATCCCGCAGTCGTTCGGAAATTAGATAAATTCGTGAATATTAAAATTGATTGCACCAACACCGGCGACCCGCAGATAAAACGGCTTTGGGAAAGGTACGGGATTGTGGGTTTGCCTACGGTGGTATTTGTCAATAAAGACGGAACGGTGGTTCGTGATAAAAAAATTACCGGTTTTGTGAATGCGGAAGAATTTTTATCCGTTTTAAAAGGCCTGGAATAGTTTTTATTGACGACAATCCGGCAGCGTTGCAACTTTTCTTTGTTTTCCAGTGTCATACCTGAAATACGGCTTATATCCGAGTCGACAAATACCTCTGTATTGTTTTTAGGCGTTTCACAACAAATATTTTTCATTGCCATTTTTTGTGGATTCTGATTAAGTATGAAAAAGTAAAATCGTTATTTAGCTTATTTGTGAAGAGAAACCTCCGATAAAGTTTTTAAGTTAATCACTCAATAGGAAAGTAAGATGACGCAAGAAGACAATGAAAAGATATTAATACTCGATTTTGGTTCTCAATACGCCCAGCTTATTGCGCGGCGGGTAAGGGAGAATAACGTATTCAGTGAAATTGTTTCACATAAAACGCCTGCCGGGCAAGTGAAAAAAATCAATCCAAAGGGCATCATCCTCAGCGGCGGCCCTGCCAGCGTGTATGTAAAGGACGCCCCGCAGTGCGACAAGGAGATCGTTCAGCTTGGAATACCGGTACTCGGCATCTGTTACGGTATGCAATTGGGGTGTCAGATGCTGGGCGCTACCGTGAAGCCTACACCTACCCGCGAATATGGAAGGACGGCGTGCAGCTCCGCTGAACGTGGCAATCCGCTGTTCAAATCCATTGCAAAAGACATTACGGTGTGGATGAGCCACGGCGATCAGGTGGTTGAATTGCCCGGAGAATTTGAGTCCCTCGCCCTCACACGAAATTGCCCCTACGCAGCGGTGAAGCACAAAAAGAGTCCCTTCTACGGGGTGCAGTTTCATCCGGAAGTTACCCACACGCTGCAAGGAAGCCAAATCATCCGCAACTTTCTTTACGAAATCTGTGGATGCTCGGGCACATGGGCAATGCATTCCTACCTGGAGCAGTCCGTGCGTGACATTCGCAGCCAGGTTGGGGATCAAAGGGTCGTCTGCGGTTTATCCGGCGGGGTGGACTCTGCTGTGACGGCCGCCCTCATCTACAAGGCTATCGGCAACCACCTGTCCTGCATCTTTGTTGATAATGGCCTGTTGCGAAATTCCGAGGCGGAAGAGGTTATCAGGACGTTCAGGGAAAATTTTATCGTCGATCTGCACGCCATTGACGCGCGTGACCGGTTTTTACATACATTAAAAGGCGTAACCGACCCGGAGAAAAAACGGAAGATTATCGGCCACGAATTTATCGATGTTTTCAAGGAAGAGGCCGGAAAGATTTCTCAGATAAAATTTCTTGCGCAAGGCACCCTGTACCCCGACGTTATCGAGAGCATTCCCGCCCACGGTGGGCCAACCGTGACCATCAAAAGCCACCACAACGTGGGTGGGCTGCCGGCGGAGTTGGGTTTCGAACTCGTGGAACCGTTGCGGTTTTTATTCAAGGACGAGGTGCGCAAAATCGGCGAGGAACTCGGACTGCCTGCGGAATTGGTCTGGCGTCATCCATTCCCCGGACCGGGGCTGGCCATCCGCATCATCGGCGAGGTGACAAGGCCGCGCCTGGAAGTCCTCCGCAATGCCGACAGGATCGTTATTGAAGAGATAAGAAAGGCAGGCCTCTACCGCTCCATAGCCCAGTGCTTTGCCGTGCTTTTGCCGCTCAGCACCGTAGGGGTAATGGGCGACGAACGAAGCTACGAAAACGTCATTGCCATCCGTGCCGTTGAAACAACCGATTTTATGACCGCCGATTGGTGCCGCATACCGCACGAGACGCTGGGCGTCATCTCCAACCGTATCATCAATGAGGTGAAGGGCGTAAACCGGGTAGTGTATGACATCAGCACCAAACCACCAAGCACGATTGAGTGGGAGTGAGGGTTGTGCTGCTGTACGTAGGGCAAGGCTTTAGCCTTGCAACAGTCTGAACATGCACCAGCGATTGCAACCCTAAAGGGGCGCAATACGATAGCCCAGGGCAACGCCTACAGGTTTATACACATCTTTTCATCCCGCAAGGAATTGGGCGTGCGGAACTGGATTGTGTGTCTTATTTTACTATACAAGTCCATCATTTACCGCAATTATGGTAATGTCGTAGAGACGCATTGCTATGCGTCTCTCCTTTCCTTTTTTGAAAA
>CAYJPZ010000209.1:0-6075 GCA_964372185.1 uncultured candidatus Brocadiaceae bacterium
CCGTACTTCTTCCAGGTACGGACTGTGCCTGGCCCATAAGGATTGATTATCATGTTTTCCCCAAAGTGTCCCAGAGACATTTTGTGTCATGAGACAAAATGCCTCATGACATTACGAGACAGCCGATGCACCATTTGATGTAGGCGATAATACCTCTTTAGCGCTCGATACATCGGGCCATGCCCACATCAGCTATAATGAATTACAACCGTGACCTCAAATATGCCACCAATGCATCCGGGTCGTGGGTCACAACCACGGTAGAAGACGGGGAATGGGATACATTCGGTTGGCCCTCCATAGCGTTGGACACCTCAGACCACGCCCACATCAGCTATTTTGATTGGGTTAATGAAGATCTCAAGTATGCCACCAATGTATCCGGATCGTGGGTAACGACTATAGTGAACAGTAATGAATACATCTACGGGCTTACCTCCCTGGCGTTAGACACAACGGGCAACGCCCACATTAGTTACTTTGATGATACCAACGGGGAGATTAAATACGCCACCAACAAATCAGGACATTGGGTTACGGAAGCGGTGGCAACGGATGGGTATGTAGGCTGGTATACATCCTTGTCCTTAGACGCATCGGGCAGGGCACACATCAGCTATCACCAGGTTACCCTTGCCGACCTTATGTACGCCACCAGTATTCATACACCAACGGTAATAACGAAGCCCGCCACAAATATTACCAGCGCCTCGGCAAGGCTGCACGCAACGATAAACGCGAGACGCCTGCAAACACAGGCTTGGTTTGAATGGAGCACGAACGTCGGTGGTCCCTATTACCGAACATCTCCCAAGAAGGTTTTTAGTGGAGAAACAAATCAGAAGTATAGCTATAAGGCACGGGAATTATACAAAACGTGGCCGTATTATTACCGCGTGGCAGCGGAAAACGAGGATGGCATTTCGTATGGCGACGAGGAGTTGTTTGTAACAAAGTAGGGTAGGCATTGCCTACCTTCCATTTGTGCTTTTACCGCATTCCCAAGCCCCGGCTTGGGAATGCGCCTATACCGGAAACCCCTGCTTCATTATTTTTCGGGTAGGACAAGCGTCCCCGCTTGCCATAACAAAATTTCTTATTCAGGAGGACATGGAAAAATCATGATGTCAACCGGGGACGGTTAACCTGTTAAATATCGAATATTGAACAAGGAATAACGAACGCCAAATGATAAGAGATATTTCTTTGGTAACCGCTAATGAACGCTAATGAACGCTGATAAATGTGAAACTTTGTTTTTGGAATTAAAACCATGGTAAAATCCAGGAAAGACAGGTGTCCAAGCCATGCTAAGCATCCTTTTCTGTCGCCCCTTCAGGGCTTATCATATAATGCTATTTACCAGGGGCTTCACCCCTGGCTATGTGCTTTCTGCCCTTCGGGCCTGTTGTAGAGCGAAGAGGCTCTTCGCTCTACAGGAAAACGCCGTAATGTATCCATAGTAGTGTAAATTTTACCATGAAAGGGGTTGCAATGTTTACCGGACAAGGAAGACACAAGGCAATTGCCGCGCAAGCCGTTTTTTATTTTGTAGCAATGAGGCGGCATTATGGTGAAGCAGGCATTGCTGATGCCGTCTGTCTTAGCGGTTATGCAGAAATGGTTTTGTAGAGGGCAACGGTGGGGGGCGTATTGCAATACGCCCCTACACCGTATATCTGCAACGTTTTAAAGACCCTTGTGGCATTTTAAAACCGAATAATTGTCTTGACAATTTGGTCTGCCTTATGTTACTTGGGGTTGCTGAGAATGAAAATCGCCATAGGCTGGAAACCAGGCAACGTGGATGTCGGTGTCATTTAACATTATTTTTAGGCAGCTTTTATAAGGAAAGGGACGGTTATGTTCATCAGACATAAGAGGTGTAAGGTTTTTAGTATGCAAGCAGTTATTCTATTTGCGCTGTTTTTGTCCATGCCTCTTCTCATCATACATCCGGTGTCCGGCAATGACTCCACTGCCAGTGGCCTCAACAGCGATTCCGGAGATGGTCATACACTTGCCTATCAGGCGGAAAATTCCCGATACCATTCCATGCTCGTTCCCTTGCGCCAGAGGATGGCAGAAGAGAGAAAAAATCATCTTTCGCAACATGAGGATATTTCCTTTTTCTTACATGGAAAGGACAGGAAGGGAGAACGATATGGGCTGGAAGATACTCGATATCCGCTATCTAAAGGAAAAACTATCGATAAGGGCATAAATTCTACAGATGCAGAGCTATTAACCTGGTCAACAGAGGCAGTGGATGCGCCGAGATATTTTGATTATCTTTCTTCGAGGGCTATTGCCGTCGATGCAAACAATCAGCCCCACGTCGTCTATGGCGGTGACCACCTGTATCACGCATACTATGACGGCGGCGCCTGGCACTATGAGACAGTTAATTCATCAGGTCTCGTAGGCTATCAGGCGTCTATAGCCCTGGATACGTCTGGCCATATCCACATCAGCTATTATGATGAGTTTCATGGAACGCTCAAGTATGCCACTAATGCATCCGGGTCGTGGGCAACAACAGATGTCGGCACTGGTGAATACGCAGGCTTTTATAATTCCATAGCGGTGGACGCCTCTGGCCACGCGCACATCAGCTATACCGATGACTATAGCCTCAGGTACACTACCAATGTATCAGGGGAATGGGTGACGACTACCATAGACATTGGAAATCATTACCTGCAAAACTCCATAGCGGTAGATGCCACTGGTTATGCGCACATCAGCTCTTTTGGATCTATGTCACTCAATTATACCACCAATGTATCTGGTGAATGGACTACAACTACGGTGGATACTCCGGAGGTTGGTGAAGATAATTCGATTGCGGTAGACGCCTCTGGCCATGCGCATATCAGCTATTACGGCAACGGCCTCATGTATGCTACCAACGTATCCGGCACATGGGTAACGGCTACAGTGGACAGTAATGGATCTTGGCCTTTGTATACATCGCTGGCGCTGGATACAGCGGGTCATGTGTACATCGGCTATTACAGGAGCAACAGCCTCTGGTATGCCACCAACGTATCCGGGTCGTGGGTAACAACAACCGTGGATAATAACGGAGACGCGGGTCTGTTTACCTCATTAGTGGTGGACGTCTCAGGCAATTCACACATCAGCTATTTTGAGAATAACAACCGTCATCTCAAATACGCTACTAACGCATCCGGGACGTGGGAAACCGCTCTGATTGATCAGAGTGAATTCAGAGGTGGTGGTTCACTTGCGCTTGATGCATCCGGTAACGCGCACCTCGGCTATTACGGTGGCTCTCTCATGCACGCCACCAATACCTCCGGCAAATGGGTAACAACCATGGTTGATGATAGTGATTATGCAGGCGCTGATTCTATTGCGGTAGACGCCAATAACGGTATACACATCAGCTATTATGATGGCGCCCTCAGGTATGCCACCAATGCCAGCGGCATTTGGGTGACAACTACCGTAGATAAAGGAAAAAGCAACGGTGTAGGCAAAGATAGCTCTATTGCAACAGACAACTCCGGTTATGTCCACATCAGTTATCTCGATACGGATAATAAGTATCTCAAATATGCCACCAATGCCAGCGGTGTTTGGGTAACGACCAAGGCTGCTCAATATGGGGACACAGGTATGGATACCTCTATTGCGGTAGATGACTCCAATCATGCGCATATTAGCTATTTTGGCGGCGACTATAATCATACCGCCCTCAACTATGCCACCAACGCCAGCGGCGTTTGGGTATCGAAACCGGTAGATACTACCAAATATGCGGGTTATGCTTCCTCCCTGAAACTTGATGCCACCGGCAAGATACACATTAGCCATACCGGGTACGATACACTCTATGAATTAAAGTACACTACCAATAAATCCGGGAAGTGGGTAACAACAACCGTAGAGAGCCAAGAAAGGGTTCGCTATGAAGATGGTGGATTTTATTATACGAATCTGGCATTAGACAAAAAAGGTAAAGCGCATATCAGTTATTTTGATGCAAAGAACACGGCTGTCAAATATGCCAACAATGCTTCGGGTGAATGGACAAATACTACCGTAGGAACGGGTGGTTTTAACTCCATGGCGTTAGACACAATGGGCCGGGCGCATATTAGCTATCAGGACCCGCTTAGTTACGACATCCTATATGCAACGAGTATCCATCTACCCATGGCTGTAACTAAATCTTCCACAAACGTGACAAAAACCTCAGCAAATCTGCATGCAACGGTCAACGCAAACCGCTTTCAAACAGAGGTATGGTTTGAATGGGGAACGGACAGCGGCGGCCCATACCCGAACGCATCCCCGAAGAAGGTATTTGACGGGGAAAAAGACCGGAAGGTTAGCTACACGGCGCAGTGGTTGACAAAGGCGACGACCTATTATTACCGCGTAGTTGCCGTGAACGGGGATGGCACTGCGTATGGAGATGAGGTGTCATTTAAAACAAAGCGGTAAGCACGCGGCACTGCAAAGCCGCAACCGAATCCTCCCCAATTCTCCATAGGTGTTAGGTTAAGCGATCCTTGTGGTGGCACGGACAAACCCTGTTTGTCCGTGCCTGCTTGTGACTCACAGGGGTACGGAAATTGCCGGAGACATGGCAAGTCCCTGTCCCCCGCAGGCGAGGGACAAGTCGGATGCAACGTAAAAAAGGGGTGCCTGTCGTTTCTGGTTGTTTATTTAAAACCTTATGCCTGACATGGCTTTGACACCCCCGCATCGTGGAAGGTCGCCATCTCGTGTAACAGTTTCACCGCAGCCTCTACCAGGCTTATGCCCAATAGGGCGCCGGTCCCTTCGCCAAGCCGCATGTTTAAATCCAGCAAGGGGGATTTCCCCAGGTGCTTTAGCATGAGTTTGTGGCCCTTTTCGGCTGAAACATGTGATGCGATGAGATACCGGTTTACCCTGGGTTCAAGCGCGTTGGCAATCATGGCGCCGGCGGCAGAGATGAAGCCGTCCAGCACCACCGGTATACGATGGCGGGCCGCCCCCAAACATAATCCGGCGATTCCGCCAATCTCATATCCGCCCACCTTCGCCAACACGTCGATCGGGTCGTGAGGATTGGGCTTGTTTACCTCAATGGCCTTCTTTATTACCCGAATCTTATTTTGTAAGGATTCTTCATTCAGCCCGGTTCCTCTGCCGGTTGCCGTATTCACGTCTACATTCCCCAGGACGGCGAGGATTGCGCTGCTTGGGGTGGTGTTGGCTATGCCCATGTCGCCTGTACCAACAACGTCCAGCCCTTCCTGAAGCTCTTCTTCAAGGGCTTCAATGCCCGCCTTGATGGATTGAATGGCTTCGCTCCTTGACATGGCAGGCCCTACGGCCATGTTTTTCGTACCCAATCCAACCTTTTTAATCTTCAATGCCTGGTTTCCGCATTGATTTGAGGGCATAAGCGTTTTAACGTCTGCTGCAACCCCGCAATCCACGACAATTACCTTTGCGCCGATATGGCGCGCCAGCACGTTAACGGCGGCCCCGCCCTCAAGAAAGTTTTTTACCATCTGTATCGTGACTTGCTGTGGGAAGGCGCTCACGCCTTCTTCTGCAACGCCGTGGTCGCCGGCCATGGTAAATACCTTTTTGTGTTTTATTTCATGGTTTACACCGCCTTTTGCCGCGGCGTACACAATCGCCAACTCTTCCAGCCTTCCAAGACTGCCGGATGGAATGGCAAAAGCGTTAAAGGCCGCCCTGGCACGGTCCAATGCGTTTGCAGAAACGTCTTCTATGTGATTTAAAATGTATTGTAACCGTTCCATAGTAAAGTACCTGATTAGCGAGGCGAGGCCTCAGACGGATAAAAAAGCTTGAAACCACAGATTTCACAGATTACACAGATTTTGGATTAATAAAATCCACAAATTGTTTTGCGTTCGTAATTAGTTCACGTAGTACTTGTAACAGATGAAGCCGCTCCTGCTTCAACGCCCTTCTTAAGCTTGTTTTTATGCTCGTTTTTCAAAATGCATAACGGTAAGGCATTGATTAGATGAGGCTTACGTAAAGTTTTGAGCATTGAGTTTTTCGTAATTGGGCTCG
>CAYJPZ010000210.1:0-6070 GCA_964372185.1 uncultured candidatus Brocadiaceae bacterium
GTGTTTTGGCAGGAGCCAACTCCTGTTGGCGACAGGGCACGTGCACACCGTCGTGCATTGCCAATCGCCGTCAGGAGACGGCTCCTACCTCTACAAGTTTTAAGCCACCGAAGGCCTGACTTAAGTAAGTCAACCATGCCAATTGAACTGCCCCCCATGAGCGGTTCGCCGAAGCTATCTAAACAAATCCATCACCTTTTTAAATCCCGGCAGTGATTTTTGGATGGTTTCCTTTTTTTTGCAAAAGGCAATTCTCATGTACCCGCTTCTGCCTAAACTGCTTCCCGGATTAACTAACACACCTTCTTTGGCAAGTTCCTGCACAAAGGCGACGTCATTCACCGGCGTTTTAGGGAAGAGGTAGTACGCCCCTTGCGGCTGCAATAATGAGTAGCCAAAGGACTTCAGCGCGTCATAGAACATATCCCGTCTTTCCTGATATTCGGCTAAATTCACGCGTACCCCTTGCAGGTGTGTGATGACGTGCTGCATGAGTACCGGCGCGCTCAGGTATCCAAGTACGCGATTGGTGAACGTCAGGGCATCGGCGAGTTCTTCCGCATTATCCATTTCGGGGTGGACTGCCGCATACCCGATGCGCTCGCCCGGAATCGAGAGCGGCTTGGAAAATGACGCCGCAAGGATGGTGTTTTTATAGATTTTAAAGATTTCCGGGAGTTGAATGCCGTCGTAAACGATATCTTCATAAGCGGCGTCGTAAATCAGGAAAATCGTGCTGCCAAACTTCCGTCCCCTTTCTTCCAGGAGCTTAGCAAGGGACTTCAGGCTCGCCTCGCTGTAAATAGTGCCGGTCGGGTTGTTGGGTGAGTTTACAATGATTGCCTTGGTGCGGGCGCTTAACCGGGCATCGACGGCATCGACGTTGAGCGTAAAATCCTCGTTTGTTTCCACGGTCAGGCACACACCGCCGTGGCTGTCAATGTAATAAGGATATTCCAGGTAAAGAGGCGCCAGGACGATAACCTCGTCGCCTGGATTTAAGATTGCCTTCAGAATGATGTTGAGCGCGCCGGCGCCGCCTGACGTCATCACCACATGCCGCGCATTAAAGGATACCCCCCTTTTTTTTGTCAAGGTGTTTGCCACGGCCTCCCTTGCCCTTGTATGCCCCGCTAGCGGTGAGTATTGATGCAATCCTTCCGGGGAATTATTTACGGCCTTCTTAAGTTCCTCGAAAAACAACGCCGGAGGGGCTATCTCCGGATTCCCCAGCCTGAAATCAAACGTTTCCATTGCATCGGCGCGCGACCGGTCATCGAACATCCTGATCGCCCAGGCAGAGGCCTCAAGTCCGGCTTTAACCTTGTTAGATATTAGCATGATGGTATCCTCCAAAAATTTGTTGTTTGCGTTTGATAGCTGTCAATACTAAAAAACAACACTACCAGCGTAATTTTTGTTCGCCACTGTATTTGTATTTCGTCCCCCAGGGTAAAAGCTTCAGCGCCTCAACCCGGTCTTCACGCTCCTGCTGTTCAGGGCTGAACAGGGTGTTAAATTGCTGTTCGCCCAGCCGCATCCTTTCCAGATTTTTCTTTGCCTGAAAATCGTTGTCGTCAATCTTCAGCGCCTCTGCATATTGCATGGCTGCGGCGGAAAAATCCATGTCTGTTGCAAGCAGGTTTGCGTTGTTATAGATGGCCTTTGCCTTGAGAACGACGTCGTCGGTATCCATAGCCCTTCTGTATTCATTGCCCGCCTTTTTCTTGTTTTCCATGAGCGCGTACAAAACCCCCTTATTATAGGAAATTACGGTATCTTCCTTTGAAAACATCTGGAACAATCCGTTTGCCGGTGAATTTTGGACATCCAGAATGGTAGACATGGCATCCTGGTACCTCCCCATTTTTATCCTGGCGTCCAGTTGGGCTATAGTATGACATTTCCTGTAATACGAATAGCCGTAGAAGATTGAAAAACAGGCGACTAAAAAAAGAAATGATATAAAAAGTTTTTTCATAGCAATCAATCCCCCTCAAATATTTGCTAAAATTGTTAAAACAACAATCAAGTTGTCGTGTTAAGCCCGGCACGGATAAATCCGTGCCTACCATTTTTGTCATCCACAATGAAAATTCCTATACAATTACATCAGGCCTTTGGCGGCTTATTTGTGTTCACACGTAGGGACACGGGCACCGTGTCCCTACACCAACTAAAAAGGTGGGCAATGCCCACCCTACATGCTAGGGAATTCGCATCCACATATTTTCAATAAAAACTGCAATAAGGAGCAACAACAAGCTGACAATGGTAGGATAAATGAAAAGCTCCTTTTTCTTTGAAACGGCGTTTATTACGATCTTGTCTTTCTCAATGGTGTCAATCTCATCGTAAAATCGGGCAACCTCGTCAAAATTATCCGCATGGAAGTACTTTCCCCCGGTGGATACAACGGCAGCCTCCAGTTCCCCGATATGCTGCGCTGCAACCTCCGGATCCACGCCGGTAACGTCTGACGCCTTGACGGCCACGACGTAGGCCTTTATCCCCATCCGCCGCAGCAGACGCAGGGGTCTGTCCGGCGAGATACCGATATTATATATGCCATCCGTAAACAGGATGATGAGTTTGTTTTTTACCACGTCCCTTCTTTCCATTTCTTTGACGAAAGAAATGGCGTAATCGGTGAGGTGTTGCTTGTTAATACTGTCTCTCAGCTCTTTGATGGTAAATCTTTTTCCCATCTGTTTTTCAAATAGGGCTGCAATAGAGGTGAAGAGTCCTTCACCGATAGACGTCTGATAACCGGCCTGAGACGCCTGGATACGCTCTAAGGATTTTTCGAGCAACCGGGTCTCCATCGTGGGTACGACAATAAGTGCCGCATCCGTGCCGAAGATGGTAATGCTAATGAGGTCGTTCGGCCTTTTTTTAATAAAGTCTCCAACAATCTTTTTGATCGTATCAATGGCCGCGCCCGTCATGCTGAATGAGGTGTCGATTGCAAGGGCAATTTCCCGTCCCCGTAGGGAGCTCTCTTCCGTATAGTAGTTAGTCTGCGGACGGGCAACGGCGATAATGGCAAAAAACACCGCCCCAAAGAATACCGGCTTGAACAAACGGGCGATAATCTTTTTAAACCCCCTTACTTCCTCAACGTGGCAGAGGCTGGAATATCCGACAAACAGCCGCCTCTTCCAAAAGCAGTACAAGACACCAAAGGGGATGATAAGCAGTAGTAGATAAGGATTTGCAAGGGTCATTTTTTAAAATTGTTTTAGGTTTCGGGTTTGTTTTTTATGCTCAATACCTTTGGCAGACTTAGCCCGCGGGTTGTTGTAGCGGGACGCGGAATGTCCTAATATAACATTTCCACGCTGTAGCGCGGGGGTTCATCCCCCGCTTGGTGTGCATTCCCGGACATTGCCGGCCATGAAGGCTGGCGCTACAAGAAAAGACGTCTCCGCAAGCGACTTAATTTAATGTTTAGGAATTTCAAACGCACGTGTAGTGGCAAGGCGCGCCTTGCCACTACGCTAAACGGCCAATGAACCGGTCAGCCTTATGATTTACTGTATTTATTGTATTTCGTTATCAACCGACTCCGTCTCTATGCATGCCCCAAAAACAAGGTTATCAAGGCGCTTTAGCGCCGTCTGGATAACGGGCAATGCATCGCCCGGCAGGCACGTTTGGGTGTCATGGTTCAAGAAGTTTGCCGTAGCGGCAGACTGCGCCATTTCATTTGAAATCCCCATGAGGACGCCGAGATACGACCTCAATGCCTTGCTCACGCCTTGCAGGTGTTTTGCACTCGCCGCGGCGTCTTCACCGGCGGACGGAAATGATGCCAGGGTGTTTTGCAGCCTTGCCAGGGCGGTCCGTGGGGTTTCCTGCCCCTGATTTTGTGCGGGTGAAAACCGCTTTGAGGTAGCCCTGAGGGTCATTACGCATAAGAATATGAACAACATTGCGCCCGCGCCCATAGGCAAGTAACCGTGCAGGAAGAGCGACCTCTCTGAATAACACACCGGGCCTTTCATTCCCTCCAGGGGGACGTCTACTGCCTTAAGAAGGCTGTTTATGATAATGGGTATGGGGGTTGTCTTTATTTCCTTCGTGTCAAAGGTTTCCGTCGACGAACGCGCGCGGGTGTCGCCGGTAATGGTATCCTGGTAATATAAGACCGTCAAACCCGGTATCTCAGGCGTCTTTTTCTTGCCGCCCAGTTCATATATTGAGAGGGTGTAGTTTATCGTTATCCTTTCAATATTCCCCTCCGTTCGCTTCTCGATGTGCTTCTTTAAGACTTCAAAAGGAGAAAAATTCTGCTTTTCAACATTTTCCCATAACAGGTTTACACCCTTCTCATGGCGTACGGTAAGGGCGTAGTTGATCCGGTCCCCAATGTTAATAACGTCCCTGTCCACCTTTCCTTCAACGATTATAGGGGTTTTTTTGATGGTAATGGGCGAAGAAGAGGCCTTGCCTTCGGTTTTATCGACTTCATTTCTGTAGGTAAGGGTAAAGGAAGGTAGGGTATAAATCCCATATTTCACCTCTGAAGGCATGAAAAGGGTATAGGTGATTACCTGGTAGTCGTGCTCGTTGTCAAATATCTGGCGTTCGCCGATAACTACGCCTTCTATCCGGCAGGGGTGGAGATTGATTTTGCTTATTTCTTCCAGGTTGATCGTTATGCCCAATTTCCAGATAAGTTGTACCGTGAGGTGTAACGTCTTGCCGGTGATTATTCGGTAGTTGTCAATAAACGTCCAGATTTCAAGCGGCCTGTCCATCAACATCGGGGTACTGCCACCGCCTTCTTCCAGCTTCGGTTCCGCGGGTTCCGCGAGGGTCGTCCACGGCGCCGCCCCTTGCGGTTGGTTTGCCTGAGCAGGTTCCTGGCCTGTTTTTACCGGCTCCTGAGACTTATACGTTTCCTGGGCATTTATCGAAACAAGGCCGATACCTAAAAAAACTGCAAAAACAATTATCGTGAAGAACGTGTTTCTCATCGTCTCCTTCGTACCCCCCTCCTGATACGTCTATCAAAAAATTCTGATATCTTCTTAATCCACACCTCTTCGTCTTCCCCGGTGGATATTGCCAGGTGGTCAATCGCTAGTTTTCTTAATAAGGCCATGTAGGGCGCAGGTTTCCTGGTTACCATTGAAATGGCAACCGGTTTTATCACACCCGTTTCCATGTCTTGCAGGGTGAGAATCCCCTTCGAGTCCGGAACGTTTCTCTCGGCCCTATCGGATATAATGATAGAAACTACCTCATGCAAACCGGACATGGTTTTCAGGGAGCGTTCGTAATTATAAGGCGCCAGAAAATCCGACATAATAAATATCAGCGCCGGACGTGGCGCGTTCTCATTCGCAAAGGTAAACGCGCAATGCAAATCGGTGCATTTGCCCGATGGCGCTTTGCGCATGATATGGCGGAGTCGTGTTAACGCCTCCTTCTCGCCGGCGCCTGGCTTGCTATAGTTTTCTATCCTGTCGGTAAAGGTGATGAAACCGATTTCATTGCCCGTTTCCGATGCGGCATGAACCAGCATGGTAAGAACGTCCGATTGAACGTCCTCTTTGGTATTGACGTAAGAACCGAACTTTTCCGACAGGCTTTTATCGACGAGAAACACGATGGTTACCCGCTTATCGACCAATTTCAAGCGCACGTGCAGTTTACCCGTTTTTACGGTTGCCTTCCAATCGACGGACCTGGCGTCATCCCCCGGCTGGTATTGCCTGAGTTCGTCAAGCTCCAATCCATGAGGCGCATTTAAGTAACTGGAAAATACCCCACCAAAGAGGTTTCCAATTAGCCTTTGTAAAGAGAGCCGTATCCTCTTTTTCATTATTCAAATTATCAGTAATAATTCACGAGGGTTTTCAAGGTGTTTTATCCTTACATTACGTCTTCTGAAAT
Organism: uncultured candidatus Brocadiaceae bacterium; assembly: GCA_964372185.1. GTDB lineage: Bacteria > Planctomycetota > Brocadiia > Brocadiales > Brocadiaceae > JACVXV01. Next base: position 5,905 of record CAYJPZ010000210.1, read on the forward strand.
GCTTTTATTTTATCAATATTTTTAAGGTATGCAACGGAATTTAATTCTTGCGTACGGTTATGCTAAACTGGCTTTCTATGGGGAAAAGCAATTTTTTATCATCGCAACAATAAAACCCTTGCAATTTCCCTTGTTTTTGGTAGATTGTCTTGGCTTTGGGAAAAGG
>CAYJPZ010000211.1:0-6046 GCA_964372185.1 uncultured candidatus Brocadiaceae bacterium
ATTTTAGCCCCGTAGGGGCGGCACAATTCGGACTGAATATCTAACGGTGTTTGCTTAGACGATAGCACACGATGCAATGGGAACGAGTTAAAATGGATGTTCATATTTTGCGTCGGACGGGTCGGAACGATTATCGGCATCCTTCGTGCATTTTAGAATATCCTGATTTTATCAAAAACCGCTTGACAAAGAATTGAATCCATAGTACATTCTTTATTGTTATCGGCGATGGAGTTCGCCCAAACCGCTAAATGCTAGCTAATGACTCCTGTTGAAGTCTTTCTTCGATAGGAGTTTTTTTGTTTTATAGAAACCCCTGTCGAAGACATAATCTCGACAGGGGTTTTTTTGTTATGACGGTTACACGGCGCAAAACAAATCCCCGTCCTAAATTCATAAGGAGGGATTTATGGAAAAGATTATTAGTGTTAAACATCTCCGGGGTGCGGGTTTGTTAGGCGCTGAATACACAGAGTTGGATTTGTGTGATGCATTTTTGATGTACTGGCTGTTACATAACAAGTCAAATAAGGAACGTATCGTTTTGCGTAATGGTAATCACACGCTTGATATTGATAGTTACTTTAAGCTGTTTAGTCGGATAGATTGAGGCATAGCGGCGTTGAAACGAATAATATTGTCCTCTGTACCTTTAATTTGATGTTAAGGAAATTCAAAGTTGTTGGTAGAAGCCAACTCCTGTTGGCGACCGGGTACATGCTCGCCGTCGTGCAATGACAATCGCCGTCAGGAGACGGCTCCTACCTCTGCGTGTTTTAAGTTGCCGAAGGCCTAATTAAATGTATAGGAATTTCAATGTAGGGACACGGTGCCCGTGTCCTTGCGTGTGAATACAAATCAGTTGCCGTAGGCCTAATTTATCAGGGGGATTGTTGCGTGTTAGAGGAATTTGTAAAGCATAAATCGGAGATACTAGCCGTCATTGAAGACATCGAATCTTTGGCAAAAGAAGAGGTGGGGCCGGCGGATAATCTTTTATCAATGGCCAGAGAGCAGTTGATAACAAACTGTTTCAATCTGGTGATACTTGGCCAATTTAAAAGAGGCAAGACGACCCTTATTAATAGCCTGATCGGTAAAGAAATATTACCCTCTTCCGTAGTGCCATTGACGTCCATAGTAACGATCCTAAGGTTTGGAGAAGAACTCAGGTGCAATATCTTTATGGAAGATGGCAGCGAGAAGAACATTCGCATAGAGGAACTCCCCGATTATGTAACGGAAAAGGGGAATCCTAAAAACATACGCGGAGTGCGATGCGCCCGCATCGAATACCCCTCCCCTTTCCTTGAAGAAGGGATTCTATTAATTGACACGCCGGGCGTCGGTTCCACCTTCCTGCACAACACGGAAACAACGTATGATTTTTTAGACCACCTGGATGCGGCTTTATTCCTCATGAGCGCCGATGTCCCTATCTCACAGGTGGAAAAGGAACTTATTGAAACCATCAAAGGGTCTACCCAGAAGATATTCTTCGTATTGAACAAGATTGATAATTTGGCTCCGAAAGAGATTGAGGAAATAATCGCCTTTAACAAACAGGTCTTGGAGGAAATGGGAGTTGCCGTCGATGAAATCCTGCCCATATCTGCCAGGGAAGCGCTGAAGGCAAAAGGAGCCAATAACGATATCCAGCTTTCGCAGAGTGGCCTGTTGCATCTTGAAGACGTGTTGGGGCGGTTTCTTTCATCGGAAAAAGGGAACATTGTCCTGAATACAGCCATATTCAAGGCACAGCGATTCATCTCCCGGAAACTAACTCAGATAGCTATCGAGAAAAAAACCCTGGAGGCTTCCGGCGAAGAATTAGAGGATAAGTTAAACACCTTCCATAAACTGGTTACAAACCTGAAACAGGATAGAGAAGATATTGCTTATCTGCTCAAGGGCGAATCCGACAAGTTGTGCTTGAAGGTGGAAGAACTGTTACGGGTGTTAGAGGAAAAAGAGACGGCGAGAATAAAACAACGCCTTACCGATTTCTATGAGAAAAACCCTGAGCTTGGCCCGACCGTCTTTAGGGATGAGATGCAAAAGGTTATCAGGGAAGAGATCACCGGGGGCTTCGACGTATTCAGAAAGGATACCGAGCAGGCGATTTCACAGAGTATTCAGGAGGCCTTTAACCGTTTTACGAAACGTTCCAACGATAGTATCCGTGAGTTTAAGGCGGCTGCCGAGATACTCTTTGAGGTAACCATGGAACTGGCCGAGTTTGCCGTGGAACTGACGAAAGACAATGGTTTTTATTATATGGTGCAGGAGTACACGGCGCCTACCGAAGAAGAAGTGAAGTCCATTTTACGCACCCTCTTGCCTAAATCCATGAGCAGGAAGATGGTTTTCCATGAGATGATGGAGCGGGTGTCTTCTGATGTAGGCCGGAACTGCGGCAGAACACGCTCAGACCTTACAACAAGGATCGGCAAGACCATTGGCCTTTATGCTAAACAATTAAAAGGGCTTGGAATCGATCTTATAGCGCAAATAGAACAAGCCATCCAAAAGGGTCAGGAGCGGCGCAGGGCAGGTGAAGAGTCTGTGCGGATTGAATTAGGTTTATTGGCAGACAAGGCCAATAAACTGGAAGGACACAGAGAGAACCTGGCGAATATGTTGAATGCCATTAATCCGGTTGAAGTAAAACAAGGGCAAATGAGTATGAAGATGGGATAAGTTTGGTAAAGAAAAGTGGCGATGGAGTTCGCCTAATTGCTACGCGGTAGCTGATAACTCCTATTGAAGTCTTGCTTCGATAGGAGTTTTTTCATTGAGAAAAAACCCCTTGTCGAAGCATTGGTCTTGACAAGGGGTTTTTTTGTTACACTGCTGTATTTCCAAGCTAAAATACAGGCGGAAGAAATAATGCCTTTGTCGAATTTTTATAGGAGGTGGTATTTATGAAAAAGATAGAAGCAATCATCAGGCCGGAAAAGTTTACCATCGTAAAAGATGTTTTATCCGTATTGGGCTATCCCGGTATGACGGTTACAAAGGTAACCGGACATGGCAGCCAAAAAGGCATTACGGAAATGTGGCGTGGAAGAAGGTTTCGTGTTGATCTAGTGTCAAAAATCAAGACTGAAATTATCGTCAGAGGTGCCGATGTGGAAAAGATCGTTGATACGATCGCCAACGAATCCAGGACGGGAAGTATCGGTGATGGAAAGATATTTGTTTTTGACGTAGTAAACGTTTATCGTATTCGCACCAACGAATCTGGCGAGGCCGCAGTCTGAATGAAATTGCATAACACAGCATAGCCACAACCAAATTGGCGGTTTGTAGAGCGAAGAGGTTCTTCGCTCTTCATGAGAAACCGCGGTTATAGAACGAAGTACCACTTCGTTCTACAAGTAAAAGCCGTTAAAGGTCTGATTCAATAATACCACAATTTAGGGAGAATAGGTATGCAGACCAGCGCCTTCTTTGTATGCCCTGACTGCGGTAACGTTAAAAAATTCAGAATATTTACGAGCAACTATCAGTTTGTTAACCAATCTCCGGAGATGGGCATGCGTATAGACGAAAGCAATGTCATGCCAAGTTTACGAGAAAACGATAACTATGTTGAATGCCCGTTGTGTTTAAAGAAACTGGAATACGACATAGCAGTAGATATTAGTAAAAAATATCTTCAGGTAAGTCGAAAGCTTTCAAGGAAGGCATTCGGCAACCTTTATTTGCAGCCCATGTAGAGACGCATTGCTATGCGTCTCTACGAAGGTTTGAAATTTTGTAATACTTTAGCTCTTTTAAAAAACCATGACATTTTTTTGCCCTGTGTGCTGGAAAGAAATACGGCAGGTTGATACTATCTGCCCTTACTGCAATGCTCATTTACCGGAATACGAAAACAAGCATTTTGAGGAAAAGTTAATCAATGCGCTGAGACATCCGGAACAAGAGACGGTTCAGCGGGCTGTTTACCTACTGGGAAAACGCAAGAGCGTTAAAGCGATAAAGCCTATTCTTGATCTCTTTAAGCAAACAAACAATAGAATGGGCGAAGGCATTTTTCAGGATTGATTGAAACTATTGGACTATTTTCCAGTGGCGATAACCGTGTTGAAGACGTTAAAATGGAGTGGCAAGAATGAAGCTTGTTATTGATAGTAATATTATTGTTGGTAGTCCCGACTCAATAGATGCATTTCATTCGGAGTGCCACCCTGTTTTTAAAATTTACAACAGAAATTATTTAAGGAGGGGAAAATGAGCATTGGAATTATGGTCAAATTAAAAGTTGAAGATATTGCAAATTCAATTAAGAAATTAAAAAAAGAGGATAAGGAAACACTTCTTCTTTTGTTGTCAGGAGAAGGCAAAGAAATTAAAAAAAGACTGCATGAATTAAAATCTAAAAAAGTGAAAACCCTGACAAGGGAGGAGATTTTTAAAGGTGTCTTATAAAGATGAGTATCATCCCAGGGTTAAAAGTGATCTAAAAAAGCGGGACAAGAGCATTGTAAGGGAAATTTATGATATACATTTAGAAAACATTTTACATGAGCCTTATCGTGGCGAAAAATTACAGGGAGATTTGGAGGACGTTTCAAGCTATCATTTCAGAAAGAACAAAGTCGATTACAGAATAGCATATTCAATTGAAGAGGTTAAAAATATTGTTTACTTTTTAATGGTTGGGAAAAGAGAAAACTTCTACGAAATTTTAAGAAGAAGATTATCGTAACAAGGTATTTATCGTTTTTATGATGGAGGTATTTATGCCTGACTTGCAGGATGACCGTGCATACAAGCGAAAATCCGCCGTACCAATTATCGACATTGATGCTTCTACACCGGAAGAAATAGCTGATAAAGCGGAACTCGCAGGCATAGCCAGGACAAACCTTGGCGCTTTAACCCTATTCGTTCTCAGTATACTTGCGGGGGTCTTTATCGCGCTTGGCACGCAACTTTTCATGTTGGTCACCCATACCGCAACCTCAAGTTACGGTTTAAATCAACTCATCGGCGGTGCGGCTTTTACGCTGGCGATGGTTTTAATTGTAATTACCGGCGCTGAACTTTTTGTGGGGAACCCTCTTGTCGCAATGTCTTTTCTGTCCCGGAAAATCACTGGCGGGGCATTTACGAGGAATATAACCATAGCGTTTATTGGTAATCTTACTGGCGCATTATCCATGGTGGTATTGATATATACCTCTGAGCAATGGATGATGAGCAACTACCTGCTGGGCGCGAAAATTATCCTCCTGGCCAATGAGAAGGTAAATACCTCGTTCGGTGTCCTCTTCGCGCGTGGAATGATGGGCAATGCCCTGATATGTCTTGGGGTTTGGTTGTGTTACTGCGGCAAAAGTAATATTGATAAAATACTGTCATTACTGTGGCCGGTTTCCTGTCTCATGGCATGTGGGTTTGAGCATGGTGTTGTCAATATGTGGCTTATCCCTATGGGCATTCTCCTGAAAGACAACAGGGCGGTACTGACCGTTGCTGAAAAGGCACACGGCGGAAAATTAGACCTTTCTCAGCTTACTTTTTTTAAAGGATTTTTGATCGATAATCTGTGCCCCGTCATTCTTGGAAATGCAATCGGCGGCATGGTGTTAGTTGCAGGCGCTTACTGGTTTGTATATTTACACCATCCCAAAAAGGAAAAGGAGGTGCGAAGGTGATAGAAAATGATGTGAAGAAATCCAGCCCGGATGCGCACACCGGCACAGCGTATTCACCTCTTCAAACCGCATCCATTGTAGAAAACAAGGCCGTCACCAGGGCACGATTGCGTGTCAAGCAAACCTTTATATTGAGTATCCTGGCCGGTATCTTTGTTGCCATGGGCGCCCAGTTTGCCACCTTTGTAACGAGCGATTCTGCCCTGCATTTGGGAATGACCTCTCTTATTATGGGTTTGGTGTTTTCACTCGGACTCATACTGGTTGAAACGGCCGGAGCGGAACTCTTTACCGGTAACAATCTCAATATCGTGGGCTATCTTAGCAAACGTATTACAATCCGGGATTTGCTCAGGATATGGATTATTGTGTATGTG
>CAYJPZ010000212.1:0-5991 GCA_964372185.1 uncultured candidatus Brocadiaceae bacterium
ATAAATTCAAAGAAAAAAGTTGTTGGGTTTTTGTCTTTTAAAACCCAACCTAATTTAACGTATAGGAAATTCAAAGTTGTGTTTGCAGGGTGAAGAACCTCTTCGCCCTCTTATGAAAAGACACGGTTAAGAACGAAGTACCACTTCGTTCTACAAAGGGTAATTTTTTTTGATTAACATCATAGCCAGGGATATGTATGAATAAGTCTATTTTGATAGTGGACGATAGCCCCCTGATCGTGGAGGTTGTCAGCAGGTTTCTCGCAGGCCATGGATATAGAATATTTACCGCAAGCAATGGAATTGAGGCAATAGAAAAAACATTCCGGGAACTGCCGGACCTGATTTTGCTTGATGTGATGATGCCCAGGATGAATGGCTATCAGGCATGCCGTCTCTTAAAATCAGATCCGGAAACCTGCAACATCCCCATCATAATGTTAACGGTCAAGGACCAGGCAAGTGATAAGTATTGGGGCATTCAAACCGGCGCAGATGCTTATTTGTCTAAGGAATCAGTGCAATCCACGCTCTTAAAAACGATGGATGAACTCCTCGCGAAAAGAGAACGGGTAGCATCGCCCCATTCCCTTATCCGCGAAAGTAGTTCTCTTAACGCAATCGACGTCGTTTCCAAAGTAAATGACCTGCTCGACAAAAAGCTGTTTGAAGCAACGGTGCTGTATGAAATGTGTACGCTCGTCGAAAAGGGAATTGATGATTTTCCGGGCATCGTAGAAGTCGTGATTGGGATGCTTTCGAAAATATTGGAGTTTAACGTGGCGGCAATCGTAGTCAAGGAAGACCATAACGTTGAATGTATTTTTAAGCCAAATCACCCGGTGAGCAAGCTGTATCTTAGCAAAATCAGGGAATATATCAAAAAATATTTAAAAGAGTACGACATTGATTTGTCTTCAGATGAGTTAATAACGGTTCTCGACAAGGAAAAGATTAAGGATGCCGTGGACGTAAATGAACAGCAGATATCATATTTTGCAGTGCCGATAAAATACGCTGATAATTTGGGTGGGGTAATTATACTGGCCCATGCCGCCGCTGATAAAATTGCCAGTAAAGAAGAAGGTTTTTTTAGAACGGTGATTAAAGAGGGGTATGTCATTATACAAAATGCATGGCTATACAGTAAGATAAGAAATCTTGCAATTACCGACAGCCTCACGGGTGTTTATAATCGCGGTTTCTTTTATGAAAATTTAAGCAAAGAATTTGCAAGGACCGGAAGGTTTAAACTTCCGCTTACCTTCCTGCTGATGGATATTGATTTCTTTAAAAAAATAAACGATACCTACGGACACCTTCAGGGAGACGACGTGCTGCGAAAAGTAGCAAGGATTTTGAAGAAAAATATCAGAATCTATGACGTATTGGGTCGTTATGGCGGTGAAGAATTTTCTATCATCATGCCGGAGGCAAAACGGGAAGATGGTTGTGGCCTGGCGGAGCGAATCAGGCAAGAAATTGCGCAGTTCAATTTTGGGACTGAAAACAAGGCTATGAAATGTACCATCAGCATAGGTGTTTCAAGCTGTCCGGACGCCGGGATTACAACGATAGAGGATTTGGTACGTAAGGCCGACAACTCCCTTTATAAGGCAAAAGCAGAGGGAAGAAATAGGGTCTGTTCCCTGTAGGGTACATTCCCAAATTTTTGTAAACTTGTTTTTTAGGATTTTCCATGTCAGAAAAAAAGACATTATCAAAGGCTGATTTTAATCTCTTTCGCGAATACATTGAAACCCGTACCGGCATTCACATGGATGAAGGTAAGCAAAACTATTTTGCCATGAGCCTGGATACTCGTATGCACGCCCTGGGTCTGAAGGATTATGGCGCTTATTATACATTCCTGACAACGAACGTTCAGGGAATGAAAGAATTCGCTGAGTTGCTCGATCTCATATTAATCAAAGAAACGTTTTTTTTTCGTGACGAGCGCCAAATAAATACGCTGATACACGACGTCCTGCCCGCGCTGAGAGAGAAAAACAATGGAAAAGAAATTAAAATCTGGAGCGCAGGATGCGCCACCGGTGAAGAGCCGTATACCCTGGCAATGGCGATTATGGAAAATTTCCCCGCAGGCGACATCAACTTTTCCATTTACGCAACGGACATCAGTGCTGGGGCCGTGTCGTACGCAAGAAAGGGCGTCTACGGCAAAGGCAGCATGAGGGCAATTGATAAGTCAATACTGAGTAAATATTTTGTCCAGAAGGATGGGCGATACCACCTGACGGAAGAGGTAAAGCAGCTTATTCATTTTGACGTAGTAAATCTCATAGAGCCTTATCTACCAACAGGTGAAAATGGGTTTGACGTCATTTTTTGCAAAAATGTGATTATCTATTTCGAGTTGGAAACAATCAAAAAGGTAATTCACCGATTTTACGACACACTGACTTCAGGTGGTTATTTCTTTGTAGGCCACTCAGAATCTCTCTGGCAGGTATCAAACGAATTTACCCTGGAGGAGATATTAGGGGTATTCCTCTATCGAAAAAACGCCAAAAATCCCATCCAATCCCCGTCTGAATTGACGACACATGAAAGACCCGCCTCCTATACCCGGATGTTACCGGCTTTGTCAGGCGGTTCTTCTCAACAATATCGGCAGAGGCACCTTTCGAATACCGCAGTTTCCTGGATAAAGGAAAGCAGTATCACCAACCGAAAGATGCCCTCCTTAGCGCAGCCCGAAGCGCAGCCCGATCGGAAAACTGGCACGAGTACATTATCGACACATACAGAAAGAAATGCGCCGCGCACCGTGGACGGCAATGCCTGCACCAGAGAGAAGCTGCATATCTTGTTGAAAAAAGGATTATCATTCACGGGTGATGATGACGAAGAAACACTGGAAGACATCCAGACCATCATAGAAAAAGACCCGAAGAACACAGATGCACACCTTTTCCTCGGAAAGGTGTATGCAAACATGGGGCTGTATGACAAGGCATTGAGAAAAGCAGCCGACGTCCTGGATATTGACGATCTCAATGCAGATGCCTACGAACTGATGGGGATTGTTTACTATAAGAGCAGCGAAAAAGAAAAGGCTGTTGTCTCTTTTAAGAGGGCGATATACCTAAACGAAAAGACGCTATTATCGCACTACTATCTTGGAAATCTGTATAAGGACGCCAACCTTTTCCGACAGGCTGTAAAAGAATACAAAAACGTGATGCGCACGGTAGAAACTGATTCCCGGAGTGACGAATGGCTGGTTAGTGAGGTTTTCACGGTAAAACAACTAAACGAGATATGCGCCAGGAACGTTGATCTGCTAAGCGCATACGTTTAGGCGCAAAGCTGCCGGCCAGCAGCATGTTATAGCCAAAAGCTTCTATTTTTAGAAAAATCGCAGCGAAATTTCCCCTTATTTACTGGTTTCTTCATCGAAAACATGATTTGTTTGGCTATATAATACAAATGTCGTTAAAAATATAATAGAGTAAATGATAACTTACAAGGGATCGTATTTATGGAAGTACGCATTTTAGTTGTAGACGATAATGTTTCATTTTCTGAAGGCGTTACTAAGCTTTTGGAGAGCAACGGGTACAAGACGTTTCTTGCAAACGATGGAGTAGAAGCGATAGAGAAGGCATTCAGAGAACTGCCCGATATCATCCTCATTGATGGAATGATGCCGGGGATGAATGGATACCAGGTGAGCCGGTTACTGAAATCGGACGTTGAGACTCGTAACATCCCTATTATCGTGCTGACGGAAAAGGACCAGTCGGGATATAAATACTGGGGCGTTAAGACGGGCGCAGACGCGTACCTATGCAAAGATTTCATACAGACGTCGCTCTTAAAAATAGTGGATGACCTCCTGAAAAAGAAACCGGGCGAAGTTACAGACAAACCGCTTGTGAGAAAAAGCGGTTTTGTTAAAGCGGTCGACATCGTCTCGAAAATGAATAACTTGCTTGATAAAAAATTGTTCGAAGTTACTGTCTTTAATGAGATGAGCGCTTTGATCGAGCTGGAAAACGAGGATTTCGATGGAATTGTAAAGGTTGTCATGGGGACGTTAGCAAGAATACTGGATTATGATATAGCGGCTATAGTAATAATACAACAGTACGACATAGAAAGTATTTTTGAGATAAACCATACCGTCAGCGAACAGTATCTGAAAGCGGTGCACGACCACACAAAGTCTCTTCTAACGACGAATGGAGTTGAAACAGGTTCTTTAGGCAAGGTAATGGTTCTCAATACAGACCGGATAACGCCTGAGGGCGCTATCGTCAAAAACGAAATAGCGTCATTTGCCGTGCCAATCAAACATGCGAACAAGCTGAATGGACTGATTGTATTGGCTCACCATGTTTCTAAAAAAGTTGACAGTAAAGAAGTAGATTTTTTGAAAATTGTGGTAAAGCAGGCCTTCGTTATCATTGACAATGCCTGGCTTTACGCAAAGGTGAAAAGACTTGCTATTACCGACAGCCTGACCGGTATTTATAATCACGGTTTTCTGCGTGAATGTTTATACAGAGAATATTCCAGAACAGAAAGGTTTAAACTCCCCCTTATCCTTTTGCTGTTGGATATCGACCATTTCAAGCGGGTAAATGACACATACGGACATCTTCAGGGCGACGAAATACTGCGAAAAGTGTCACTTATTTTAAAAAACAGTATCAGGACGTATGATATACTTGGCCGCTATGGTGGAGAAGAATTCATGGTTATCATGCCGGAAGCAAGCCTGGAGGACGGCGTATCCCTGGCCGAACGAATTAGGACGGCAATTGAGCAATACGAGTTTAATGGCGTTCTTGAGAGTATCAAGGGACCCCTCAGGTGTACGATCAGCATAGGCGTTGCGGGTTATCCCACCCCTGATATCAAAAAAATGGATGATTTGATTAATAAGGCAGATAAGCTGCTTTACCGCGCAAAGGTTGAAGGGCGAAACCGGGTGTGTATTTAGGATAACACGGGTGCATTCCAGCTTTTAGAATAAAAAAGTTCATTTGGCACAATCTGTTCACTGAGTCCAACCAACCTATCTGACTAATCAAAACGCAAAAGTCCACTGCGCAAACCACACACTATCGTCTTCAAGTACGCCCATCATGGCGTCTTTATCACCAAAAAAGCGATCACCGCCAATGGTGACGCTATTGTGGTCGTCAATTTGATATTCAACGCGCGGACGCAACAAACCGCCTTGCCCATTGCCATAAGCAATACCGGCGAATTCCAGCGACAAGGTGTCCTGGAGTAATGTCTTGCGCAGCCGCCAACTTATACCGTAAAGGTTTTTTACGGGTTGCTGATTTACGATACGTTGCATGGTAACGAGTGGCTGGACATCCGCAGGTAACGTACTTTCTGAACCATAATCATCTGGTATCCACTGTCCTAACAATTGCAAATTGAGGTTGAGATTTTCTGCCAGATTACGATCCATACCTAACACGGCTTGTATCTGATCGTATGGTTGCCCATGTAATGTGTATAAGCCGTCTTGGTTGTTGCTGAGTACGTCAGTGTAAGCAAGTTCGGTGCGAAGTGTGGATTTACCCAAATTCATCGCCGCATCAAAGCCTATGCGGCGTATACGGTAATTTGTCCATAACATTGAGGGCGTTGGCGCTACAGTTACTGCCAGTGATGGCATCACATTAATGCCCTGGTAGATTGACGCCCCCCAATCGAATTGTTGCCCGCTGTGATCCACCCGTTGGGCAACGTTAAACAGGTCATCCGGCTCATCGTCCGGCACGTCCTTGAGTACGGCCACCCACGGCACACGTGACGAATTCATGTGCGGCATCCAGACGGAGGTAAAGCGCCAGCAATCAAGCTCGCATATCCACGCCATGCCGTCATTACCACTTTTTTGGTAACTATTCAGCAAAAATATTTTAAAATTTGTTTGACAGAAAATTGGGGACAAAGAGGAGTTCGGCTTAGTTTGGGGTATATACGGCCTACAGAGGGGGT